>JANMGB010000012.1:0-11914 GCA_031374415.1 Burkholderiales bacterium
GTGCGCCGTCCTGCGTTCGCTCTCGTTGGGGCTGCCCAATGTCCAGCGTCAGCGACAAATACCATTTGCCGTCGCGGTGCAGTACCTCACTGGCGCGAATGTCGCCGCCCTGGCGGGCCTTGCCGCGTGCGGCAATCTGGCCCACCCCTGATAAGCGCAGCGACCCATGACGCCAATTCTCTGCGGGCGTGAAGCGCCAACCGTCGCCGTGACTCTTAAAGGACATGCCTGGGAAGCGCCCCAGCGACTTGAACCTGGGAAAGCCCGGCGCCTGCCCTGCCTTGACACGACGGAAGAAGGCAGCAAATGCCTTGTCCAGGCGGCGCAGTGTCATCTGCTGGCTGGAGCAGTTCGCGGCCTGTGCCCACTCGGGCAGCTCCGAGCGCAGGGCAGTCAGTGACTTGCATTGATCGGCAAAGCTCAGCGTTCACCCGGTCTTGCGGTAGCAGTCGATGCGCTCTTCAAGCGCGGCGTTGTAGAGCTGTTGATGGGATCGAAGAATGGCAGCCATCGCGGCAGCTTGCTTCGGCGTCGGATACAGCCGATAGCTTGCTTTGCGGAGGTTTTGAGCGGCGCTCATGTCGGTTGGTCAATATAGCAGGCATGGGTCACGCAGCTGTTGCGTCTTGTCCTGCGGCAGCGCACCGCTGTCGATCATTCAGCCGCACGTCCAGCAGCAGGATCGCCCCGACAACTGAGGCCGTCCTGCGGACGGCGCGCTATCCCCCTCCACCCAATCCGGTCGGCTTCGCCTCTGGGCCGCTTCGCGGCCTACCGCAATGGATGTAGCCCCCCGCGCATTCGGTGGATCCTGCTGGGACAGCATGGCGCCGCCCTGCCCTTCGCCTTGCGCCCAGAAAACTTTGATGCCATCCGCTCAGGGCTGGATCGCATCGAATGGCACCTGGCGTCGTTCGAGGACTATTTGGATCGCGTGGACGACGGCGCCATCGATCATTTCAACCTGAGTGACATTTTTGAGTACATGTCCGAGGCGAACACGGAGCGTTTGCTCGCCCGCCTGATCCGCGCTGCGCGCCCGGGCGGGCGGCTGGCTTACTGGAACATGCTGGCCCCGCGCTCGCGGCCGCCGAGCCTGGCGCAGCTGCTGCGCCCGCTGCCAAGCGTTGCACGCGCCGGGTTTGAGCGCGACAAGGCGTTTTTCTACAGCGCCTTCGTGGTCGAGGAGCGGATTTGATCGCACCCGAGCTGTCACCCTGGTTGGGTCTGGCCTTGGTGCCGGTGATGCTCGGTGGCTTGCTCGGCGTGCTCCACCACTTCCGCCGCAGCGGCGCGTTGGCGCCCGAGTTGTCGCGCAAGCTGCTGCACATCGGCATGGGACTTGTCACGCTGTCGTTTCCCTGGCTGTTTGCCGCCCGTTGGCCCGTGATTGTGCTGGCCGCGGGCTCGATCGTGGCCTTGAGCGCCATCAAACTCAAGGCCTCCTGGAAGCGCGGCGTTGGCGATGTACTGCACGGCGTCGCCCGTGACTCGCTCGGTGAGGTGTACTTTCCGCTGGCGGTCGCGCTGGTTTTTTCTCTCTCGTTCACGCGGGGGCGCGCCAACCCGCTGCTGTTCTGCATTCCGATCCTGATCCTGACCTTGGCCGATGCCGTCGCCGCGTTGATCGGCGTGCACTATGGCCAGCTTCACTACCAGGTCGGCGACAACCAGAAAAAGAGTGCCGAGGGATCGATCGCGTTTTTCACCGTCGCCTTCTTCTGCGTCCACATCCCCCTGCTCCTCGCATCCGACCTCGGCCGTGCCGAGACGCTGCTCATCGCTTTGACACTCGGGGCCTTGGTCGCTTTGTTTGAGGCGATTTCCGGCCGCGGCCTTGACAATTTGTTCATCCCGCTCGGGGCCTTCGTGTTGTTGAAAGTCTCGCTTGATTTGACGGTGCTCGAGCTGGCCCAGCGCTGTCTTGTCATCATTGGCCTGACCGGGTTCACCTGGTGGTGGCGCAACCGTTCAACCTTGAGCGACAGCGGGGCGTTGGCCGCCGCGCTCGCCAGCTACGCGTTCTGGGCGCTGGGCGACACCACGTGGTTGATGCCGCCCGCCGTGATGCTGCTTTTCTACCCGCTCCTGGCCGATCGCGCGGAGTTGCGTCGCGCCCACGGCACCCGAGCGATGCTGGGCATCACCGGCGCCGGACTGATCTGGGTGCTCGCGGCGAAAAGCCTGGGCCAACCGGCGCTTCACTTTGCATTT
Organism: Burkholderiales bacterium; assembly: GCA_031374415.1. Lineage (GTDB taxonomy): Bacteria > Pseudomonadota > Gammaproteobacteria > Burkholderiales > Burkholderiaceae_C > CANHBY01. Next base: position 2,215 of record JANMGB010000012.1, read on the forward strand.
GTCGTGTCGTTTGCGACGCAGCTGGCGCTCACCGCGCGACTCCACGGCAAGCCGCTGCCCGTCGCGGTCGCGCTGGGCAGCGTCTTCGCACTCGTGTGGCTGGGGCTGTAGCACAGCGAGCTGCCAACGCCCTGGCCGTGGCTGGCGGCATTCGCCGTGCTCCCCATCGCGGCCACAACGCTGGTGTTCAAACACGTGCATGCCCAGTTGAAGGCCGATGGCGACTCCAAGCGCTGGTTCTTTCAGGGCCTCGCAGGCTTCACTGCGTCGCTCCCTGTGGCAGCGCTGGTCTCCCCCGTGGCGAGGATTTTTTCATGACGGTCAGTTACGACGGGCGCCAGATCGGGCGCAACCTCTTGATCGTCTTGCCCTGGACCTCGTTTCTCTACATCGGCTACCAGCTGACCAACCGCTATCCATGGACAGCGCCACATCACCTGCCCCTGTTGCCGTTCGAGGCCGACATCCCCTTCCTCCCGTGGACGGTGATCCCCTACTTCATACTGATCGCCGGCATGTACCTTCCTGTGCTGATCGAGTCGCGGCCCAAACTCATCGAGGCGATGACCGCGCTGACCATCACGGTGCTCATCAACTACAGCATCTTTATCCTCTACCCCACCGTCTACGAGCGGCCGCCCGTCCCAAGCGGCGACGGCCCCAGTGAGGTGCTGTACCGCTGGTTGATCGGCATTGACACGCCGGCCAATTGCTTTCCATCCGGGCACATCAGCGTGCCGGCGCTGGGCTGCTGGTACTTGACGCACCAACACTCCAAGCGGCGCGGTGTCGTCATCGCCCTCGTGTACGCGGTACTGGCGCTGTCGGTGCTGACGACGAAGCAACACTATGCGCTCGACATCCTCGGCGGCCTGGCCACCGCCGCGATCGGGATCGCTGTGGCCCGCCAAATGGCCCGCCGCAGACGGTTGGCCGCATGACATCGCCCCAGCGCCCCCCTGGGCCGTGGAGCCTGCCGCTGCTGGGCAATCTGATTCGCTTCAGGCAGCAGGGCTTGGACATGTTGTGCCAAGGGCGGCAACGGTATGGCGATGTGGTTCGCTATCACATGGGGCCTTATCCCATGGTCTGCCTGAGTCATCCCGATCACGCGCGCCATGTGCTGCGCGACCACCAGGAACAGTATCCCAAGACCGGCCGCGCCACCACCGAGACCGCCCTGCTCGCCGGGCGCAGCCTGCTGGCGGCCAACGGCGAGCGCTGGCGCCAGACAAGGCGCTTGATGCAGCCCTCATTCGGGCTCGGACAGGTCGCAAAGTACGCGCCCTTGATGGCCGAGTGCGGGCTGGATGTCATGCAACGCTGGCGTACCAGCGGTACGGACCAGATTGATGTCTCCGCCGAGATGATGCGCGTCACCTACCGCATCGTCGGCCGCGCCATGCTGGGCGACGACTTGGCCGACACGACCGAGGCGGTTGAACGGGCGATCGAGGTGACCCTGGCCCACCTGTACCGCCGGATCGAAGGCTTGGCGCTGCCCCTGGCCTGGCCCACCCCCGGCAACCGCGCGTTTGTGCGCGAGCGCGACCGCCTGTACGCGCTGGTCGAAGACATTTTGCGACGCCGTCGGCAACGCACGGGGCCGCCCACCCACGACCTGCTGGCCCAATTGCTTGAAGCGCGCGCGCAAGATCACAGCGGCGATTTCGACGACACCTGGCTGCGCGACGAAATTGTCACGCTGATGCTGGCCGGACACGAAACGACAGCCAACGCGCTGACCTGGACCTGGCACCTGCTCGGCCAGCATCCCGACATCGCGGCCCGTGTGCACGCTGAAGCCACCTCGCTTCTCCATGGCCGCGCACCGACGTTCGACGAGCTACAGCGCTTGCCCTACACCCGGCAAGTGCTTGAAGAATCCATGCGGCTGTATCCACCGATTTGGGCATTGGAGCGCCGCGCGCGCGAAGCCGACGTGATCGGCGGTTTCGCGATTGCGCCGGGTGCGCTGGTCATCGTCGCCACGTATGTGATGCACCGTCATCCCGAATTTTGGGACCATCCTGAACGCTTCAATCCAGATCGCTTTGAGGCCGAGCAAGTCGCCAAGCGCTCCCACTATGTGTACCTGCCGTTTGGCTCCGGGCCGCGGCTTTGCATCGGCATGAACTTCGCCCTGAGCGAAGCGGTGCTGCTGCTCGCGACCTGGGTCCAGCATTGTCAGCTGGTGCCGCTGCCCCACACCCGAGCGGTCCCCCATCCGGGCATCACACTGCGCGTGAAAAACGGTTTGCCGATGCGACTGGTCTGGCGCTGAGGAGATTTGATGAACGCCCACCTCATTTCCGACAGTCCCGCGTGGCACAGCCTGGTCACGGGAGAGCTTGCCGCCGGTTTCGATCCTGCCGTGCTCCACGAGCATGGCGCCGATGCGCATTGGGTTTGGCTCGATGCCCATCGAGCACCCCGCGCCCACTGCTCACTGTGGTGGCAGCAGGTGCCAAGCGATGGCAGTCACCGCCTGGGCTTGATCGGGCACTTCGCTGCGCTCGACCCCACCGCGGCGACCGCGCTGCTGCAGCACGCCCTGGCCGAGCTGCGCCGGCAAGGCTGCGCAAGGGCGGTAGGACCGATGGACGGCAACACCTGGCGACGCTATCGCCTGCTCACCGAGCGCGGCAACGAGCCCGCGTTTTTTCTCGAACCCGACAACCCAGACGCCTACCCAGGCTACTTTGAGGCGGCAGGATTTTCGCCACTCGCGCACTATTTTTCGGCGCTTAACGACGACCTCACCCAAGAAGACCCCCGTCTCGAACTGGCGGCGCGGCGCTTTGCGGCCCAAGGCATCACCCTGCGCCCGCTCGATGCCGCCCACTTTGATGCCGCCCTGGACGACATCTACGACGTCTCCGTCGCCAGCTTCCCGAACAACTTTCTCTACACCCCCATTGAGCGCACCGACTTCCGGCAGCAGTACCGAAAAATCCAAGCCTATGTCGACCCGCGACTGACCTGGATCGCCGATGCCCAAGGGCGCGCCATCGGCTATGTCTTCGGCGTGCCCGACCTGGCGCAAAAACAGCGCGGTGCGACGCTGAACACGATGCTCGTGAAAACCGTCGCTGTGCGGCCCGGCCGCGCCCAGGCTGGGCTGGGCGCGCTGCTGGTCGGACATGTCCAGCGCGCGGCGCGCGACGCGGGCTACACCAAAGCCATCCATGCATTGATGCACGACGCCAATCGTTCCGGCAACATCAGCAGCCGCTATGCGCGGCCGATACGGCGCTACACCCTGTATGCGCAAACCACATGAACCTGGCCACCCTCCTGCAGGCGCAAGCGCAGCATCAACCCGATGCGCCCGCACTCATTGCTGCCGACGGCACCCTGACATTTCGCCAGCTCGATCTGGCCGCTGCGCGCACCGCAGCCCTGCTCGACAAGGCCGGCTTGCAGATTGGCGACCCAGTGCTCGTGTTTCAGCCCATGTCCTGCGCGCTCTACGTCGCCTTGCTGGCGATTTTCCGACTCGGCCTGATCGCCACCTTTGTCGACCCCTCCGCGGGACGCCAACACATTGAGCGTTGCTGCGCCCTGTGCCTGCCGCGCGGTTTCATCGGCTCGGCGCGCGCGCACCTGCTGCGGCTGGGGTCACCGGCGCTGCGGCGGATACCGCAGCCCTTCTCGACCGGCATGGCGGTACCCGGAGCCACGCGCCTGGCCTGCGCTGAACGCTTGGCGCCGCGAGAGGAGTGGGCGCCGGTCCAGGTCGACTCGCCCGCGCTCATGACCTTCACCAGCGGCAGCACAGGCCAGCCGAAAGTCGCCGTCCGCAGCCACGGCTTTCTGCTGACGCAGCACAGCGTTCTGGCCCATCACCTTGAACTCAAGGCCGGCGATGTCGACCTGTCCACCTTGCCCATCTTTGTGCTGGCCAATCTGGCGTCCGGCGTCACCAGCGTGATACCCGATGCCGACCTGCGCCGCCCGGGTGCCATCAACCCCGCCCCTGTGTGGCGACAGATGAATGCCTTCGAGGTGACCCGCAGCGCCGCGTCGCCGGCCTTCTTTGAGCGGCTGGTCGAGCATGCCGAGCGAAGCGGCCAGACACTGGCGCACATCAAACACATCCACACGGGCGGCGCGCCAGTGTTTCCGCGGCTGCTCGAGAGGCTGCGCAAAGTGGCGCCACGCGCCCAAGTCGTGGCCGTTTATGGCTCCACCGAAGCCGAGCCCATCGCCCACATCGACGCCGCCGACGTAAGCGCCCTTGATGCCGCCGCCATGCGTGCGGGCCGCGGCCTCCTGGCCGGCCCGCCAGTCACTGAGTTGTCGCTGCGCATTCTGCGTGCGCAATGGGGAACGCCGATTTCACCATTGTCCAAGGCGGCGTTTGAGCACGACTGCCTGCCTGTGGGCGAAGCCGGCGAAATCGTTGTCAGCGGCGCGCACGTCCTGCGTGGCTACCTTGGCGGCCAAGGCGATGCCGACACCAAGTTCGATGTCGACGGCGAGCGCTGGCACCGCACCGGAGACATCGGCCACCTCGACACCCGCGGCCGCCTCTGGCTGCTCGGCCGCGCCGGCGCGCGCATTGTTGACGCGCGCGGCGAGCTGTATCCATTTTCAGTCGAGTGCGTGGCCGGGATGCTTCCCGGGGTGCGACGCAGTGCCTTGCTCGCTCAAGAGGGACGGCGCATCCTCGCCGTCGAAGGCGACACCCCAGAGCTGGATCTGGCCGAGCTAGAAAATGCGCTCGCCTGGGCCCAGCTCGACGCGGTGCTGCGGCTCCATCGGATTCCGGTCGACAAGCGACACAACGCCAAAGTCGACTACCCGGCGTTGATCGCGTTGCTGAAAAAACGCTACCGCCCCCGAGCCCAACGCGTCGGCTGGTGACTGTAACGCCCAGCGGCGCCCGGCCTCTTGCGCAAGAAGATTGCGACCTTGCACCCAATTGGCCGGGGTTGAAACCCCCTTATTTTCTGCAAGCCGACTTCGGAGGGCCTTCCTCCATCATTGGTACAACATCACAGGCACGGGGCCTGTGTTCGGGACATATCACCATCACGTGGTTTTGGCTGATCGTGGTCGTGGTCGTGGTCTTGTGCAGGAAGTCGCGCCTTTCAACAATCCCTTACGAGGGTAACCGAGCGCTGACGTGTCTTGAGAGATCAATGTAGATACATTGATGCTCGATTGGGAATCAAAGGAGTACGCTATGGCCAGCACCACAATAGTTCACGTCCACGTGGACGAAAAAATTAAAGCACAAGCCACTGAGACGCTGGCCTTCCCATCTTCCCCACTCAGTGGCAGTCGCCGGTTTCAGCTTCATCACGCGATGCGCTGGCCCCTAACTAGCATCGTGCTTGCTGCGCTTACAGCCTGCGGTGGTGGTAACACCAACAGCACCCCCACCCCTGAACAGCCTCAATCGGCCACTCGGCCCGCGACTGAATCCGTACAAGTTCAGACGAAACCTGCTCCTGCTCCTGCTCCTGCTCCTGCTCCTGCTCCTGCTCCTGCTCCTGCTCCTGCTCCCAAACCACCAGCACCAGCACCAGCACCAGCACCAGCACCAGCACCAGCACCAGCACCAGCACCAGCACCAGCTCCAGCTCCAGCTCCAGCTCCAGCTCCAGCTCCAGCTCCAGCTCCAGCTCCAGCTCCAGCTCCAGCTCCAGCTCCAGCTCCAGCTCCAGCTCCAGCTCCAGCTCCAGCTCCCAAACCACCAGCGCCTGCGCCTGCGCCTGCGCCTGCGCCTGCGCCTGCGCCTGCGCCTGCGCCTGCGCCTGCACCTGCACCTGCACCTGCACCTGCACCTGCACCTGCACCTGCACCTGCACCTGCACCGAAACCGCCGACCCCTACCGCTTGCACTACCTCATCAGACTATTACACAACCAGCGTTGACAAATTAATTACAGATAATTGCTCCGGTTGCCACTCGGCAAAACGATTTAAATTAACCAATTTACCTGGCGACAAAGAGCAAAGATTTACGAATATTAATAATTATATTGCAACAAAAGGAGTCAGCGGACTTCTACAGATCGTTGATGGCACCGTGCATGGCGGCGGTCAAATATTTGCGAATCGATCAACAAATTACGGGACAATTAATAATTATGCCAATCTGTATGAAATATGCAGACAATCCAGTGAAAGCAAGCCACCGATTAACCGAGCTGACGCCCCTATAGTATCCACCCTCAATAGGGCTTCCGCACTATTCTCTGGTCGACAACCAACCGCTCAAGAAATATCCAACATTACTTCTGCAAGTAATACGGAAAAAAGCTTGAAATTAAGGAATCAGATCATCGCCTATATGCAGGGCGATGCTTTCGATGCGTTTTTGAATGACGCCGGCGATCTGCATTTTTCGACACAGAGAATTGATCCATTTAATGATAAAACCGGTGTTAATAACACTGATTTTCCGAAGCTCAATGGGATTCAGACAAATGATAAAAATAGACTTTCTGCATCGATAAAGAAGGAGCCAATCGAGCTGCTTAAGTACATAGTCAAGAACGACGTGCCTTACACTGATATTCTGACTGCAAATTACACCGTTGTTAACGGCATCATGGCGGATAAGCTTGATGCCATCGTTGCGCCACAACCCTTCACGAACAGCAGCGACGACAAAGAGTTCCGCAAAGCCACACTGCCGGAGAGCCGGAGAGGAGGGCTGCGTGAGCATGCAGGCGTATTGTCGACACATGCGTGGCTGGCCTCGTTCCCCACAACCTCGGGCAACCGAAACCGTACTCGGATACATTATCTATTGCGGCAATTTATGGCGCAAGAAGTTTTTGATTTAGGCACCCCCTTCCCCAATGACAATGCTGGTGAGAACCCAACCGTTAATAACAACAATTGTAATTCATGTCACCGCGTGATGGATCCGATGGCAGCTGGGTTCCAAAATTTCAACGAAGCAAACCGGTGGCGGCCCAACCTGGTGAACAATAAATATACTGCTTTGCCAATCGACTACACTCGTAATACTAAATATTATATTTCTGGAGACAACTGGTTCAGAGATGCTTGGCTTCCTGGTTATGGCAGCGGCAGCAACCCCCCTATGAGCAGCCCCAACCCTATGCCTGGTGATTTCGCCGGAAATGATTCAGCTCTGCAGTGGTTGGCACTTACATTAACTAATTCTTCGAAGTTTAGTCTGGGGGCAGTGCACTTTTGGTACAAAGGTATCACGGGCCGGGAGGCTTTGAAGAGTGACCCTAGTGGTGATAAATTAAAAAATGATGCCTACACGATGCAAAGCGTGGAGTTCAATAACATAGCAAAGACATTTGCTCTCGAAAGATACAAAGTACGTAACTTGCTGGCTGATTTGATGATGAGCGAATGGTTGAGTTTGAATGTTAAAGACCCTGCCAAGTCGATCGATTGGTCGGGCGTCGGACACCTGACTATGCTAACGCCGTCTCAGCTCAACCAAAAATTATTGAAAACGGTGGGCATGAAATGGTCTGCTTTTGACAATCCTTACAGTGGTGATGGCCGCAGCTGGGGTGGTGGCTTTGATGCTAACAACGTGCTTGAACGGCCGCAGGAATATACGCTGGAGCAGCACTCGGTCATAAATCAGCTCGCCCTCGCCTCAAGCTGCAATATCACGAGAACCGACTTTAACAAACCCCAAAACCAACGGTTGCTGTTTCCTCTTATCAGTTTCACACCCCAAACTGACAACATGATCAAGCAAAACATTGTCCATCTCCACAAGGCACTTTGGGGCGAAGTGATCGACGTCAACAATAGCGAAGTAACCCGCACGTTCAATCTCTTTAAAACCACGCTGGATTCGAAATATGGCGCCAATAAAACAACCAACTGCGCCTATGCGGACGCTAACGATCCGCAGTACATCGGACGTGCCTGGTCAGTTGTGATCGCTTACATGCTGACAGATTACAAATTCTTGTACGTCAATAACAATTGATTATTCCACGCGGATTTAATGATTTCCATGTTAAGTATTAAAGGAGCATCAAATGCACCGCAGAAAATTCATGCAGGTGGTTAGTTCTCTGTGTAGAACAGTACCTTTTTGGGCGCTGACACCGGCGGCTTTTGGGCAGTCGAGCGGTAATACCAGTGCCAATGCCAACAGGAAAATTCTCGTTTTGTATTCCGCTGGCGGCGGCCTTGATCCAAACGCGTGGTGTAATCCGCGTAATAACCCGCGTTTCGGTAGATATGCTACTGTCACTGGTCCTACCGACGGTCCCATTGTCTGTGCCCCGATGGGAGACAACAGTGGTTTTTTCTCAAGGCATAGGGCCAAATCATTGATTATAAATGGTTTGGACATGCAAAATTCAGATCACGAAGGGGGGAAGATTGCGGTCTCTGGCCGCAGGGGCACAGATTTTCCTCATCTCTGTGAGCTATACGCTGCCTCTATTGCACAGAGTCCTCTGCCTTGGATTACACACGACGGGCATGAAAGAGGTTTCAAGTTAGTGACCAGATCCGAGATTCCTCGGGCAGATCAATTCAATAAACTCTTTAACCCAAATATTGATAGTAGTAGAAGAAATTATATTGACCCTACGGATGCAGGTAACATTAAGAACACTCGCATTGCCAGGATGCAGGAGATGCAAAGGCTTCTTCAAACAGCCAACGGGCTTCCAAACCAGACAAATATGCTTTCTGAATTCATCGAGGCGTCGGGTCTACAGCTTGCAGCCAATGAAATAAGCAACATGCTTGGGAAAGATAGAGACGTCGAAGACATCGATGTTGCGATGTGGGCTGCGAAGTTGGGTTATACCAATTCCATTGAAGTTGGGAGCGAGCGGTTTGGGAGATATGGATTCGATGCTCATGAGAATTTTGTTGAGAGGTATAACACGAGCTCCCTGCCCTACATGACCAAACGGCTTGACCAAATCTGGAAGTTGGCGACTGACTTTGGAATCAATAACCGTGTAGTTGTTTATGTGATCAGCGAGATGGGTCGAAAAGGGTTTGATGAAGACAATGGGAATGGCAAAAGCCATCACTCTATTGGCTGTGCGACAATTATGGCGGAGGATATTCCCGGCAATCGCGTTATCGGCGCCAGTGACGCCGACAGCAGGCAGATAAAAATAGACTTTAGTACTGGCCGGCCCACTCAAACTGCAGGGGCTGGTGATTCATTGACAATTCCCGTGCTTTTACAAGCTTTGCGAAGATATCTTGGAATCGACAACAGTGAGCCCAGCAAGAGATTCAATCTCAACAATGCGAAGGAGCTTGATATAATGAATAGAAATATAGTCACAGGCTACCCCTCTTATACCAATCCTGATTCTAGAAGTGGGGGTAGAGGTAACCGCCCTGCTGGATTTGATTATTAAGGCAACATTGGTCAAAATGACTGCTACTTCCTTCACAGCGAGGATCCAAGCGGCAAGATACTGCGACGCAAGGCAGCCACCTGCAGTGGCCACGTTGCCTTGAGCGTAGAAAGGGCGGCGAGTACCTTGATGCCAATCTCCTGCACCAAAGGCTTGGTTGTGAGGTCAGTGCACGCCGGAACGTTACCAAGAAGACCGAGCTCCCCAAGTTCGACAGCAGCGAGCCATTTTTCCGTGATTTTGGCGAGGTCTCTTCGTTGCAAATCAATGGCTTACGCCGATTTTGAACCTCAAATTGAAAAGTGTTTGTAGTGGCACGTTATAGTTGTGGGGTAGTTGCATGC
>JANMGB010000015.1:0-14178 GCA_031374415.1 Burkholderiales bacterium
GATGGTTTGCATACCATGGACAGAGCGAAAGGAACTTTTCTCTCTTGAAGCGGTCTGCTTTGTAGCAAATGCTCGCAATACCGACCGGTATTGCTGTGCTTTGCGCCTTGCAGCCCACTCCAATAGACCATTTGCTGCCCGACGAGGAGTTTCCGAACAGGCCCTAGTACCCCGTCGCAGTGGATTTGAACGGTTGATTCAACGAGTCGAACAAGGGGCGCATTGGCAGGTGGGGCGTGCAGGAATGGAGTGCGTTCGGGCCCGCTGCGCCTCAGGCACCCTCCTGGATCCCCGCCTGCGCGGGGATGACGGGAGGAGGCCGGGATGACGGGAGGAGGCGGGGATGACGGGCGCAGGGGTTGGCATCTCACCACGTCATTCCCGCGCAGGCGGGAATCCAGCAGCCTTTGTACTTCACTATGGGCCCCGCAACAATTCAACCTTTCAAATTCATTGAGACGGGGTACTAGCTCCCAAACAACGGAACAATCTGGCTCCTGAAGCCCTGCAGAAAATGGCAACCACCTTCAGTGGGCGAGAATACAAAATTCGTCCGGACTTTCCAACATGAACACATCTTCACTTTCCCCCTTCAAAGCATGGTTTGCAGCGCTTGTGCTGTGCTGGCTGCCTGTCATCGGTCAATGCCAAGGTGATACACACAGCATCGTCACGGGCCCTGAAACTGGCACGTACATCAAGATCGGTGAAGACCTATCCAAGTACGTGGCGCAACCCGCAGGCATTGACCTTCAAGCCCTTCCCTCCAAAGGATCTGTTGAGAACGTCCAGCGCCTGCGCTATGAACCGAAGGTGAGACTGGCCTTGGTGCAATCCGACGTTTACCGCGCATACACCGACCTCATGAAAAAGGGGAATGCGGCCGCAGGCAAGCTCGTTCAACCCTTGCGCGTCGTGCTGCCGCTTTACGATGAGGAGATTCATGTCGTGGTCCGGGCGGATTCTCCACTGGTGACTTTGCGTGACATTCGCGGAAAGCGCATCAATATCGGGCCTGCTGGCAGCGGTACGGCCATGACCGCAACAACGCTCTACCAGGCTTTGTTTGGCGAGCCGATCCCAGACCAGTTAATCAGCACCGACCCCCATGAAATCGCCCTGGGCAAGCTCGCCAATAACAGCGGGCCTGAAGTTGTTTTTGTGGTTTCAGGGCAACCTGTTGGCTTGTTCACCAACATCAAACCTAGCGTTGAAGAGCATTTCAAACTGTTGGGATTCGACGGCTCGAATCCGATCGAACAGGCAGCTATGAGCGTGTATCAAGTGACCCAGATTGATCGCAAAAGCTACCCTAACTGGCTTGCCGACGACCTGCCTAGCCTGGCAACCAAAACGCTGCTGGTCACCTACGACTACAACACGCCCGGGACGCGCCAGATGCTGGCCCGTTTAACGCAAAGCTTGTGCAGCCAGTTCCAAACCTTGCAGAATGAGGGGCACGCCAAATGGAAGCAAGTTCGCCTTGACCAACCCCTTTTGCCTCGGGGGTGGCAATACTATGCACCGACCGCCAACACCCTGGGTCAGTGCGCCAAGGAGCAGCGCGCCCTACCTGCTCGGTCTACCTGCTCACGCGAGGAGGCGACCCTGGGCTTATGCACCCGTCGCCCGTGATCTTGGGGCCTCTACATTGCGACAGATTCTGAGTAACGTCGACCCTACGGAACTCGACAAGTAACCATACCCCGGCTTCGCGAGGATGGTTACCCAATGCGCTCTAACTCGACAATCAAGGGCAGGTGATCAGACATACGGGCCCAAGCCGAACCGGTGGGCACATGCCCTGCGGCACAACGAAAGCCGCGCATGTAAATGCGATCAAGTGAAAACAAAGGCACCCGCGAGGGAAAGGTGCGCATGACGGGCCGTCCTGGCGACTCGGCACGGGTCAGACCCATCGCACGCATGGGCGCGTCGAGCTTTTCACCCCAGTCGTTGAAGTCGCCGGCCACCAGCAGGGGATCAGCAGGTGGGACATGCTGGTGTATGTAGCGTGCGATGCGCTCGACCTGCCGCACCCGGCTGGCGTGCATCAGCCCCAAATGGGCCACGATGGTGTGCACCAAGCCGCCCCCCCAGTGCACAGGCACATGCAACAAACCCCGTTGCTCAAACCGATGGTCTGAGACATCGTGATGGCCGATGTCGCCCAAGGGCCAACGTGACAGCAGGGCATTACCATGCTCGCCCTCTTGGGTGACGGCGTTGGTGCGATAGGCCGCCTCGTAGCCCTCGGGGGCTAAGAAGTGGGCCTGCCCGACGTCGGGCCAACCAAATGATGTGCGATTGAAATGGTGCGCATGGCCATGGTGAAAGCCATGGACTTCCTGGAGGAACACGATGTCGGCGTCCAGTGCCTCGACCGCCAAGCCTAGATTGTGAATTTCCAGGCGCTTGCGCGGCCCTACCCCACGCACTCCCTTGTGGATGTTGTAGGTTGCCACACGCAGCACATCATCACCAAGGGTGGATGAACGCGTGGTGTGGAACAAGGTCATGGTGAACCAGATTGGCGACGAGGCAGTTGCAAAATGACTTCGGCATTGGAAGGCGAAAAACACGCATCCGCCGCGTCAACCCAAGGCAGCCAACGGTACTTCAGGTGCTCACGCGGGGCCAGTGAAATTCGCACATCTGCTGGCACACACAAACCAAAAACATGCTCGGTGTTGTGCGTCACCCCTGGCGCATAGCGATGGCGCCAGACGGGGTAGATCTCGTAGACGTTGCTCAAATGCCAATCTTGCAGTGCCGCGAACGGCACATCGACAGAGCCGATCTCAATACCGGTCTCCTCGGCCACTTCACGCCGAGCCACCTGCACGAGAGGCTCATCAATCCGGTCTTTGGAGCCCGTGACGCTTTGCCAAAAACCCGGTTGATCAGCACGCTCCAGCAACAGGACATCCAGGCTGGCGGTGTAGATGACCACCAGGACGGATTCGGGAATTTTCGGTGGTCGCTGGCTGTCGGCTGTCAAGGTGCGAAGCGCCTCACTGGGTGGCGTTTCTGCGCAGACGGATGTGCAGCTCTTTGAGCTGTTTTTCGTCCACCGGGCTGGGGGCGTGCGTCAACAAACACTGAGCACGCTGCGTCTTGGGAAAGGCGATGACGTCGCGGATGCTCTCCGCCCGGGTCATCAAGGTGACCAGCCGGTCCAGACCGAAAGCCAGACCGCCATGGGGCGGCGCACCATACTGCAACGCATCGAGGAGGAATCCAAACTTCAGCTGAGCGTCTTCAGGGCTGATTTTGAGAGCGCTGAAAACCTTGCTCTGCACCTCAGCCTGGTGAATGCGGATTGAGCCACCGCCGAGCTCCCAACCGTTGAGAACCATGTCGTAGGCCTTGGCAATGCAACGCCCTGGATCGGTGTCCATCCAGTCTTCATGACCATCTTTCGGTGCGGTGAAGGGATGGTGTACGGCGTTCCAACGGTCACCCTCTTCGTCGTGCTCGAACATGGGGAAATCAACCACCCACAAGGGCGCCCAGCAGTCGTCGAACAAGCCGTTGCTCTTGCCAAAATCGCTGTGGCCGATTTTGACGCGCAAGGCGCCAATCGCATCATTGACCACCTTTTCCTTGTCAGCACCAAAGAAGATCAGGTCGCCATTTTGAGCACCGGTGCGTTTGAGCACCTCAGCAATCGCCGCGTCGTGGAGGTTCTTGACAATCGGGCTTTTCAAGCCCTCACGGCCATTGTTGATGTCAACCACTTTGATCCAGGCCAAGCCTTTGGCGCGATAGATCTTCACAAACTCCGTGTAGGCGTCAATGTCACCACGGCTCAGGCCGGTGCTCGCGTCGCCACCGCCCGGGACACGCAAAGCAACCACCCGCCCGCCAGGTGTCGTCGCGGGGCCGCTGAACACCTTGAAGTCGACGTCTTTCATCGCATCTGTGAGTTCGGTGAACTCCAGCTTGACGCGCAGGTCAGGCTTGTCAGAGCCAAAGCGGTGCATGGCTTGCGCGTAGGTCATGACGGGGTAAGCGGGCAGCTCGACCCCAATGGCGGACTTGAACACACCCCGAATCATGGTCTCGAACATGCTGCGGATGTCTTCTTCGCCCAAGAAGCTGGTCTCGATATCGATCTGGGTGAACTCGGGCTGCCGGTCGGCGCGCAGGTCTTCGTCACGAAAGCACTTGGTGATTTGGTAGTAGCGGTCGAAGCCCGCCACCATCAACAGCTGCTTGAACAGCTGGGGACTTTGGGGCAAGGCAAAGAACTCGCCCTCATTGACGCGGCTGGGCACGAGGTAGTCACGCGCGCCCTCGGGGGTGCTCTTGGTGAGCATGGGCGTTTCAATGTCAATGAAGCCGTTCGCATCCAAGAACTTGCGTACCTCCATCGCGGCGCGGTAGCGCAGGATGAGATTTTTTTGCATGCTGGGGCGCCGCAGGTCCAGCACACGGTGGGTCAAGCGCGTGGTCTCGGAGAGGTTGTCGTCATCGAGCTGGAACGGCGGGGTCACGCTCGGGTTGAGAACCTCCAGAGAATGGCACAACACCTCGATCTTGCCGCTGGTGAGGTTGGCGTTGTCTGTGCCTGCGGGGCGTGCCCGCACCTTGCCCACGATCTTGAGGCAGAACTCGTTGCGCACACTTTCGGCCACCTTGAACATGTCAGCCAAATCCGGCTCGCACACAATCTGCACCATGCCTTCGCGGTCACGCAGGTCGATGAAGATGATGCCGCCAAAGTCGCGGCGACGGTGGGCCCAGCCCATCAAGGTGACGGTTTGACCCATCACGGCTTCACTGACCAAACCGCAATATGTTGTTCTCATGGCTTCACTCCGATTTCAAAAAATGTGCAGCGGGGCCGCTTGACAGCCCAGAATTGCGGTCAGCCCAGTCGCTGCACGACACCCGATGAAGTGGGTGTCAGTGACACAGACTCTGGCGCCACCACGCCCATTGAGATCACGTACTTGAGCGCCGCATCCACACTCATGCTCAACTCAATGACCTCGGTGCGCGGCACCATCACAAAATAACCCGAGGTGGGGTTGGGCGTGGTGGGAACGTAGAGGCTGACAAAGTCGTCTTGCTGCTGTTGTAGAAAACGCCCAGCCTCACCGCTGGGCTGGCCGGTTACGAAAGCAATGGTCCAACAGCCTCGACGCGGAAACTCGACCAGCACAGCTTGCCGAAAAGCATTGCCTGTGCTTGAGAACAGCGTGTCAGAAACCTGTTTGACTGAACTGTAGATGGACTTGACGATGGGGATCTTTTGCAGAACGCGGCTGCCCTGCCTCAGCCACCACTGGCCGACCATGTTCGTGGCAAACACCCCCGTCAGGAGGAGGCCTACCACCATCACGATGACGCCCAGGCCTGGAATTTTTTTGAGTTCCTCGAGGCTGGAAAACACGGAGACAGGCAACAAAGATTGCCCCCCTGTCAGCACCCAGGCGAAGACACCGTCCAGCATGCCCAAAACCGAGTGCAAAACCCAAACCGTGACCGCCAAAGGCAGCCACACCAGCAAGCCCGCCAGAAGGTATTTTTTCACTCTGATCCTGATGGTTTGGTGTTGGAGGTTGGCGCCGGCGACGGCGCGGACTCAGCAGGTGAGGCAGGCGGGGCAGCCACCGAAGGTACCGGGGCCGATGTGGCCCCCTCCTCTTTGGCCGCTGCAGGCTCAGCAACTGCGCCGCCGCCAGCAGCGTTGTTACCCCCGCGAAAATCAGTCACGTACCATCCGGTGCCCTTGAGTTGGAAGCCCGCAGCAGTGACCTGTTTTTTGAAACTTTGCGCACCGCACGCGGGGCATTGAGTCAGTACAGGATCAGAGATTTTTTGCAGCAGGTCTTGCGCGTGGCCGCAGGACTCGCAGCGGTAGGCGTAGATCGGCATGTCAGAACCCTTACAAAATGTAAAACGAACGCATGGAAGTAAACCGCACAGTATAGATTGAGCGCGCCAGTACCCCATGCCAATGGATTTGAAGGGTTAGCAGTCGATGGATTGGGCCAGTGCGCGTCACAGGATCAAGCCTTGAAGTGCCACCACAACATCACCAAGCCGGCCAGCACCAACATTGTCAATACACTCAACCAGCCCCTCAAGCGACGCTGCTCTAGCAACAAAGCCTCAATCAGGCGCGTGTCGATAGCGGGCTTGGGGCGCAGGGCCTGGTGCAACAACCGGGGCAACTCTGGCAACAGCTGAACATAGCGGGGCGCCTCTTTGCGCGTGCGGGAAAGCAAGCCCCGCCAGCCCACCTGCTCGTTCATCCAACGCTCGAGAAAGGGCTTGGCCGTATTCCACAAATCGAGCTCAGGATCGAGATCACGCCCCAGCCCTTCCACGTTCAGCAGGGTCTTTTGAAGCAGTACGAGCTGGGGCTGTATCGCGACATTGAACCGACGAGAGGCCTGGAACAGGCGCAACAGCACTTGACCCAGGGAAATGTCTTTGAGTGGCCGATCAAAATGCGGCTCACACACCGCACGCACCGCCCCCTCCAGCTCGTCGACCCGGGTTTCAGGAGGCACCCAACCAGACTCCAGGTGCAGCTCGGCCACTCTTTTGTAGTCGCGCTGAAAAAACGCAATGAAGTTTTGTGCCAGGTACTCTTTGTCGAACTCGGTGAGGGTGCCCACAATGCCAAAGTCGAGTGCGATATAGCGCCCCAAGGTTTCCGGCGCCAAGCTGACCTGAATGTTGCCGGGGTGCATGTCCGCGTGGAAAAAACCATCGCGAAATACCTGCGTGAAAAAGATGGTGACGCCATCACGGGCCAGTTTAGGAATGTCAACGCCCGCCTCTTTCAAGCGACGCACCTGGCTGATCGGCACGCCTTCCATGCGCTGCATGACCATCACGTTGGGCGTGCACAAGTCCCAGTACATTTCAGGCATCAAGACCAAATCGAGACCACTCATGTTGCGGCGAAGCTGCGCCGCGTTGGCCGCCTCGCGCACCAAATCAAGTTCATCATGCAGGTGATTGCTGAACTCGGCCACCACGTCGCGGGGGCGCAAACGGCGGCCGTCATCGGACAAGCGCTCGGTCCAGCGCGCGATGGTGCGCATCAGGGCGAGGTCATCATCGATCACCGCCAGCATGCCCGGCCGAAGCACCTTCACCGCGACCCTTCGGCCATCCAGCAAGACCGCGAAATGCACTTGAGCAATCGAGGCACTGGCCACCGCGTGGGTATCAAAGCTGGAAAAAATATCGTCGATGGGACGGGCAAAAGCTTCTTCTACCAATGCGCGCGCGGCCATGCCAGGGAACGGCGGTACGCGGTCTTGTAGCAGGGCAAGTTCGTCAGCCAAATCGGCAGGCAACAAGTCGCGTCGGGTGGACAAGACCTGACCAAACTTCACAAACACCGGGCCCAAGTGCTCTAGCGCCAAGCGCAGTCGCATGGCCCTGGGATGATGCAATCGACGTCCCAGGGTGAGCAAGCGGATGAGACCCCGCAGCCACGCCTGATTGAAGTGATCAAGGACGAATTCATCCAGCCCGAAGCGGTGCACCGTCAGGACAATGACGACAAGTCGACTGAGGTAACGCATGCTTAAGGCGAGGGGACGGAGCCCACGCCCGAACGCGAAGCCAGCGCGGACAAGCGCTTGGCGGCATCGCGGACACCCACCGCCAACCAGCCGCCCCAGCGCACCAACTCACGGGCCACCACAGGCCCCAACCAGGGCGACAGATCGTCCTCGATGTCCCAGCGCAAGTGATCGAACAACCAACTGACGTCAGAAGCCAGCGTGGCATCACCCGAGACATCAATGCGTGGACGCCGGCCCTGAACAGCGTTCAGGAGAAACGGGAGCGGCTGTGAGGCGTCGAGCACCATGCGCAAATCAGCCTCAGGCCCTGTATCCACGGACTCCAGCAGGCCAGCGGGGGTAATCGCCAACACCAAGGAGGGCAATGAAGGCCAGCCAGGTGGACCTACGCAGTCCAACTGAAGCCTGCGCCCTGCATGGGGTTGCAAGCGAGCCACGGCTGCAGACTCGGTTGAGATGACGTGGTTCAGCAGCACGGTCAACCGAGGCACAAGCGCAGAGGTCAACCAGGGGGGGATAGGCATGAGCATGGATGCGATTGTAAGGAGACGCCGCCAGGGTTGCGGCATCGAGACAACGTCTGCATCGCCCCTGTGGTGCCCTTGCCCAGAAATGGCGACTTTTTAAGGGACAATCGAGCGCTTTCCCGAAGCGTCAGCTTGCGAGCGAGCACCTTCTGTCGTTGATGCACTGACGCCACTGCCACACGCCCATGTTCGACGAACGCAGCCACAACAAGCGAACTTTTTACAGCGCTCCTCAGTCGGTCACCTCCTTGGTGGCTGCTGTGCTTGAGCCTGTTTTGACGGTGCTGGTGTTTTTGGCGGCCAACTTGGCGGTGGGTGAGCCGATTGACCGGCCTGAGCAAATTTTGTGTTTTTTGGTGGTGGCCCTAACCTTCCCCGGCCGCAATCGCTTTCGGGAAAACCTGTTGGTGGCAGGCACTGAGATTCTGATGTCGTGGTTCACGGTGTTGCTGATTTTGTATCTGTGCGGCAGCGCCACACAGAGCATGCCGCTCTTTGACCGAGACGCCCTGCTGGCCTGGGCCGTGATCACGCCCATGTCGCAGTGGATCAGTGTTTGGGTGGGGCAATTGGTGGTGAAGCACCGCGCCACCCTTCAAGAAATGCGCCACTCAGCCGTCGTGGTGGGGGCTGGGCCATTGGGCGTGAAGGTGGCTCGTTCACTGACCGACAATGTGCATCAAGGGGTTGATTTTGTGGGCTATTTCGATGACCGCACCGATGACCGCATTCAAAGTGATGCGGCGGCGCAGTTGATCGGTAGCCTGAAAGACGTGGCCAACTACATCACAGCCCATGGCGTGCGTGACGTCTACATCACCCTGCCCCTGGGACTGCAGCCACGCATCGTCGAGTTGCTTGAGCGGGTTCAAGGCACCACCGCGAGCCTGTTTTTTGTGCCCGATGTGTTCGGCATCAGCATCATCCAAGGGCGCCTGCAAGACATGAACGGCATCCCCGTGGTGGGCATCTGCGAAACCCCCTTCACGGGCACCAATGCGCTAGCGAAACGCGTGAGTGACATCGTGCTCAGTCTCATCATCTTGGTGATGATTTCGCCTGTGCTGCTTGCGCTGGCCATTGGGGTCAAACTCAGCTCGCCCGGGCCAGCCATTTTCAAGCAAAAGCGCAACGGGCTCGATGGGGATGAAATCACGGTCTATAAGTTTCGATCAATGACGGCCCAAGACAATGGCCCGGTGGTCAAACAAGCGACCAAGGGCGATGCCCGCATCACCAAGTTCGGCGCGTTCATCCGTCGCACCTCGCTGGATGAGCTCCCCCAATTCATCAACGTACTGCAGGGCCGCATGAGCATCGTAGGGCCCCGTCCACATGCAGTGGCCCACAATGCGCAGTACCGTGAATTGATCAAAGCCTACATGGTCCGGCACAAAGTCAAGCCTGGCATCACCGGGTGGGCGCAAGTCAACGGACACCGCGGCGAGACCGACACCATCGACAAAATGCGCGCGCGCGTCGAATACGATCTGGAGTACCTGCGCAATTGGTCGTTGGGACTGGACCTGCAAATCATCGTCCGTACCGTCGGACTGGTCTTCTTTGACCGCCATGCCTACTGACGGATGGCAGCGGTCTGCTTTTTCAACACTCAGCTATCCACATAATTTCCAACGGAGGTTTCCCATGCCCTACCCCTCACACTCTCATTCGTTTGCAACCCCCTTGCCGTGGGCCTTGGGCCTGGCTGTGGGCCTCACGAGCCTGAGCTCCGCGTGGGCACAAAACACCACCCCAGCCGACACAGAAGCCGCGAGCCCTTACTACATCGGCGCAGGGTTGGGGGTGTCATACGACTCGAACGTCACTCGCCAAAGCAGCAACGTGAGCAGCGACACATGGACCACCCTGTCGTTGCTCGGTGGCGTGAACAAGTCCCTGGGGCGTCAACGGCTCTACCTGGATGGCAACATCGCTGACAACCGCTATCAAGATTTCAAATCACTGAACAACACCGGCTATGGCCTGAATACGGGTGTCAACTGGGAAACCGTGGGCAACCTGTCAGGCAATGTGCGCTACGGCTTGGCACAGAGCCTGGCCAACCAAGCCTTGGCAGGCACCTCCTCCAGCGAACGCAACAGCCAAAAGACCCAACTGGTGGGTGCCAGTGCACGCTACGGCATGAACAGCCGACTCGCACTCGAAGCAGGCTTTCAACGTCGTCAGGTGGACTACTCGTTGAGCACTTTCGCGCCCCTAGAGAACACCCAAAACGTCGCCAATGCGGGCGTCGTTTTCGGGTTGAGCGGCTTGTTGACGGTGGGCGTGGGCGTGCGCTCTACCAAAACCGATACCCCTCGTTACAGCGCTTTGGGTGGCGACGAAGCAGACCGCAGAGACATCGACTTCACGCTCAGCTGGAGTCCCAGCGGCCTGAGCACAATCAATGGCCGCTTGAGCGCCAGTAAAGAAGATCACACCCGCGCCACGGCCTCCGACTTTTCGGGTGTCACCGGTGCTTTGAGTTGGGACTATCGCCCCTCGGGGCGTTTGAGCTTCACGACCGCCTTCAACCGTGACACGGGCAGTGAGTCTCGCTTCCTGGGCTTTGCGAGCGCCCCCAGCACTGGAACTGGCAGCAGCAGTGGCAGCACCAGCAGTATCAGCACCGGGGCTGGCAGCACTGGGACAGGCACCAACAGCACTGCGACGGCAACCGAGATCTACCGTCTGACGCACACGCTGGCGGGCAGCGCTACCTACCAGGTGACCGGCAAGATCACCTCGACAGCCTCAATCAGCCGTGCACGTGGCTCTGTCATCGCCAACGGTGTCAACAATGCCTCAGGCACCGACACCGTGACCACGTACGGCATCGCTGGCACCTACCGTGCAAGCCGCAATGTGTCTTTGGGCTGCCGATTGGGTCACGAGACTCGCAGCACCGACTCGCTGCTGTCAAGCAGTTACAGCGCCAACACCCTGAGCTGCTTGGCCAACGTGTACCTGAGGTAAGGCGTTGTTAGTGCAGTCATCCCCCCCATCCCCGAGCGCTGGCACTGTTTTATTGACGGGCGCTGCGGGGTACATTGGCTCCCACACTTGGCTGGCCCTTCTTGGCGATGGTTACCATGTGGTGGGCGTTGACAATTTCTCTAACAGCTCGGCGGCTGTGCTCCCACGGTTGCAACAACTCAGCGGCCAAACACCTTGTTTTGAGCAGCTTGACGTGCGTGACGGCGCCGCACTCGACGCCGTGTTCGCGGCTCATGATGTTCAAGCCGTGGTGCACTTTGCAGCCTTCAAAGCCGTCGGCGAAAGCACGCAAAAGCCCTTGGAGTACTACGCCAACAACATCGGTGGTTTGCTCAGCCTGACGCAAGCCATGGTGCGCCACGACTGCAAGAAGTTGGTGTTCAGCTCCAGTGCCACGGTCTATGGCGTGCCTGAATCACTTCCGATCCAGGAGGATGCCCCACTGAGCACACAAAGCCCGTATGGGGCCACCAAGCTCATGAGTGAGAACATTTTGCGTGACATCGCCGCAGCGGATCCAGCATGGTCGGTGGCCTTGCTGCGCTATTTCAATCCGGTCGGAGCCCATGAGAGTGGTTTGATCGGTGAAGATCCGCATGGCATACCCAACAACCTGATGCCGTACGTGACCCAGGTTGCAGTCGGCAAGCGCGGCCGCTTGCAAGTGTTCGGCAATGACTACAACACCCCTGATGGCACTGGCGTGCGGGACTATATTCACGTGCAAGACTTGGCGCACGGCCACAGCTTGGCGCTGCACTACCTGCTCAGCGGCAAGGGCAATGTGACTGCCAACCTGGGGACAGGCAAAGGTTACAGTGTGCTCGACTTGGTGCATGCCTTCGAGCGCGCAAGTGGACGCTCGATCCCCTATGACATCGTCGCCCGGCGGCCAGGGGATGTAGACGCCTGCTATGCCGACCCCAGCCAAGCCGAGGCCTTGCTCGGGTGGCGTGCCATGAGGGACTTGGACGCCATGTGCGTTGACAGTTGGCGCTGGCAGCACTCGAACCCTCAGGGCTATGAGCCTGCTTGACTGACACCATGCCCCTGTTTGAAACGAAAGATTGATGGACTCACCCTCTATGTCTACCCTTACCGTTCAACCCGTCATCATGGCGGGCGGCAGTGGCACGCGTTTGTGGCCGCTGTCTCGCGCTCAGCATCCCAAGCAGTTTTTGATTTTGCAGGGCAACCAAAGTCTGTTTCAACAGGCAGCGCAGCGTCTGGCAGCACTCGCCAGTGCGGACATTGTCATCGCCCCACCGTGCGTGGTTGGCAATGAAGAGCATCGGTTTGTCGTGTTGGATCAACTTCGCGAGATCCACCTTGATGAGGCCTTGGTGTTGCTGGAGCCCACAGGGCGCAACACGGCGCCTGCCATGACGTTGGCAGCCCTGCAAGCCGCGGCTGAAGGAAGCGATCCTGTGCTGGTGGTCACACCTGCTGACCAAACCGTCACTGACGCATCCGCGTTCACGCAGGCCCTGCAGCAGGCCATTCGGGTGGCCCACCAAGGTGCTTTTGTGATTCTAGGAATCACGCCAGATCGGCCTGAGACAGGCTTTGGCTACATCCGTACCGAGAGCAAAGAGGGCGAGGCTTCGCGCGTGGCGGCGTTTGTAGAGAAGCCTGACCTGAGCACTGCACAGCGCTACCTGAGCGAGGGGGGCTATTTTTGGAACAGCGGCATCTTCGTGGTGCGAGCATCATTGTGGCTAAAGGCCTTGAAAGCCTTCCGACCGGACATCGAGCAAGCATCCCGCGCCGCTTGGGACGCCCGCTCAACCGATGCGAGTTTCGTACGCCCTGGCAAGGCCGAGTTCACAGCCATCCCAAGTGAGTCTGTGGACTATGCCGTGCTGGAGAAGTGCCCAGGCGCCAAGGAGTTTGATATTCGCATGGTGGCACTGAACGCGGGGTGGTCGGATCTTGGCGCCTGGGATGCCGTTTGGCAGGTCGGTCATAAAGATGAAGCAGGCAATGTGTCCGTGGGCGACACGCTTTTGCGGGACAGCCGCAACACCTTGGTTCACGCCACCAGTCGTTTGGTCGGGGTGGTCGGTTTGTCAGACGTCGTGGTGGTGGAGACGCCTGACGCCGTGTTGGTGGCGGACCGCAGTCGCAGCCAAGATGTGAAGCACATCGTTGCGCAGCTCAAGACCTCTGATCGCACAGAACAAAATTTGCATCGGCAAGTGCACCGGCCCTGGGGTTGGTATGACAGCATTGATGCCGGTCCGCGGTTTCAGGTCAAGCGCATCATGGTCAAGCCGGGCGCCTCACTGAGCCTGCAAAAACACCACCATCGCGCCGAGCACTGGATTGTCGTCACCGGCACGGCCGAAGTCACCAATGGCGATCAGGTGATTTTGTTGACCGAGAACCAAAGCACCTACATTCCCTTGGGACAGGTTCACCGCCTGGCCAACCCCGGCAAGGTGCCCCTTGAAATCATTGAGGTGCAATCAGGCAGCTATCTGGGCGAAGACGACATCGTTCGCTTTGAAGACACGTATGGGCGAGTGAAGTAGCTGGTGCACGTCAACGGGCCAGGATCGAGCAGCGGCGCTTTATGAAGTGGGGCCGGGCACCATGCGATCCCACTTCACTTTTTGCTCTGATCCCCATCCGGCGTCACGACGTCGATGGTCTTCTCAACCACCTTGCCGGCGACGCCTACAGTGGTGCTGACCACGGACCCGGCCACTGAAATCACCGCCCCGGTTGCAGCGCCTGCCACCGTGATCACGGCACAACCCGAGGTTGACAGCGTCATCACCGCGGTGAGGCAGCAAAGAATCCGGGGCAACCTGGCTTTTTGAAACATATCGAGCGACTTCATGGTTTGATTTCCTGTCATTCTGGCGTACTCATTGCTGCGCGACCCGACATCTGCAATGGTGGCCGAATGAGCAAGCCAGATCGAGGCGGTGTGCCAATTCTAGGCGCCTAGTGCAGTGTTGCACGCTATCTGGAACATAAAAACGCGCCTTTGGGGCCATGGCGGCGTTGCAAATCCTCGCGATACCTACAGGTATCGCTGTGGTTTGCGCCTTGCCCTGACCCCAAACGCATCGTTTTTATTTGTT
>JANMGB010000017.1:0-6251 GCA_031374415.1 Burkholderiales bacterium
AACAAATAAAAACGATGCGTTTGGGGTCAGGGCAAGGCGCAAACCACAGCGATACCTGTAGGTATCGCGAGGATTTGCAACGCCGCCATGGCCCCAAAGGCGCGTTTTTATGTTCCAGATAGCGTGCAACACTGCACTAGCGCCAATGGAAACGTCATGAATCTTCGTAGAGAGTTGTCGGTGCCAAGATTGAGCGCGGAGACACACCATGCCCTTTGACCGCCCGCTCCCCTACAACGACCTGCCCCTGCTGCCGCCCGCCGTGGAGCTGGAAACCAAGGCGGTGTTGAAGGAGGCCATTGAGGCCAACCGGGTGTTGGCCAATTTGCGCGGGCTGGCGGCGCAGATTCCGAACCAGGGGGTGCTGATCAACAGCATCGTGCTGCAGGAAGCTCGGTTGTCGTCGGACATTTAGAACATCGTCACGACCAACGACGAGCTGTACCGCGCCGATGCACATGCCGACGGCATGACGGACACGCCCACCAAGGAAGTGCTGCGTTACCGCGAGGCGTTGAGGTTCGGTTTTGATGCGCTGAAAACCCGCCCGCTGACCACCAATTTGTTGGTGGACATGGTGCGCATTATCAAACAGCAGGACATTGGTGTGCGGCGCACCGTGGGCACGGCGCTCAAGGATGCCGCTGGCGACGTCGTGTACACGCCCCCAGTGGGCGAGGCGCTGCTGCGCGACAAGTTGACCAATCTGGAGCAATTCATCCATGCCGACGATGGCCTGGACCCGCTGGTGAAGATGGCGGTGCTGCACTACCAGTTCGAGGCGATCCACCCTTTTGACGATGGCAATGGCCGCACAGGGCGCATCTTGAACCTGCTGTACCTGGTGCAGGCGGGGTTGCTGGACATCCCGGTGCTGTTTCTGTCGCGCCACATCATGGCCAACAAAGCCGCCTACTACGCTGGGCTGCGTGCGGTGACCGAGGAACAGGCCTGGGAACCGTGGCTGCTGTACATGATGCGCGGGGTGACGAGCACAGCGCAGCAGACGTTTGAGCAAGTTACGCGCATTCGCGCACTGATGGAAGAGGTGCGCGCTCGGGTGCAGCGCGATGCGCCGGGCATTTACAGCAAGGACTTGATTGAGGTGATTTTTCGCCACCCGTACACCAAGATCCAGTTTCTGGTGGACGCAGGGCTGGCCAAGCGCCAAACGGCATCCACCTATCTGCAAACCCTGGCTGGGTTGGGCGTATTGAGTCCGCGGAAGATGGGGCGAGAGATGTATTACATCAACGAGGCTTTGTTCGCCGAGCTGGTGCGTTGACATGTTCGGCGAATCAACCCTTGCGCAGAATATGTCGATAATTCCTGAATTTTTCGACATGTTTTTGCGACGTGTCGCAAGAATCGACATGCCACAGCGGCCATCCCCGTATGGGCGGTTTGCTATTTTTGCGCCAATGCGTCATGGTGGTCGCTTGGTTGCTAAGTCATTGATTGTTATCAGTTTTCTTATTTCATCGCAAACCGATCTGGCTGCAGAAGCAGGCGCAAGGGGTTTCACATGTTGAACGAGCAACAACTCGAGGGCCTCTGCCAAGGCGGGCGTGGTGTGGCACACCCAGGGCTTGGGGCAAGAGCATCACCATGGCCTGTTATGCGGGCAAGCTGCTGCAACAGCCCGAAATGAAGAACCCCACGCTGGTGGTGGTGACCGACCGCAACGACCTGGACGGCCAGTTGTTCGCCACCTTCAGTGCGGCCATTGACCTGCTCAAACCCACCCCGCTGCAGGCGGGCGACCGAGATGAGTTGCGCGAGATGCTGGCCTCTCGCGAAGCCGGGGGCATCATCTTCACCACGGTGCAAAAGTTTGCTTTGCTGGAAGGGGAAGAGTCCCATCCGATGCTCACAGGCCGCACCAACATCGTGGTGATATCGGACGAAGCCCACCGCAGCCAATACGGCACCAAAGGTCGGCTGGACACCAAAACCGGCAAGTACGTTTTCGGCTATGCCAAGCACTTGCGTGATGCGTTGAAGAACGCCACCTTCATCGGCTTCACCGGCACACCCATCGAGGACGGGGACAAGGTCACGCGGGCGGTGTTTGGCGACTATTTCAGCGTTTACGACATCCTGGACGCAGTGGTATGCCCGGCGCGCCATTGCCGAAGGCTGGTCACGCGTGACGCAGGAGCTCGATATCCGCGATCAGTTACACCGGCGGCAAGGGCTGGCAGTCACCAATTTTTAGCCGACGGCAAAACCTACCCGCTCGATTTCCACCCGACGCAGACTCAGGGACTCAAGCGTGTACCCCGCAACACCGGCTGCCCGGGTGCCGCCAGAATAAATATCCCCGGCAACCCAGCCGTTTCGAAAGTCCCACTGAGGTTGCCCGTCAAAACCGAGTCCGTGAGTGACATCAAGCCCGTGCGATCGTTGCTCACATAGAAAATCGCCCCGCCCCCCTCGACCGCCGTGTTCTCGCGCACCTCGGTCCCGCAGAGCTGCAGATTGAGGAAGTTTCCATCGTTATAAATGGCGCCCCCGCTACCCTCTCCGGGGTTGTTGCCGATGATCGGGTTTTGCCCGCGGCCCGTCGCCTGATTGCCAGCGAGCGTGCTGTTGTAGACACTGTAAGACCCGCCCAGCCCACTCAAGGCGCCACCGTTCGAGCAGCGATTGCCGGTGAAGGTGCTGTTCACAATGGAGGCGTTGGCGCCGAACACCCGCACCGCCCCACCACCCACATCCGGCCCTACAGACTCACATTGATTGCCGGAGAAGCGCGAGTTCACCACCCTGAGCTGCCCCCCTCGCACGTACACTGCGCCGCCCCCATACACTTGACGCTCCAGGCCATAGCCCTGCCCGATCGAGTTCCCCTGCTCAAAATGAATGTTTTGCAGCGTCAGCTGCGGTGAGGTTTGCTTGTCGCACTCCGCACTGGTCCACACCTGGGCTTGATCGCAGGTGTTTTGATACAGGATGCGCACGCGCCCCCCGCCACTGAGTGTCACTTTGCCACCCCCGTCCAGCACCACGTCAGGCCGATTGTTGAACACCTTGGCCGTGCGATTGAGCGTGATGGTGACCGGATCGGGACCGCAGTTGAAGCTGATCGCGCCCCCTTGGGCCACCGCCGCGACAACCGCATCACCCGTGCAACTGGCCGGCGTGCCCGTGCCAATCACCCTTGGGTTGGCCAAAACCGCGGGCTGAGCGGCCAGCGGAACTGCGCACCGGCCCTGCGCATTGCCCACCCCTGCCAGGGGCGGGACTGTGGGCACTGTGGGCACCGCAGCGTTGCTGCTCGAGCCATCCGAAACCGCAGCGTTTCCTGAATTGCTGCCAGCTGTGGGGCCCTCACCACCACCACCACCGCAAGCGGCCAAGACGGACAAGCTGAATGTCGCCAGAGCGAGTGCCACCCGTGAACCGCGTGGGACAAGAGATTGATGTACGTGCATAAATGTAGATTCCTGGATCAAGCTGGGGGATATGACCCAGTCGGCCAGTCAGCCCTTTGCGCCTGCCCTGCATGCTAAAACTGATCGCCCGCAGCGCTGTAAGCGCATGTAAGCCAGCGACGCGCCGGCACTGAGCCAACAAAAATGTGAAGCGAGCCGATAGGCCGGATTCTGTGCGGAGCCCCTCTCTTGCGAGACAGGCCCCGTGACCGCCATTCCTCTGGGCTGTGCATCGCTGCACAGCTCGGTGCTACCTACCCGCACACTCCCCGGGCCAGATCAACGTGTGCCTATTTGGTATTGCTGCGCGTAGAGATTGCCCGTTTCACCCGAACTCAATCGGCTCGTCTCTGTTGCTCTGATCCTCACCTCACGGTGGACAGCCGTTAGCTGCTACGCCGCCCTGCGCAGTCCGGACCTTCCTCCAGTGCGGCCTTTCGGCCCTTGCACCAGCGACGGTCTGGCTCGCTTCACCTCAGCATTATGTCGCGACACCGTCGCACCTCAAGCGGCGCGATGACCCTGCCAGGCGGTGGGTCAGCGCAGCACACGCAGAATCCAGCGCATGGCAAAGCGAATCAGGGTGTCTCTGTGGTCGAAAGCGTTCTCACGCAGTATGGCGGCGCTCACGCGCCAGACCTTGCGCGTGGGACGTCAGGCGGTGAAGGCTTCGGCGCGCGCCGCCCCGCGCCGTCCGGCGACGCCCACCAACCGCGGCGAATGGACCACGGGCATCGTGATGGGCGCCGCGGGCGCGCGGCGTTTCAGGCTGTACCGGCCACCCGGTCTGCGCCCGGGCGAGCGCGTGCCCTTGCTGGTCATGCTGCACGGCTGCGGGCAGGACGCCAACGGGTTCGCGCTAAGCACCCGCATGAACCAGGTCGCGGCCCGTGAACGGTTCCTGGTGCTGTACCCGGAACAAGACCGACTGGCGCATCCCCAGGGGTGCTGGCATTGGTATGACACCCGCTCGGGCCGCGCACAAGCCGAGGTGGCGTTGATCATGGCGTCGATCGAACGGGTCTGCCATCAACAACCGGTGGATGCCCAACGCATCGCCATCGCGGGTTTGTCGGCGGGCGCCAGCATGGCTGCCCTCGTGGCCACGCAGCATCCCCAGTGCTTCAAGGCGCTGGCAATGCACTCGGGCGTGCGTCCCGGCGCCGCGCACTCCACGTTGTCAGCGCTGGGGGCCATGAAAGGCCGCCCAAGCGGGGCGGCCACGGCGCCCACCCCTCGGGCGGCCGGCGCAATATGGCCGGCGCTGCTGGTGATCCATGGTGAGGCAGATGGGGTGGTGGCCCCCGGCAACGGCCGGGCCGCGGCGCAGGCGTGGGCCACTGCGGGCCACGCCCGGGCGGGCGCCCCACGACCCGTTCAGCGGGGTCGCCGTCATCCCATGACAGTCACGGATTTCAAAGGCCGTGGCGGCACCTCGGTGAGCACCCTGGTGGAAATCGCCTGCCTGGGCCATGCCTGGAGCGGAGCCGCCGCCAAACAACCTTTCGGCGACCAACACGGCCCCGATGCCTCGCGCATGGTGTGGGCATTCGCGGCCAAGCAGTTCGGGCGCTCGGCACCCCAACCTGCTCGACGCTGAGCGCAACGCACTGAGCACCCGAGTTCGGCAGCTTTAATGGCTCAATTCATGCCATTGCCACAGCGTGGCGACTGGTGCAATGAGGCCACTGCGCCCTCAGCCCGAAGGCCCGGAGTCTGCCCGTGTCTGCGATTTCACAACGCCCCTCGCCCTGGGTTTGGGCCCTTGGATTGTCGATGGTGTTGCATGCCCTGGGCTTGGGACGCGCGTTGCTCAGCGCGGCCCCAGCCCCCACGCGTGCGGCGGGCCGCACGATGTCGGTGTTTGTGGTCCCCTCGCCTGGCGTTGCCGCGCCGCCCTCAGCGCCCGCGCAAGCCACTAGCCCACCCCTCACGCCCCCCGCACCACCACGCCCAGCTCGTCGCAAACCAACGCCCGTGAAGAGCTCACCTCCCCCGGTACAAGCCCCTCCCACGGCAACCACCCAGCCCACCGCCCCAGCCCCCCCACCCGAGGACACGACGACAACAACAACCACACCCATCGTCCCGATGACGGCGGGGCTGTTTAGCCCCATCACACAACAGTCGTGGGGCCAGGGCCGCTGGGGACGGGGGCCACGAGCCACGTCACCTGACGCCCTCGCCCAACAGGCCCAACAACCTTTGGTGCTGCGCATGACCGTGCAGTCCCGTCTGGCCGCGATGAGCGAAGTGATGCGGCAAAGCCAACTCAGCCCCGCCTGCCACATCCGCATTCACCCCTCGACGCTCCAAGCACAGCTCAGCTGCCAACCAGAGTCCCTGCAAAGTGCGGCCTGGAGCAGCCTGCAGGGCTTGGTCGTCGCGGGGGATGTACCGCCGAGTGCCGAGGTTTGGTGCCTGCACTGGACAGCCTGGGAAGCCACCACCACACCCTGCTCAGACGTCTCGGCTGACGCCAACCCCACCGGCCCCACCACACTCTCGCCCTGAGAACCTAGGGCCTGTTCGGAAACTCCTCGCCAGCCATCAAACGGCCTCTTGAAGCGGTCTGCGGCGTTGCAAATGCTCGCAATACCGACCGGTATTGCTGTGCTTTGCGCCTTGCATCCCACTCCAATAGGCCATTTTCTGCCCGACGAGGAGTTTCCGAACAGGCCCTAGTACCCCGTCGCAATGAATTTGACAGGTTGATTCGCCAAGGCGAACAGGGGGCGCATTGGCAGGCGGAGCGTGCAGGAATGGAGAGCGCGCGAGCCTGTTGCGCCTCAGGCACGCTCCTGATAGGGGTAG
>JANMGB010000018.1:0-2089 GCA_031374415.1 Burkholderiales bacterium
AACAAATAAAAACGATGCGTTTGGGGTCAGGGCAAGGCGCAAACCACAGCGATACCTGTAGGTATCGCGAGGATTTGCAACGCCGCCATGGCCCCAAAGGCGCGTTTTTATGTTCCAGATAGCGTGCAACACTGCACTAGCAGGCATGTGTCATGCTTCCCCCCAGAAGTGGTTTGGCTGGCATGCCCAACTGAGAGGCCTTGCGGTTGAGTCCAATATCCGAGCTTTGGAGAAGCGCGGGTGGCGATCTCGAGTGCTGCAAGCAGGGCGGACGAAAGACGCGGACAGGCTAGCGGCCAAAATAAATACAATTCCATTCATTGAAGCGTGCACGGGGACTTGCTATAACCGTGCTCAAGCTAGGTTTTTGTGTCGTACCGATTGAATGAACGTCAATTGGCGTCCTGATTTCTTGAAAAAAGAATTCGATGAATAATTTCCCAGTTTTGCCGCGACGTAACCAGCCATATGCCCAACCTGTTTCTCGAGGCACGTCTGATTTGCCACGACGTAACCAGGCACGTACCCCACCTATTTCTGAAGGCTCGTCTGATTTTGGAAAAGTCGTGTCATCAGGTAGAAACAATAACGCTCGCGTAAGCGATATCGGGGAAACTCATTTTTCCCGTGGACCCATTGGTCGAGATCCCACTGGCTTACAAAAATTCAGGGTTGGGCTGCTCAATAAAAGTGCTATTTCGGTGGATGGACAACAAAAATTGGTCCGTTTCAAAGGCTTTGGCTTTGAAGACGGTAAAAAGGGATTCATTAACGACAGGCCATTGGCTATTTATCAAGAAGGGTCGCTCCCCAATCCTTTTGCCCGTGTTTACCGCATTGATCTTGAGCTACAGCAAAAAGGAGTGGAGAATTTTAACGGTTTTCCTTTGAGTAAATTCGAGGAAATAAAGACCCCTTTCAATCCATCTGACCGCGCAAGCTACATTGTTTTGAATCAGCAATACTTATATGAAAACGACGCCATGCGCGACAATAATTTTCATACACACTGGCAAAAGGTGAGGCCATCAGTACCGCGAGAAACATTGCTAAGAGATCAAGATGTTTTGATGGCGAGGGTATTTAATCCTCTCCACAGGGGGGCGCATACGAGTAGGGGTTTCTATCACGCTGCTTCGGTGAAAGGCGTGGATTTGGGCGAAGTACAAGGGTTGAGAGATTCCAGAGGTCACAAATACCCTCGAAATTTTGTCATTGTTCCGGGTCGCGTTGACACAGACAGTATTACAAAGTTAAGCAGCTACGCCGCGTGGACGCAGCAGGGAGGAGATCAAGGCGCAGTTGGTGTTTGTAAGACATGGACCTTCAAGCTTGCTTCAAAAATTGAAACCCATCACGCGGCCCAAAGGCGGATTGCGGATAACGAGCACGCGCAGATGGCTTTGCTCCGAGAGCAAAACACCGACCGCACTTTGGCCCAGCCGCAGACCCGAAAAGAATACTTGGCACACTGGAAGGCCTGGGCCGCTCAAGGCACCGAAGATCAAAACCGAAAAGAAGCCGTTGCGAGGCTGGCTCGTTTTCCGAACGGGTCTTTCGGCAAGAATCTGAAGCTCGACAATTTGGGGTTGACCAGCCTTCCAAAATACCTTCCTCAGGGAATAGAGTCGCTTGTCGTTTCCAAGAATCGACTGACTGCACTGCCGGAGTTGCCCGCTGGGTTAAAGCGGCTTGATGCGCCGCATAATCAACTGACCGCACTGCCTGAGCTGCCTGCAGAGTTAGTTCATCTTTCGTGTTATGAGAACCAACTGACTGCACTGCCGGAGCTGCCCCCAGGGATGACGTCTGTTGCAGCTTCGCATAACCAACTGACCGTACTGCCGAAGCTGCCTGCAGGGATCACGCATCTTGAAGCTTCGCACAACCAACTGACCGAATTGCCTGAGCTGCCTGCAGGATTAAAGTATATGTGGCTTGATAATAACCCACCGAATGCGCGGGGGGCTCCATCCATTGCGGTAGGCCGCGAAGCGGCCCAGAGGCGAAGCCGACCGGATTGGGTGGGGGGGATAGCGCGCCGTCCGCAGGACGGCTTCAGTTGTCGGGGCGATCCTGCTGCTGGATG
>JANMGB010000049.1:0-1482 GCA_031374415.1 Burkholderiales bacterium
CGGTCCTGTCGTACACGCAGGCATGAAAGACGGCCTGCCACCGCCGCCCGCATCACCCCTGCGCCGGGCCAAGCGCAAGCTGCGAGCCAAGCGCAGCGTGGGCGAGGCAGCCGCCCCCGGCTGGACAGAGCTGCCACTGGCACGCTGGGTGTCTGACTATCTGCGCTGGGCCGAGGTGACGAGGCTGTCGGTCACGAGCCTGGAGGGTCGACTGCGGGGCTTGGCCAGGCTGGTGACGTGGGCGCATGAGCGGGGTTTGCAGCATCCCAAGGAGTTCACCCGGGCCATTCTGGAGGCGTATCAGCGGCACCTGTACCTGACCAGGAAGCGTGACGGCAAGCCGCTGAGCCTGCGCAGTCAGGAGACCTTCATCACGGCCGTGAGGGGCTGGTTCAAGTGGCTGACCCGCGAGGGCCACATCCCCGCCAACCCGGCAGCAGACCTGATCCTGCCTCGCATGCCGTACACGCTGCCCAAGGTGCTGCTGAGTGTGGCCCAGGTGGCGCAGTTGATGCGTCAGCCAGATATTGCGGGGCTGACGGGCTTGCGAGACCGGGCGATTCTGGAGCTGCTCTACGGCTCGGGGATGCGGCGCAGTGAGGTGATGCGCTTGCAACTGGGAGACATCGATTTGCTGCAAGGCACGGTGTTCATTCGCTTGGGCAAGGGCAAGCGTGATCGGTACGTGCCGATGGGGGCCAGCGCGGTGCACTGGGTGACGCGGTATTGCGAGGAGGTGCGGCCGATGCTGGTACGCCAAGCGAGCAGTGAGGCCGGAAAGTGGACGCTGTTCATCACGGACTATGGCGAGGCAATGGACAAGAACCGGCTGAGCGACATGGTGACGCGGCACTTGAGGAATCTGGGTATCGAGCATGGATCGTGTCACGCGCTGCGCCATGCCTGCGCGACGCACATGCTGGAGGCCGGCGCCGATCTGCGCTACATCCAGGTGCAGCTGGGGCACGCGAGCATGAGCACGACGCAGATATACACGCACGTGGCCATCGGCAAGCTGGTGGAGGTGCACACGGCCACGCATCCGGGGGGCCGGCTTGAGGTGCCAACAACTCCGCAGGCCAGCAGCGTTCCAGCGGACGCCTAACGGCGCCGCTGAACGCCAGCGTGTGACGCGGTGAAGTAGAGGTGTGCGAAGGCACTCAAATCCAGGCGCTTCGCGCAGGATGTTGAATCAAGGCCCAGCGGGCATCGAGCCCGCCAGGCCTTGGGCAGTCGCTCCGGGGTGAATGGCTTCGCCATTCAACATAACGCAGATTGCACACAGTGGGCCCAGTCGCGCGCCGGGCGCGCTTGGTGGACCCACCGCTGCGCTTCGCTTCGCGCCCTTCGGGTGTGCGCAATCGGCGTTATGTCTTGCGCCCCTACGCGCCAGCCCACAGCCTCGTGCGTGCCGCAAGTATTAGCCAGTGCGCTGCGCGCAGTCATGGGTTGGCCCCCGCCCATCCACCCATCCGCCCCCCA
>JANMGB010000033.1:0-16505 GCA_031374415.1 Burkholderiales bacterium
CTACGCACAAGGCATCAAGGCGTTGACGATGCTGGCCGCCTTCCGACTGGCGGCCATGCTACTGGGATGGCCCTGGGTGATGCTGGTCGCAGGGATGGCCTTGATCGACGCTCAAATCCGAAGACACGTCAAAACCAAGCACTTCGAAGGGCATGACCCGGAGCACTTTGCGGCCTACCTGGTTGGGTGCTCACTGCTGACATGCGCAGCGATGATGGCCGTCGTCATTCCCATGAACTTCCTGCCCATCCTGTGGCCTTGCCTGCTGGCCATCGTCCTGTTTGGACTGACACGGGCTTGGGCAAGCTTTCACGTTTGATCGGCCATCGGTTCCCGCCGCAAAGCCGAGGGACTTGAGTGCTTGCGAGGGCGCAATTGGCCGGCCAGCGCTGAGCTCGATCCGGCTTGTTGGCCAATCAGCTCGCAAAACGGGCACGGCGCTTTCGCGCTGATCGATTGGATGTGCTGACATTCGCAAACCCCGCAGGTGTTGATCTCCAGCCAAGGGTGGATGTATCGCCATCGGCCTTCAACCTTGGCTGCGACGTCAAACGCATGATCAAATTCCAGCCTTCTGTCGTGTAGCGCCAAGCCAGCAACCGAGCCATAGGCTGAAAGGATCGACTCCACCGGCCCAAATTTCTCTGACCGAAGCTTCGAAAAATGCGCAATGAACACACATGCCTCGAGCCGGCCCAGCAGGTCCGCATGCAGGTACCACCGATACCCATCTGAGGGGCGTCCTATCGGGATGCGGGTGTCAGTGGCATTGGCTAATTGGGTCAGGGTATGGCGATGAAGCCCCGTCAGGTACTGGATGGTTTGAAGACGTGCTCCCCATGACAGACAACTTTCAGCCACCTTCAAGGCATTGAAGTGGG
The DNA here is from genome assembly GCA_031374415.1 of Burkholderiales bacterium. GTDB lineage: Bacteria > Pseudomonadota > Gammaproteobacteria > Burkholderiales > Burkholderiaceae_C > CANHBY01. The sequence continues at coordinate 882 of JANMGB010000033.1, forward strand.
CGAGTACGAGTGGCTTCATGGGGTCGGCACCTCACGCGGCCGGACTTTGGCTCTCAACATCAGAGTCACCACCTTGGGCTCGCGATGAGACCGCAACAGCGACACCAGATCCGCACGCGGTGGAAACAAGCTGATCTGCCCCACGCAGACAACCAGCTGAAGAATGTCGTCCAGGCCCAGTTCGCACAGCACCTGAAGGTCTTCCTGTCCAAGCTGATAGGTCAGGCAGGCGTCAGAGGGGTTTTGTCGGGCGGCATCTTGTATCGTGAAGAGCATGGCCATATTGGCCAGTTGAATGGTCGAGAGCCTGTCAGGTGCCATGCTCGTTGCTCCTTCTCACGTATGCAAAATAATTGCGCTAAGACGCATCGATTAATGCTATCTGCAAGCTCTTCTGTGTCAAGGCTGTTTCCCCCTTGTAACCCCCATGAAGCAAAAACAAAAAGGTAACGGTATGTATCAAAGCCAGTCAGGGCCTGGGTTGGTAGGGTGATACCCGGCGTCCAAAGTCTTGCAAGCGCCATTGTTTTGAGTACCATCAACCGTTGTGCTCAATGCGTATGAACGCAATTCGACAGGAGCTTGGATGAAACCAGTTCGGGTCATGGTGGCCGACGATCACCCGCTTATTCTTGAGGGCTTAAGCACTGCGTTGCAGCGCCATGGATTGGATGTGGTCGGCAGCGAGACTCGCGCTGACCATGTGCTGGCGTGCTATCAAAAGTTTCGGCCCGACGTGGTGGTGTTGGACGTTCGGTTCGGCAGCTCAATGACAGGCCTGGACCTTGCACGCGAACTGGTGCAATGCAAGGTGCCGGCCAAAGTGGTCTTTTACAGCCAGTTCGATCAGCTCGAACTGGTGCGCGAGGCCTACCGGCTCGGGGGCCTGGGCTTTGTGAGCAAACTCTTTGAGCCCAAGGTGTTGGTCGAGGCCATTGAGCTGGCTGCAAGGGGTGAAACTTATTTTCTTCCTGAGATCGTCAAGCAACTCGCCATGATCGGCGTCAGGGGTGACGATTCACCGCAATGCAAGCTCGACCCGCGGGAGTTTGAGGTTTTCAAGCTCATTGCCAATGGACTGACCATTGCTCACATTGCACAGAAGATGGATCTGTCGTCACGAACCATTAACAACATCTCTTTGGAGATCAAGCAAAAGCTTGGTGTCCAAAAAGCGGTCGACATGGCACGTTTGGCCCTTAAGCACGGTGTGATTGAATCTTGAGGCGCCCATGACATTGACCTTTTTGATGTTGAGCTTGGCCATCTTGGCGGTCTGGATGGCCCCCGTGCGCCTGGGCGACTCGCTGCGACTGCCGCTTTGGATACCCCTTTTTGCCGCGTCGCTCATCGCGGCGTGGTTCAGCCACATTTTGATGCCCATCGGTCTGGCCGCGCTGATGGTGCTGGCGGGCTGCGCCTACAGCCTGTCGCTTGCCAAAGGCGTCTGGTCACGCCGGATACTTTCAATCGCTTGTGCCATTTTGGCCATTGCCCTGTCTGTGCATGGGGTGCCCGGATTTTCCAACCCCCTCATTTTCGACTCCCAATTGGGCCCTGACGCTGCGCCGTACAAGCTGTACTTCAACTATGACAAGGGTGTCGTAGGTTTGTTGCTGCTGGCGTTGCTCTGCAAGCCAGCAACTTGTGCGAAAGCGCGTCTGCAGTCCCTGGTTCGCGGAGTCACGCTGGGCATCCTTGCTGGCTTGGGCTTGATGGCGTTGGCATGGTCTATCGGCTACGTTCGCTTGGACATCAAATGGCCGACGATTGCATTGTCATTCTTGTGGGCCAACTTGTTTCTCACCTGCCTGGCTGAGGAAGCGTTTTTTCGGGGATGGTTGCAGGAACGTTGGACTCAATCCTTTGGCACCCCATCGAAATGGGCATGGGTTCCTGTCGTCCTGTCTGCCGTCTTGTTTGGGGCCGTCCATCTGCCGGCGGGTGGCGTTGTGGCTGTGCTCGCCACTGTGGCAGGGTTCATCTATGCCGGGGCCTTTGCTCGTTATCGCCAAATTGAAGTGGCGGTACTCATCCATTTTGTGGTCAATGCAATTCACTTTTTAGGGTTCACGTATCCGCGCTTGCAGTAAGCGTTGTTGACGCAGTAAAGGAGCTTGTCACCATGGCCTCATTCCAAGCATTCAAGGGGTCTGCCTGGGGGGCTGTTGCCTTGATGGCACCAGCGTGTTTCGCACAGCCTGTTGAGTTGGGCGACATGGATTTACCCGGTGGAAACACGCCACCCGTCGTGATCACGACCACCCGCTTGCGACAGCCCTTGTCTGATGTTCCCGCCAGCGTCACCGTGATCACGGCAGACACACTTCGAAAGCTGAATATCTCAAGCGTGGTCGATGCCCTCAGACTCGTTCCCGGCATGGAAATCACCGAGCCGGGTGGCGCAGACACCCGGGTCAATTACCACGGCACCAATGCACTGAACCCCCGTCGAATGAACGTGCTCATCGATGGCATCTCTGCCTACCGCCCAGGATTTTCAACGGTTTACTGGCACCAGTTGCCCATCGTGATGGATGACATTGATCGGATCGAGGTCACGCGGGGCCCCAACTCCGCGGGCTACGGACCCAACTCCATGATGGCGGTGGTCAACATCATCAGCAAGCACCCAAAAGACGTGCCCCGGGCAACAGGGATCGTTCGCATCAACGACCGTGGGCAGCGAGAAGTAACGGCCCGCATGGCCGCGGACGTGGGTGCTTCAACGCTGCGCATCACCGCCAGCGAGGAGGCCCAACCGGGATACGACCAACTGGGCCGCATCAATCAAGACCACGACAGCATTCACCTCAAACGGCTGAATCTTCGCAGTGAGAGTCGAATTTCTCCCACTGAAAACTTGGGCCTACAGTTGGCATGGGTGCAGGGCGTGAATCAAGTCCAGTTTGTCGAGCCCTACCAGACCAGCTTTCCCGATCAAAAGGTTCGAGACATCTACCTCAGCGGCCTCTACACCCAGAGACTGTCGAGCGAGCATGAGTGGAAGATCCACATCAACCACGCGGACTACAGCATTGCGCAAGCTTGGGCCAGTTGCTTGCCTACAGCCCTGCTGCTGCCAGAGTTGTACGAGCTTTGGCGGCTCAGTCCCGCGGCTGTCAATGCTCTGTTGGCTGGGCGTGTGCCCACAGGCACCACGCCGCAAGAGAATGCACAAATCAACGCCGCCGCCTTGGCCCTGCGCAATTTGGGCGCACGTGCCCGTCAACCCACCTGTGTGCAAGCCAATCAGGACTTCTTCGAGAAGCGCACCGATATAGAGTTCCAGGACACAAGGGTGCTGTCGGAACAGCTCAGAGTGATCAGCGGCTTGGGCGCTCGGCACCACGTCGCCCGCAGCCAGACCTTTCTCGGTGGCGAGCTGAGCAACGATTCCCTGCGCGCTTTTGGCAGCATCGAGTATCGACCCCGAAAATGGCTCACCCTCAACGCAGGCGGCTACATAGACCGAGATCGGCTGAGCCAATCAACGTTCTCTCCGCGCGCGGCAGCCAACTTTCATCTCTCCGACAGCCAGACCCTGCGCTTTGTGTTCTCCCAGGGAACGCATACCCCGGACATCTTTGAGCAACGTGCCAACTGGAGCTACAACCTAACCCAGGTCGCTCCACCCCTCCATGGCAGCACGAACGCGAAGTTTTACAGGAGCGCGACGGCTCCAGGTAATTTGCGTCCTGAGCGCATGACTTCCAAGGAGCTGGGGTACCTGTTGGCTTTGAAGCCCGCGGGCTTGCTCCTTGATCTCAAAGTGTTCGAAGACCGCTTGAGCAACTTGATCTCGGAGAAGCTGCAAGTGGCCAGCTTCTCCCCCACCAACAACAACAGCCTCAGGCTTCGAGGTTTCGAGTTGCAAAGCCAGTGGAACTGGTCGCCACAGTCGTCGCTGTGGTTCAACTACGCCTACCTGCAAAATGCACAGGCCACCTCTGTGTTCGAGCAGACCCAATACGCACGGCACAGCGGCTCGCTGGCCTTAAGCCACCAGTTCTCTGAACTCTGGAGCGGGTCAGTCGCTCACTACGCCGCCTCCGGCAACGGGCTCGGACAAAGCCACTATGGCCGCCAAGACCTGGCCGTGACACGTCAAGGCCGAGGCGCCATCCCCTGGCGTGTCACGCTCGGGGTTAGCCGTTTAGACAACACCAGCCCCACGTATTTTCAGGATGTCGGCTCCGTGTTGGAGAACCGGTATGACAATCGACTCAGCGTCTTTGGCCAGCTGCAAGTCAACTATTGAACTCAAACACGCAGTCCGTGCCTACTCGTGCAACGACGACACTTTCTATGGGGATCAATGGCAGGGCTGGTTGCGCAAAGCAGCTGGTCGAAGTCCATGGAGCTGCGATTTTTTGCGGGTGACGACACCCAGCTTGCGTCGCCCATCATCGAGTCTTTGCGGCGCTCGTTTCCCGGTTTGACCGCGTCTGCGGGTCTCAAAGACGGACCTGGCGTAGCCATCGCCATTGGCCCGAGCGGCTTGAGACAAGCGCTTCAGTCGGGCAGTCATGCTCGCATTCTCTGCCTGTTTTGCTCGGGGCCCTCATTCCGTGAATTGACAGGCTCGTTGAATCCAGACGCTGCGCGTCGAGTGAGCGCGGTCTATGCCGAGGCTGCGCCAAGTCAACAGATGGCTCTGATCCATAAGCTTTACGGCCGGCGGGTTGTTGTCGGCGTTTTGCTGGGCCAGGCCACCGCCTACCTGGAGCCGACTCTGCGCTACGCCGCAGAGTCGGCCAAACTGGATGTTCTTGTCGCTCACCATACCGAGGGCAGCACATCACGCTCGCTGCTTCAACTCAGCGCAGCCGATGTCTTGTTGACAGTGCCTGACCGCGAAATCTACAACGCCAACAGCCTGCGAGAGGTTCTGGAGGCAAGCTACCGACGTGCCATGCCAATGATCGGGTATTCCACGGGCATGGTGAATGCCGGCGCCTTGGCATGTGCCTACGCCAGCGTTGACGATGTGATCGGCCACGCCAGTGGGCTCATCGACGCCATGAACACTGGCTTGCTCCCTGAACCAGGTTTCTGCCGCTTCTGGCGCGTGGCTGTCAATGATCGTGTCGCACGGTCCTTGAATCTCTCCATTGATGATGGCGTTCGGCATTTGGGCATCCAGCCGCCTGGGGGTTATTGATGAAGGCAGTCGGTGCGCGCAGGCTGAGCATCACCACACAGTTGGTTCTGATGGCCGTTATCCCAACGTTCTTCATGGCGGTCGTCACGAATTTTTATCTCTATCAGGCAGCCCGAGAGGAGGTTTTGCAGGACGTTGCCGCACAGGGCCAGCTCATTGCATCTTCATTGGCCCAAAGTTCACCGTACGCTATCGTCTCTGGCAACACACAGCAACTTGAGAGATCGCTCGCGCGTTTGGTGACAACGCAGCGGGGCGTGCAGGCCATTCAGATTGATGATGTACAGGGTCAAACCATTCTGGCGGTGGGCGCTGCGGGGCAGGGCGCCATTGCATCGGCAGCACCGGTGCACTTTGAGCAATTGAGTGCGGCAGTTTTTGACGACGCGGGGCCCCATGTGTCCATGGGCACGTCAACGAATACGACTGACGATGTGACGGTCATTGGTCGCGTCCTGGTGTTGATGTCGGCGGAGCCGATCTTTGAGCTCAAGCGGCAGCGGCTCTTTTGGGCCACCTTGATCATCGTGGTGGCCGCCATCGGAAGCATGACGCTTGGACTGAGCATGGCTTTGCGGCTGCGCAGCCCACTGAGGGGATTTGTTCAAGCGCTGCGTCAAATCGGTGCGGGAGACTACAACCTTGCCTTCAACCCGCATCTTCGTGGGGAGCTTGCAGCCATACAGGACGTGATCCGGGTCATGGCGGAGGCGCTGCAGGCCTCGCGGCAACTGCTCGAAGACAAGGTGCAGCAACGCACCCACGAGCTCCACCAAGCCTTGCGAATGGCCAATCAAGCCAACCAAGACAAGGGCAGACTGATCAACCGTGGCAACGAGTTGATTGAAGACGAGCGCCGGCGGATAGCTCTGGAGATTCACGACTCATTTAACGCGGCCATCGTGACCTTGCGGCTGTGGACTGGTTCGCTCACCGCCAAGCCCAATGTCGATCCTGAAACAGCTAATTTAGCGCGCAAGCTCATGAGCGGGTTGGACGACTTGTACAGAAATGCCCGACGACTCATCAAACAGATGCACCCGGAAATCATGGACACACTGGGGCTGCGGGCCGCGTTGGAAGAAATGGTGCGAAACCTGGATGAGGCCCATCCAGAATGCCGCTTCAGATTGCGTGCCGCTGACACGATCAGCACCCTGAGAGATGCACGTGCCATCACCGTTTACCGTCTTGTTCAAGAGGCCTTGTCCAATGTGGTCAAGCATGCCCATGCGAGCCAGGCAATCGTGGAGGTGTCCTTGAGTTCAGAAGGTGTCATTCACCTGACCATTGAAGACACGGGGCGAGGCTTCGATGTTGACCAACGGCAGGGGGAAGGCATTGGGCTGATAGGAATGCGTGAGCGTGTCCTGGCTGCGCAGGGTCAGCTCAAAATCGAGTCCACGTCGCAAGGCACACGGGTTTTGATCGATCTGCCACCAATCGTTGGAACGGTGACCGACGATTGAGGATTCGTGCCTTGGCTGGGTCAGGCTGATGCGGATGAGCGATTAACCGACCAGCCTATCATCGAAGATTGTTGGCGAAAGTGCCGGTGGTGATTTCGGCAAAGAATCCAGACTGGGCTGGATGTGTTCCAATTTGTCGCGTGTGCTATTCCGCTCAAATCGTCGCCGACCACAGAGCTTATGTCCGCCTATTCGGCGCGCAGATCAGCTTGGACGAGTTCTTCGAACTGTTCTGGCGCCGTGCGCGTGAATCCAAGGCTGCGATCAATATTCCCAAGGCCATGGAAGACGCCTTTGAATTGCCGCAGAACGGCAAAGAGCTAGAGATCAAAGGCCTGATCGACGAATTCAGGGTAAAGCAGTCGACCAAGTTTGAACAGACAATCTTCGAGCAGAAGAAGCGCCTTGTTGAAGCAGAGCGCAAACTCGAAACCAAGGTGACCCAAGCCGCGCTAGAAAGCCGGCGAATCGCGACGGCCAAGATTGAGCGCGCACTCAGCAAGCGCGACGACATCAAACGCACCCAATGGCACCCGAGCGACTCGCGCATATTTCCTGACTGGTATGCGCCTGTCATGATCGTGGAAAACGGAGAGCTTGTCATCAAGCCCATGCGCTACCACTGCTTGCCCGCAGGGCGACCCGAACTCTTTGACCGGAAGTACCCTGGCACGTTCAACGCCAGGCGCGACAACCTTGAAAGCTACTGGAACGGCGTCTTTGGGGTCTCACACGGCGTGGTCCTTGCGAAGGGCTTTTACGAGCACGTCAAGCGACACAAGGCAGAGGGCCGAGTGCTGGCGCCCGGTGAAGCCGAACAAGATGTAGTGATCGAATTCATGCCTCAGGACAGCTGTGACATGCTCGTCGCGTGTTTGTGGTCGAGATGGAGCGCACCCGGAAAACCCGACCTGTTGTCGTTCGCCGCGATCACGGACGAGCCACCACATGAAGTGCAAGCCGCCGGCCACGACCGTTGCATCGTCCCTCTCAAGCACGTGCATCTGGACGCTTGGTTGCGGCCGGACCCCAAGCACTTGGCTGCCTCATATGCGATCCTTGATGATCGAGAGCGGCCCTTTTACGCCCATAGGCTGGCAGCTTGATGGGTGCCAGCCCGACAACGTTGCGTCGGAATAGGCGCGCAAGGGGCGCTCATGGCGGGTATTCAAAGGGCGAAAATCACGTGTCGTGGGCGGCTTGGGTTGGTGAGAGCTGCATTGAAAAAAAAAGGCACTTTGACGCATCAGCGGAGGGTGCTCACGCCCTAGAAGGGACACCCGGGGGACGAGGTATTTCAGCAGCCTGCTAGACGGAACTCCACGCCTGGTCAACACTTTTTATTCTATTCCCAATATCATCAAGTATGCTCTTTGGTATTTCCAATCCGGAACCAAGGCGATGACCCACCCAATTAAAAAAAATTGCCATCACGCTGAGACTAGAAACAAAAGCCACGAAACCCACAATCAAATTGTATTTTCCAAAATAAGAAAGAGGACTGCCTTTATCCCAATAAAAGTAGATCGAAAAAACTGCACCAAACAGAATGAGTGGCCATACATAAGGCAAGAAAACCTGCGCTGCCTGAAATACATTTCTTGGAATAGCAGGTGCAAGCTTATCCTTGGGCAACACAGCCTCCCCGCCCTCCTCCATATATCTTCGAACATATTCCCAGTAATTAAGACACGTCTCTTTCCCAACAAAGGGTGGTGTTAATAAAAATCTTCCAATGATTTTACTGGAGTCGGGATTCTCCTTCGCATAGAGCTCAACAAAATAACGCTTTCTAGCGCTTGTGCTGCTAGTGGCAATCAATTTCTCTGAGAGGATAGCCTCAATATTCGCCCAATCGTACCCAATCACAAATGCGGACCATGGCATAAACGTTTTTAAAATTTCTCTTGGCCGAAAATCATAAGAATCCGGAGTTTCAACAATAAAAACATAAAATTTCTTTGTTTTCCTGTTAAAAATTATGGGTATTCTTTTTGGGGAAAGCAGGTCAAACCGCAAAGCTCTTATCCCATTAGTAAAACAAAATACCCATAACCCAAAATTCACTAAAATTATAACAATCGAGAAAATAATAGAAAACTCATCATTTCGCTTAACTGCACTAAGAAGGCTGTCAATGTCATCGCCAAGAAAATCCCACCAAAAGAGTGGAATTGTTGCCAATAATAATATTCCAAAAAGCGAAACCATCCCCTTCAGCTGCGAAGAAGCTCCATTGACAAAGATGGCATGATCATAGACTTCATAGGTCTGCTTGATGTTTGATGGCTGCTCCGAGGCTCTTTCATTTTTTGACAACAAAACTCCGGAGCTCGTCGGCAAGTTGCCTTGCACAAGCATCTGATCCGAGGTAATAAAAACACATTTCATGGCATTGTCAGCTTATGCTATTTCAATTCCTGACTCTTTCGCTTCTCGTTCCATGGCCTCTCCCGCTGCCTTTGCACTCTTTTCAAGAGCCTCTCCAAAAGCATCCATCTCTAGCTTCAAGTTTTCCGGCTTATTTTCCAAACGACTCTTCCCTCGAAACTCAGGTTTATCTCCGAAGTAACTTGCCTTCACCCATCTTTCTAGGTAGTTTAAATCGAGTAATATTATTACACCTTCGGCCAGCATAACGGCCATCGAGTCTCGGCGAACACGGCACCGGTTCCTCGGATAGATAAACCAGCCGAAAGCAAATACAAAATGGCTGCTTTTGTGTAAGTCCCAGCCGTCTCCTCATCGCCCGTTCTGGCCGCATTGCCAGCTTGAAGTTACGCCAGCAGGATGTACACGGTGCTGGCCGCAGCACCAAAAGCCTCTGCCCGGCCCTGGACGGGAAACCTCGGGCGAGACAGCGGGTCCATGACTAGACGGGACTCGATACCTCGTCAACAATCTTTATTTTGTTTCCAACATCATCAAGTATGTTTTTTGGGATTTCGAACTTCGACCCAAGGCGATGACCCACCCAATTAAAAAATATCACCCCCACACTGAGGCTTGAAACAAAAGCCACGAACTGCATGATCAGGCCGTTTGGACCAGTATAAAAAAGAGGATTACCTTTGCCCCAAAAAAAGTAGATCGAATAAGCTGCGCCAGCCAGAATAAATGGCCAAAAATAAGGCATCGCAAGCTGAGCAGCCTGAAATATATTTTTTGGAATAGGAGGAGCAATTTTATCGTTGGGAATCATAGCCAAACCATCTTCCTCCATGTATCTCCGGATATACTCCCAGTAATTAAGGCATGTTTCTTTACCAACAAAAGGAGGCGCCAACAAAAATGATCCTATTACTTTGTTAGAATCCGGTTTTTCCTTCGCATAAATCTCAACAAAATAACGCTTTCTTGCGCTTGTATCACTGGTCGCTATCATCTTCTCCGAAAATATAGCCTCGAGACAAGCCCAGTCGTACTCAATTACTAATGCATACCAAGGCATAAAAGCTTTTAACATTTCGCTTGGTCGAAAATTATAAGTATCTGGTATTTCTACACTAAAAACATAAACCTTCTTTGTTCTCTTATTGAAAATAATAGGAATTCTTGTTGGAGACAGCAAATCAAATCGCAATGCCTTAACCCCATTTACTAGAGCAAACACACAAGCAATCAGAATCACCAGGGCCGATACAATCGAAAAAATAATAGAAAAACTATCATCTCTCTCAACTGCGCCAATTAAACTTCCAATTGTGCCGCTCAGAAGCATCCACCAAACTAGGGGAATTGTTACCAAAAAAGCGATACCAAAAAGTGCGATCATTCCCTTCAACTGCGAAGAAACCCCATTAACAAAGATGGCATTATCGTAGACTTCATAAGTCTGCTTAATATTGGATGGGGACTCTGAAGCCTTTTCATTCTTAGGTAACAAACGTCCTGCCGATGTGGGTTGAAAATATTCAGCCTGCGCTTGATCTGGGGTAATAAAAATACATTTCATGGCATTGTGAGGTTAGGATACAGGAACTCCTGGATAATCCGCATCTTGTTGCAGGGCCTGTCCCGCTGCCTTTGCACTCTTTTCAAGAGCCTCTCCAAAAGCATCCATCTCTAGCTTCAAGTTTTCCGACTTATTTTCCAAACGACTCTTCCCTCGAAACTCAGGGTTATCTCCGAAGTAACTTGCCTTCACCCATCTTTCTAGATAGCTTATATCGAGGTATACTATTATACCTTCGGCCGCAACAGCAGCTAACATAAAAATTATAGCAATACCCGAGGCGCTGGCCTTAGGAGCTATCCTTCGTTGTTGCACGCGAGAACCTGTACTTAGTGCCGCTTGTTGTACAGCTCGGGTGGCTCCGCTCAATGAAATCTTCAATAAAATTCCGTACTTCCTCCACATGTACAACACTTCTACGCCCGAAGCGACTAAAGCGAGTCCACTCACACCATACAAAATAGAAACAGATCGATAGGCATTAGCAAAAGATATATCCCCTTCTTTTTCTTTCTTTATAAACCTATTGTAATTCTGAATTGAATTCGCAAAAGCACCGACTGAACCTGCAAAGAACGCAAATCCAGTTAACACTGCTGGGGCAGCCACCAACGTCATCTTCTCAAAACAAAGTGCTAAAACCTCAAATGCGCCTCCAGTCATTCCAGCTACATTGTCTATAATTCCAAGTTTTATATTCTCTCTATCATATTCCAATCGGGCTCTTCTCTCGGGGGTCAACTTTATGTCTTCGAGTTTTTTATCAATATCCTCCAAACTCTTTTCATTTGCCAGAAAGCATTGCCACTGCAGATACGCTCCGAAAATAGACAAATAAGTTCCACCATCAGCCACTGTTTTCCCAACACCCACAATGGTTTTTGAGGTTGCCGTCGCCCCCAGTCGTCCAGCGCCGATAACAAAATCTTTAATTCCATCAAATCGATGAATACGCGCGTAAAACTGAGCAAGTTGCTCTTGCGTCATTTGGACGGTATCTCCCCACGTACTTCTCAGAAAGACATTATCTGAGTTGCCTGACAGGACGGTTAAATTTGATGAATCTCGCAACAGGTGAGTTGTGGTAACAAACCTCACTGTGATAATATTTTGAAGCTCTGCCACACTCGCTGTCCGAAGTGCTTGGATTTGAGATCGCGAATAGCTGTCGGTTATACCTGATACCCCCACCGTAGGTCCGCCTCTGAGCTCTCCTAGTCTCGAGAATAATGCAAGAAACTGTGAGCCAGTCAAATCAACTGACACCAAGATAGGTGTATTTGGGGGTTTACGATATAAAATACTTTCGAGCAAAGAACCAAACACAGCACCCCAAGCATTGATTTTGGTTGCCATGGATGATGACAGCACAGACAGCTGGTGAACTGAAGCCGCTACGGGTGGCGCGCTAAGCACCGCTTTAGTTGCAAGATGCATCGCTATTCCAGCAACGGCATAATGCAAATCGAGACTGAACCCAATTGCCGGAAGACGCAACCAGCCAAATTTCGGTGCGTATTCATCATCAGACATCAGAGCTTTAAGTGTGTCATAAGTTTTATCTCGTTTTGCATCTGCACCTGTGAACCAGTTAAACTGGTTATCCAAAGCACTTTGAAAAGAAGCAAAAAGTTCTTCTTGATTGCCGATCAGGCCTCGCATCAACCAACCATCTGGATGCGTTAACTTCGCATTAATGAGTCGCTGATAAGTGCTCTCCATACATTCTGATACTCCCCCAAATGAAACCATGCATAGCTTCACCTCACCCATATAAATTGAACCAGGAACATCTCCGGGAAAAATATCAATTGTTAGCTTGTTTGGATCTTTCGAGTCATACTCACATTTGAAGCACTCACTGAGTAACGAGGAGTTGATTAAAAGCCTGCGGTCAGTATCATGTTCAATTACCTTTTTTTCATATCCCAACACGATTGCATTGTGGGATGCCATATACTTTTCAATTGCGCCCTCTGCCTGCAAATCGGTAAGCCTTTTCGTTTCTTCAGTTGTCATTACTTTAACCACATCTTCCATGGGAGCAATGACATAACCGAAAACCTGCGGTATATTCGTATGGTTTGGTCGCCTTAAAAATATAGCGCTTGTAGGAACTCCTGATTTTCCAGTTGCTTTTACACGTCTATACTGAGCCTCGTTCATCTCACCATAGAAAGCCCAATTTTTCATTTCCGATTCTTTGGGGACGAGGTGAGCATCAGCGGGTATGAACATCGGTCGCGCCTCTCCATCATACGGATCGTACAGATCGCCTCGTTTCAGACTCGCAGGTAGCCTCTTTTCTTTGATTTCCGATATCACGGCGTTGCGAAGCATTTCATACGTTTTCATGGTGCCAAGAGGATGTGCTTGGGAAGCAACATATGCTCGTGCTTGCTGAACTCGGCAATTGGAAATATCTACAACTGACGAAGTCGTACCAACGATGTCAAGCAGTGGCATGACAAAGCCTTTGTCCTTGGTGCGTTCATGAAACGATGCCAATACCTTCATGCGATCCAGCTGCGCCTGGCCATTGAGCCGCAGGATGCCTGCCAAGGGGTAGGTCACTTTGTGGCTACCATGATCAAGGTTGCTGACAGCGAAGTCCGCGATGTTCGTGTTGATCCACTCGCCAGTGGGCGGTTTGATGATGTTCGCAGGTTCGGCCCCGCCCAGAATGGCAGCGATGTCAACCACCTGCATACGGCTCTTGTTGATCTTGCGAAGCTTCGTTGTCCACAGATTCGCACTCACTGCAACGCGCAGCGTAGTTTCTTCATGGGCGTCCTGGAGGCGGTAGGTTACGGTGGTGAAAATGTGGCTCCCTCCATCCTCCTTGCATGAGAATGGTGCGGGGGCGCGAAAGCGCGCGTCGCCCTGCGGGACCAGGGCACCGCCCTCCATGACACGAAACACTTCCCATTTGGCCGCCTCGGGATCCGCCGGTTTATTCTTGCGCTGGGGAGCTTGCCTCTTCAACTTTTTAGAGGGTGAATCGTGGTAGACGTACAGATAAGTTTTTGGTCTCAATGTGCGCAGCACGTAACGAGCATGGGTGAGGTCTGGCAAGCCCAGGGCCTTTGCTGTGGCGGGGTGACTGGCCAGTGACGCCCGCAAATCCGTGATCGACTTGTAGGATTCTGGCGATCCCGGCATCGTGTCAGCAGGTTCTAGCGCTGGGCTGAAGGACGGGTCTGTGGCCACGGCAGCGTGGTAAACGAACAGAATTGGAAGGCCGCTGTGCTCACAGGCTTTGCAGGTCGTCATGGTGTTTCATTTTCGGTTTGATTGATTTCGATGGCACTCAAGCGACGCTCAAGGGTGCCGGCTTGGCTGATGGCCTGGCGCACAGCCAGCGCCGTCTGGCGTTTAACGCTGGAAGTGTCTGACGCGGAGAGCTGGCCTTCAAACCCCGGAACGCTCAAAGCCCTCCAAGCATAGGCTGCTAGATCTGCTTTATCGTGGAGGCCAAGCGTTCTTGCGCGGCGGACTGCTTGCCAGGCCGCCTCATGTAGTGATGCACTGTCACGCAGCGCAGAGCCTTCATTTAGACGCTCCATCTCGTTGAGTGTCCGGATGACAGCACTCATCAACATCAAGTCTGGCAGGTGTCCTATCCCGTCGGGAAGGTAGCCAGGCAATGCCTCGATACGGCGCAAACGCTGGGTCCGCTGGTAGGCTTCTGGCTCATCGATGAATTGTTCGGCCGCAGCCCCCAAACAAGCGGCCCAGGCCCCCTGTCGCGTGTAGATATGCCAAGCAGCAATCGGCCCTAGCCACCTTCGCATCTGATCGACAGGCAGCCAATGCATGAATGCTTCAAAAACACTGGGATCAGCAAGTCTGATGTACTGCGCCGGACGCGGCACACGGAACGACCACATCCGCTGAAGTCGCTGCATCAGCAAGTTGGGATCGGAGTCACTTTCAATGAAAGCCCCAAAACTGAATATGCGAGGCGATTGTTCACGCGCCAACTCTGCTTGAGTCTGCGCGGCCTGGATCAACTCCAAAAACTTGGGATCCCCTTTCCCACTGAGACGCACTAGATAAGGTAGACCGACAGCATCCACAACTGGCTCTGGATCATCTGCTAGCCAAACATCGCGCCTCCAGCCCGAGCTCCGCAATGCCGCCAAGTCCCCGTAGGTCTTCGCGCGAATCAAAGATTCAGGGTCTGCGTCGCAGGCCTGGGGTTCGCCCAACAAGGGATCGATCAAGGCATACAGCGGCAACCCAGAGAGCGCAGGGACATCGCTAAGCGCCGCGCCGGGAAAGGACAGCGGGGCAGTCATATGAAGGCGTCGCTAGAAGCGACACTTTCCCCAAGCATTTGGCTGCAGATTGTCCGACTGCCCTTGGGCAGGCTCAATGCGCCCTGTGCTGGTTGAGGCCCGGTTAACACTCGTTGCTGCGCCTTGAATACCGCTTGGCGCATGGTAGTGATGGTGATCTTGCCGGGCTCGATCTTCAAGGCGCTGCCGCCCGCCGTGAACAGCAGGTGCTTCGGTGCGCTCATCACAAGGTCGGCTTGCGTGCTCTGAACGAGCACATTGTTTTGCGCCTTGAAGCTTGCTTGGTTCTCGTTGACCCTGAAGCTCACTTGGCCCGAGGCCGCATGCAGCTGCAGGCCTTCCTCAGTGTTGGGTTTGCCACTGCCGCCGCTAGGGGCTTGACCGTAGGTGAACAAGCTGATCCCGTCGGCCACCGCCATGCAGAAGTTGCGCTGAGCGGTGAGGTTGATGTCTTGTTGCGCGGTCAAACTCGTCGTGTCACCGCTGGCATAGACGCTGTGAGCTGGCGTGTTGATGGCCAGCGCCGCAGCACTTAAGACGAGCTCGGGCCGCGCCCACGAGGGCGCAGTGCCAGCACCACCTTGCTCGCCGTGGCCCTGTATATCGGTGGCTTGGAGGCTTTTGAGCTGCGCTTCTTGCTGCACCACCACCGGCAGGCTTGCCGATGCGGCTTCGGGGTCTGTGCTGATTTTCGCTGTCTTGACATCGACAGCGGGCAAGGACGCCGCATGCTGT
>JANMGB010000041.1:0-1033 GCA_031374415.1 Burkholderiales bacterium
GCGATCTACGCGTTCCTGCGCTCGTCGATCCTGGCGGCGTCATCGGCGGCGCCTTTCGAGTCGCTGCATGTTCTGCTCGAGGGCGGCGCCGTGCTGTTCGACTTTCTCGAGTGCGAGCGCGAGGTGTCGCGGTGGCGCCGCCGTTTCGAAATCGACGCTGACGTCGGCTCGCGCGCTCAGCAGCCGCAAGCGTTGCTTGCGCGCGTCCAGAACACCACTGCCGTGCACATCAAGGATCTGACGCTCGGCAAACTCGAACATGCAGCGACGCCCGTGTACGGTGCCGTGCGCACGGTTGTGCGCTTTGCGTCGCAGCAGCGGTGCGTCGAGAGCGATGCTCGATGCGTGCCGCACCGAGCTCGCGTCGCACTGCTGCCAGCAGCTGTGCTGTGCGCGCCATGCTGGCCAGCGTCGGTGACGGACGCGCCGACGAGAGCAGCGACTTGCTGCTCGCTGTGTGCCCGACGCTGCTGACGATGCCGCTGCCCGAGGACTTTCGATTGCAAACGTGCGCGCGTCTGCTGATTGCAGCCAACTCTCCAACGACTGACTGAATGACGTTTTGAGTTTTTCCTCGCTTGTCACTTCCGTTCATCGACGCCCTGCGTCAACAGCCAGACATGAGACATGTACTTCTCGCGTGTGCTTGAGCTCATCGGGTCTGAGCAAACGCGATGCGCCGACGCGCGCCGCGCTCTTGAACGGCCGCGGCGTCGTGATGATTGAGCGAGGTGTCGACGGCGCTCGACTTTGACGAACATTGCAATGCAGAAGCACATCGTCAGGGCGCCAACGGCGTCGCGTTCTCCGGCACGTGCTCGCCGACGCGCTGTCGTCGGCGGGCCACACGATTCTGGTCAGCGGCGTCACGCTGATCATCGCGTGCGTCGGCCTGCTGATCATTCCGATGGACGCCGTCGGCGCGCTCGGCGTCGGCTGTGCGGTGGCGGTCGCGTCGGTGCTGGCGAGCAACCTGACGCTGGTGCCCGCGGTGATGCTGTCCTGCCCCGACTTCTTTCGCGGCGTCGTTGAC
>JANMGB010000043.1:0-34055 GCA_031374415.1 Burkholderiales bacterium
AGCGTAAACCTTTGTTATAAACGGGATTATATGTAATTATAAGTGAATATCGCACGTACGCACTGACATTAAACGCGCGTAATGTTGCAAAATAACTAAAATAACAAAGGTTTACGCTAATAGGTCTTAGCCCATAAAACCGGGGTTAAAAAAGCGTCGTTTTAGGCCAGGTAAGACAGCGGGTGCATATTTTTTTATAATAGTGTTTAAAGCCTAATTTTACGTAGTTTTGGACAAGTATACAAGATGCATGTGCTCAAAGTGTTGGCCGCCTTGTCAGCTTTAGGTGTGATGCGATGCGCGTCCAGCGCATACGCCAAGCACAACAAAAACAAGCAAGAATCAGAGAATGAACTGATGCGAGCAAGGTGCGCGTACGCACATATGTAACGTACACGGTGCGTGGCCAAGCAAGCGAGCAAGCAAGCAAGCAGACATGGCACGCGCGGACATGGCGCGCATGGACCTTGGCGTTGCTGCGGCGGCGACTGCGGCGGCAACTGCGGCAGCAACGCGGCGCAATGCCGGCAAAAGCGATGAAGACGCGGCCGCGGCCGTACTTGCCGCAATTGATGCGCGCCTTGGTGCGTGCATCGCGGCACGCACGGACACGCGTGCAGCCGAGCCGTGGGATGCCTACGGCGCGGAGACAAGCGACGATTACGAGCACGAGCACAGGCACGAATTGCCGCTTGGCGCGCGCGAAACACGTGTGTCGGGCTGGCAACAAGCGCGGCGGCAAGTGCGCGCTCCGCCAGCAGGAATGGCGGCAGTGGAGATTGACGAGAATGCGACGGTCAAGTACAG
Source organism: Burkholderiales bacterium (assembly GCA_031374415.1). Classification (GTDB taxonomy): domain Bacteria; phylum Pseudomonadota; class Gammaproteobacteria; order Burkholderiales; family Burkholderiaceae_C; genus CANHBY01. The sequence goes on from JANMGB010000043.1 coordinate 808, forward strand.
ACTGTTCAACGCGATCAACGACCACATGCAAATGGCTTGTCACGCGCTGTTCGTGTCAAAGGACACGGGTCCCGCAGGCGCAGGTGCATTTAGCGTCGACGATCTTGCGCAGCGCGCATCCGAGCTGCGCACAATTGAAGAACGCGAGCGCTTTATTGCAGACGCCATGCGCCTTGGCGGTGCGCCAGGCGCTGTTGCGGGAGGCGCGCTTGAAGCCGCGACCATGCAAGACGTTGTGGCGGGCCTGATGACCGCGCGTGTCCACGTGGCGCAAATAGCGCTGAACGCGGCACACATGGCAAACACGCGCTTGCGAACCATGTTGCGCAGCGCATATGGCGCACGGCTTGGCGAAGAGGAAACACGCGCGTTTGAAGACAACAACTTGACCGATACTACCATGTGGCGTGCCATTGTAGACAGTGGCGAGCTGCTAGCAAACTATTGCAACCTTGTGCAACTACTGTACAACCAGTCGCGCGAGGCTACCGGGCGCATTGTTGTTACGGCAAGCAACAACATCAGCCAGTTTAACGGCATCAAGGGCAGCCTGTACGTGTTCGGCGAGCTTGACACGATACGCTTGATGCTGCGCGAGCTCGAGCGCGTCGGCGCTGACGTCTCCCTGGCTGCCTTTGACGCAGCCGCGCTTGCTCGACCGGGTGCGTCGTCACGCCGCGACCCGCGAAGCGTGCTTGCGCGGCGCTATGTGCCCACATAAGTACACGCGCAGTGCGCCCACGCACGCAGTGTACCATACGGCTTGGCATGTAAAGCGCGCGTGCATTAGGGTTGCGCACGCCGCGTGCGTTACACCAAACACTTGCGCAACCCAGCACAGAATGGCAACTGCCGCACCTTGGAACAACCCCGGTGGCGCATCGACGTCATCCGTCGGCGACTATGTCGCGAACCCTGCGGTGAACCCGTACGCGCCCGCCGCGCTCGCCTATGGTGCGCGCGCCTCCCCCGCCGCCTCGAGCGCGGCAACGCCCGCGCTTGCAGGGCTGCAGCCTGCGAGCTCGATTGGCATGGCTGTCGACCAGCAGATCAAGCAGGCGTCTGGCACGCACGACGGCAAGACGTTCACCAAGCAGCTTGACGGCACCACGCACATCCCGCCGACGCTTGCCAGCAACTCGATCAATGTCATGCTTGCATCGGACCCGGCGACTGCGCAGGCGCACTTTGCGAACGAGCACGTCGCCATTGCGCATGACAACTCGCTTGTCAAGTACGTGGCCGACAACACGCGCGCCACCATTGCCGAGGCGCATCTCGAAGTCCAGAACGGCGCGCTTTACGCCATCCGCGTGCACGTGAACGGCCTTGGCAACCCTAGCCACTCGCTGTCGACCGAGAATGGCGTGAGCGGGTCCTGCACAATGTATGTGCCGGCGGGTGGCAAGCGTGCCATGACGCTTGTTGCGAACCCGAACGCTGCCGCGGCCGAGATCTACATGGGCCGTGCCTGGACGCGCGCGCAGATGGACGCGCTCATGACGCGCGAGGGCAAGGTGGTGACTGTTCGCGCCAACCACCCCATCATCGACGTGGCCTTTGCTGACGTTGGCGCCACCAACGAGGACATCAAGCGCCTGTACGAGCGTGCCAGGGCTGAGCGTGAGATGGACGAGGTCGGGCGTGGCTTCAGCTACTGCCACTCGGGCTTTTTCACGCCCGAGGTGTACGATGCGTACTGCTCGCAGATTGAGGAGCGTTCGCACCAGGCCGCCTCCAAGATCACGAACCCCGCGGAGATCACCATGTCCTACTCGCGCGCTGACGGCCGCGACATTTCGGATCCGCTGCCCGCTGCCGAGTACGCGCGTGGCGTGCACCTCGAGGAGATGAACGACGCGCATGCCAACCGTGCGGCCGAAGTCGTGCACTCGCTCAACCTTGTGTACGCTGCGCCGAGCACGCGCGCCGCTTGAACGCCGTAAAGCACGCACTTGCTCGCCGCACACTTGACTCGGCGGCCATGGCCGAGTTTATGGCCCATCGTGCCTTGGTCACGCCAGGAGTAGCAAAGGCGCCTCCTGCGCCTGTACCTATGACCATACAGGTTCCCACTCCTGTACCCGTGCGCGTGGCTACGCCCGTGGCTACGCCCGTGGCTACGCCCGTGGCTACGCCCGTGGCTACGCCCGTGGCTGCGCCCGTGGCTACGCCCGTGGCTGCGCCCGTGGCTACGCCCGTGGCTACGCCCGTGGCTACGCCCGTGGCTGCGCCCGTGCCCACCCCTGCAGGCGACTTTGCCGCGTTTGCGCGCGCGCATCCCGATGCCGCGCCTGGGGCGCCGCTTACGCAGGCCGCGCGCCGCATGTCTGCCGCGCTGCGCAACGCGTTTGCGCAAACTGCCGAGATGCTTGTTGCAGCGGGTGTTGACACGGGTGCGCCCGGCGGCGCAGGCGCGTACGCCGAGGCCGCCGAGTATGCAGACGCGCTGCGCCTAGACACGCATGGGCCGCACGGTGCGATGAATGCGCTTGACGCTGCGGATTCTGCGCACATGTTTGAAATGACACATGCATATCTGCAAGCCCGGGCAGATTACTCTGAGCGCCGCCAAATGCTGCCGTGCGTGGGCCCGGACGTGCACGAGTTGTACCTGCGCGCGCCCGAGCCCGGCGAGCGCGCATGCTCCCATGCCGATGATCCGTACGAGCCGTGCGAAGGTCTTGCAATTGCCAACTGGGGGCTTGCGCTGGTCGAGTACACGTACGACGACCCGTCTGCAACTCGTGGCCCAGACACGCCGCGCGCGCTGTGTCTGCTGTGCAAGCGTGCGCTCGAGGACCGTCTTGCCGTTACTGAAGACGCCACTAACCCACGTTTTTCTGTCACGGTTACCAATGTGACGCGCGAGCCGCCGTTTGCAATCAACACGCACACGGTGCCGCTTGGCGTTGGCGGATATAACCCGGCGTGTGCGGTGCACTCGCACGCTGGCGAGCCTCCATTGCCGATATCGGGTGCTATTTTACGCTACAGTCGCGGTGACTATGCACCCAACGAGCGCCGCACGCGCCTCACGCAGTCCCCGCTGCGTTTTCTGCACGCCTCAGTCGGCTCCCCAGCGCGCAGCACCCGTTTGGCGGGAGCTGGGACCAGCCCACAGCCGTACTGAGGCGCGCCTTTGCTGCCGACCCGCTGCGCCGCGTCCGCGCGCTCGCGCCGCACGTCTTTACCCCCTATGCCACAACGCTTGCCGCGATATCGGCGGGCAAGCTCGGCCCTGGCGCAGTGTACGCACCGCTCGGTGACGCGCGTGACATGCCGCACTGGCTGCCACCGCGCTGGGACGCGCGCGCCGCAACGCCGTCAGAAAGCGCGGCCGCGCGTGCTGCGCAAGTGCTTGCAAGCCCTGCACTCGCGGCAGCAGCTGTGCGCATCAACTTTGCCTATACACTGCTTGACATAGTCCGCGCGCGTGCCTCTGACGCTGCGGACACCGTCGCGCAAGCGTCAGCCGTTACACTTGCGCAGCAACTGCGTTGGTTTCTCGATTGCCACTGTGCGTTTGTCGCGTACGTAGTGGCACACGACGCGGACACGGACGCGGATCTTGGACTTGTGCCGGATAACGCAGACCCGCGCTGGTTGCAAATTGTGCCCGGCGATCAGCGCCTCATTTGCGAGCGCCTGCTGCCAGGCGTGCAAACGCTGCTCGGCGATCTAGACATACGCTACAAGCGCCAGATTCCCGCGGCGCGTGGATCGCTGCTGGCGGACATACTCGCCAAGGCGCTGCCGCAGCCAAGCATGACGCGCACGCTGCGCAAAATGCTACGCGATCGCTGCGCGGACGAGCTTGTCATGCGCACGCTTGCAAGCGCCGTGCTTTGTTCGCTACTTGGCACGTATCGTGCGGCCGCTCTTGACGCGTACAACTTGCAGGCGCAAGTCGCGCTCTGGACATCGTTTGGGCGCGCAACACGCGCAAGCCTTGTTGACTTTCTTGCAGCAGATCGCACCAAGGCGCTGGTTATTTATGCATGCCGTGAGTACCTTGTCTATGCGTTTGACGATCGCCCCGCCTTTGCCGCGCTGGCATGCAAGACGTACGACTGGCCGCGCTACTGCGCCGCAACGGCCGAGCACATGCGCAGTGTGCGAGCCTTTCTCGTACAAGAAGCTCCGCGCTGTGTGGCGGGGCCGGACGCTGCTGCACTCTGGGCGGCAATCGATGACTACCTTGCCGTACGACTCGCCGACCACACGCACGACACGCGCATCATCAAAATACCGCACGCGTCTTTTGCGCCGCTCGTGGCCTCTTATGCGCGTCGCCTTCGCAAGGCCTGGCCATGGTACGCGGGTGACGTTGCACGTGTGAGCTCGGCCGTTTGGCAGCGCGCAGCACGCGCGGTTGCAAACGCGGGACCTGGAGCGGGCCTTAGCCTAGCCATGCTCGAGTGCGTGGGCGTGTCTCCGCGCGGCGCGGTCGTCTTTGCCGGGCTCGTCGCCGAGTACAATGCAGGCGCCATCTTCAAGTGGACACATGTTGCGCGCATGCCACCAGGCGATTTGGAGGCGCTGCATGCGCTGATCTCGGCTGCTCGCGCGTACGCTGCCGTCGCCGTGACGCTGCTGCCACCGCACATTGCCGCACAACAGCGTGCAGCAATCCGGCGCCGGCTTGACGTGCCACCGCACGCGCCGCTGCCTGCCGTTGCGGCACGCGTCTGGTTTTGCCCTGCGTGCCGCGCGCTGCGCCACGTAGCTCCGCGCGCGCAAGACAAGCACGCTGCAAAGCAAGTTGCCGCCAACGGGCCGGATGACGTTGCGTACGACGCGCACGCGGGCGGTGCGTATTGTGACGCACGACGCGCGCGTGTGCGAGCACGCTGCGGCACGCGTCTTATCCCGTTGCACATGGTCGGCAAGTTGCTGCACATTGACCGCGGCACGTGCGCGCTGTGCACTGGCTGTGGCTTGCTTGCGCATGATGCACGCGCTGCAGGCCCGCTCTGCAGCGTGTGCACAGCTTCCGCTCCCGTGCCACCCCCGGCCGCCATTGCTGCGGCCGCTGCGCACGCTGCTGCGCACGTGGCCGCCTCGCGCGCAACCAACGCGCGCAGGCCGCCGCTAGCGCCGCCCGGCGTGTTTGCCGCAATTGCCGCCCGTGCTGCCGCCCGTGCCGACGCGCTACGCAAATCGCGCCCCCGTGCGTGCTAGCGCGTGCCGCCGCGCGGGCCGCCGACGGTGCCGCAGCCGCCCCCGATTGAGTTCGTGCAGGAGCACTCGCGCAGGTTATTGCTAGCACCCACTTATGATTTGGCAATCTCCACTGTGGACGTCAGCGTGCAATTTTCGCAGCGCGCGCACCACACTGCACTTGACCTGCCATGGCCGCGCCGCGCGACCTTCCTAACTGGAGACAGCTGCTTATGTGGGCTGGCATGCGCAACCAGCGCAAACGTGAGAGCCTTTGCGCCGCGCTGGACACAATGAGCATTGGGGATGCAGTCGATAATTTGCTGCACTTTCACAATATACCATATTGGAAATTCATGGGAAACCACGTATTCATGTTCTTGCTGTGCGAGAAAGATCCCGGCATGGCACAGCGCCTCATCGCGATGGCGCAAGCATGCGTGAAAAACGGCCTGTCTAGCATAAAATGTTTGATGCGTAATGCGTGCAAGTACGGCAACCGCGCGGCTTTCCACTTGTTGCTGGACGCCGGGTTTGATGCCAATAAGGGGGTGGACGGAAATCCGCTGTGGTGCATTGCGTGCATCGGGAAAGATCCGAGCATGGCGCGCTATCTGGTTGAAAGCGTGGGCATCACCTACACCATCACGTCGGACGAGGTTCCGACTTTTTTCATTGCCGCCTGCAGCAGCGGCTCGCTCAAGCTTGTGCGCTACGCAGCATCGCTGGGCGTTGGCGACGTGAACGAAGAATCCGCGTACGGATGCACGGCGCTGAGTAACGCCTGCGATTGCGGCAGCCTTGACATTGCGTGCTATCTGATTGAGGAGTTGGGCGCAAACGCGCTGCACCAACCAGAATACAAGCTTCTGCTGCTTCTCCGCGCGTACCACAGCGGCAACCTTGCGCTTGTGCGCTACATTGAAGAACGCGCGGGCGTGCAGCCGCACACGGGCGCGCTTGTGCCGCACATGGCCTCGCTCGACTTGACGTATGTTGGGCTTGACGTGCTGCAGCATTTGGTCGCATGCGGGCACGCTAACCTGTCCCTGCCAATGTTGGGGGGAAAGACTACCTTTTTCCATGCCGCAGAGCGGATGAAGGACGCCCGGTGCCGAGTCGTAGCCGAGTACATGCTGTGCGAGCTGTTGCTGTCTGCCGACGACATTGACAGCGCATGCCACTTTGCGGCACTGGAGTCGACAGAGGACACGGCCATGCTTGCGCATGCGCGCGATATCCAAGCCTGGAACGCGCTCACGCGCGAGGCGCCCTGGACGCCCGAGCGTCACGCGCTCTACCCGCCCGCGTTTGACAAGCGCGTGCGTGTCCTGCTGGTCGGACATGGCAGGCGGGGCTGCATACTGGCCAGCATGCCGCTCGAGCTGATATTCATGATTATCGCCAGAATGGCCTGCCGCCCGTGGCACGATATTGACGCGTCCGTTCCCCGTCCCTTTGTGCCATCTGAGGCGGACAACGTTTACGGCCCTCTCCACTGGCGCGTTCGCACGGGGCACGGCGACGCCTAAGGCCAAGGCGCGTTCACTGCACTTGACCTGCCATGGCCGCGCCGCCTGACCGCCCTGACTGGAGACGGGTGCTTATGCGGGCTGGCGTGTGCGAAGAGCGCGCGCGCGAGGAAGCATGTGCCGAGCTAAACGCGATGAGCACTCGCGATGGGGTGGAACGCTTGATGCACTTTTACAACATACGATACTGGACAATTATGCATGTCTACGTATTCATGTTCTGGCTGTGCGAAAAGGAGCCAGACGTTGCGCGGTATCTTGTTACAATGGCGCAAGTAAACGGGCAATACGGCCAGTCTCGCGTGGCGTGGTTGATGGGTGATGCGTGCAGGCACGGCAACCGCGCAGCTTTCCATTTGCTGCTAAAAGCCGGTGTTGACAAGGACGACTGGGTGGCCATGCATCCGCTGTGGTACATTGCGTGCGTGGGGCGAGACCCGATTATGGCGCGCTATTTGGTTGAGAGCGTGGGCATCACCTACACTGTCACGCCGGACGGTATTCCGACTTTTTTCATTGCCGCCTGCGGCAGCGGCTCGCTCGAGCTTGCGCGCTACGCAGCATCGCTGGGCGTTGGCGATGTGAACGAGGGACCCGCGGGCGGGCCCACGGCGCTGAGCAACGCTTGCGAGTGTGGCAGCCTTGACATTGCGCACTTTCTGATCGAAGAGATGGGCGCAGATCCGTTGCGCCAGGCAGTAGACGTGTCGCTGATGCTTGTCTATGCGTACAACAGCGGCAACCTTGCGCTCATACGCTACATTGAAGAACGTACGGGCGTGCAGCCGCACACGGGCGTGCTTGTGCCGCACATGCGCGCACTCGCCTTGACACATGTCAAGCTCGACGTTCTGCAGCACTTGATCGCTTGCGGGCACGCTGACTTGTCCGCGCAAACGTCAACGAAGGCAACAGTTTTTGCCTATGCCGCGAAGCGGATCGACGACGTCCGGTGCCGAGTCCTGGCCGAATACATGCTGTGCGAGCTGACACTGTCCGACAACGACATTGACAACGCGTGCAGCATTGCGGCATTGCGGTCGACCGCGGACACGGCCATGCTCGCGCATGCGCGCGATATCCAAGCCTGGAACGCGCTCACGCGCGAGGCGTCCTGGACGCCCGAGCGTCACGCGCTCTACCCGCCCGCGTTCGACGAGCGCGTGCGCGTCCTGATGGTTGGACGCGGCAGACGGGGCTGCATACTGGCCAACATGCCGCTCGAACTGATATTTATGATTATCAGCAGCATGGCCTGCCGCCCGTGGTACGATATTGACGCGTCTGTTCCCCGGCCCTTTGTGCCATCTGATGCGAACAAAGTTCACGGCACCTAGCAACAGGTGCGCTTCCGCGTGGGGCGAGGACGACGCCTAAGGCCAAGGCGCGTTCACTGCACTTGACTTGCCATGGCCGCGCCGCCCGATCTGCACCTTGCCGTGTCTGCCGCGCTGCAGCGCGGCATTGAAGATCTGCGCGCGCGCGGCGTGTTGCTCGTGGGCATATCGGGGCGCCTAGAGCACGGCAAGAACGAGGTGGCAAACGCGCTTGGCGAACTTGTGCGCGACCGTGTGCTGCCCCACGAATGTTGTTCGTGTGAGATGGCTTTTGCGGGCAGCCTGAAAGAGGCGGCCGCCGCCATGTTTGGGTTTACCGACGGCCAGATGCACACAGCGGCGGGCAAGGCTGCGATTGACCCGCGCTGGGGGCTATCGCCGCGCACCGTGCTCCAGCAGCTGGGCACCGAGGGGGTCCGCGCGCTCTTTGGCCCTGACATCTGGGCCGCCTCACTGGTCATGCGTATCCCGCCGGACGTGAGCATCGTGTTCATCACGGACGTGCGCTTCCCCAACGAGGCCGACATGATACGCGCGGCCAGCGGCCTGCTTGTGCGCGTTGTGCGCCCGTACTCGGACACGTTTCCCGCGCCAGTCAACCCCGAGCATGCGTCCGAGACCGCGCTTGACCGCTACGACTTTGCCAAGCACGAGCTGCTGCACAACGACAACACGCTACCCGCCCTGTACGCCATGGTTGCCGCGCAACTCGAGCCGCGCGTGGTCGAGGCGCTGCCAAACCGTTGCCTCAGCCAGTCTTGCCGCGATCGCCACAATTGCGCGGGCGGCACGCAAAGCCGCGGGTAAAACACGGGCAAGCTAGCTACTCAGCTAGCTAGATAGCTAGCTACTCAGCTAGCTAGATGCCTGTGCAGAAGCGCGACTGCGTGCGCGCTAGGGTGCGCGCACGGCCGGCACTTGACTCACATGGCTGACACAAGTCAGGCGCAAAATGACGCAGAGGCGGACCTTGTGGCTTTGCGCGAGATGAATTTTGATGTTTGGCCACCCAGTCCCACGTTGCGCGCGCTTCCCGAATGGGATTTGATTTGCCGCATGGGCCGTCACATGCGGCTGCAAGCTCGCGCGGCGGTGCGTGCTATTGAAGATGGCACCGATTTTGACGAGTTTTACGCGTGCCCCGTGTGCTTTGAGCTCTGCGTGCGTCCGCACACGCCGTCCGGCGCGCTGTGCGCGCACGTTGTGTGCGGAGACTGCGCCGCGGCCATCGACGCGGGGCCGCCCGAAGGCCGCGCGTGCCCGCTGTGCCGCGCGTCGGCAGGCGGCGCACCGCTCTACACGGAAGACTCGCCCGGCGCCAAGGCTACCGCCTTGGCGCTGGCTGAAGGGCCGACCGTCAACTGGCACGCGCGCATGGCTTACACTGCCACGGTCATCGATTCGGAACATCCAATGATGTTCCTGTGTAACGTGAACAGCAGCGGCATCGACCGGCGCGTGCTTGACTATACGTTGCTTGCGTTTAGCATGTGCGCGTCAGCGGTTCTTATGACCTTACCTTACATTGATATGACTTGGGAGCAACTAGGCTATTTGTTACAAACAATGGTCGAGGCCGTGTTTGCACAGCGCGTTGTTTCGACTGCTTGGATGGGTTATGGCTTGCAGCACCTGGTTTCGGAGCCCTGCGCGAGCGCGCCGCCGTATGTTGCTGCGGTGTTTTTGGCGCCGCCAACCTACATGATAATAGGCGCAATGAGCCAAAGGTGCGATCACGGTCACACGCTCGCGCCCGGGCGGCATCACGTTGCGCCGTTCAAGTACGCAAAGCGCGCACTGGCTCTGCGGAAAATGATAGCTCACGTCCTGTTAACCAAGAAGCCCGTAACGTGCGAGGCCTTGGTTGCATGCGTAAGCGAGTTTGTCGCGTTTTATCGTTTTGGCGGCTCCTGCACGTGCAGCGCTGTCACTTATGAACTTTTGGTACCCATTTGCAAATTGGCATCGTAACCCGATCGTTTGGCGATCAAGGACGCGTAAAGACGCGCAGTAACATGTTGCACTTGATGTATATGTATATATATATATGTTAAATTACATAACAATGCGCAAATAACCATGTTTAGTTCCTAATGTCACTTTGCCGTTTTAAGGTCGTTTTAATGTGCCGGTATTTGTGCCAGGTGGGATGACCATGGTAGCATTTTTATATTTACGTTTTATTACTATTTGTTGTGATTTGTTTTTTTTGCAAGCTGCGACTTGACGCGCTGAGCAACACGCGCCTTGCAATGTTACTGCCGGACCCAGAGTGAATCAAGCAGCGCGCCCAAGCCGCCTATGCTTAAGCGCCGCGCCCAGGCAAGCGCGCTTAACACGACATATGAATCGCCCAGCCGAGAGGCCGCGGCAGCGATGGATTCGTCGGGGCGCCGTGTCATGAGCACGCATGCCAGCGCGCCAGATGCGAGCGTGAGCAGCCCCGCGAGAATGACCTTGATAATTACCATGCCCACGCCGTAGATCTTGAGCAGCACGTACGAGCCAGCCACAAAGCAGACACTTGCCAGCGCAAGCGAGGCGTACAGGTCGGCTGTGCTCTGCTCTGGCGGCGGTGGCGGCGGCGGTAGCGGCGGTGATAACCACCATCCCATGTTGACTCAAGTGTGCGTGCCTTGCACGTCTTGCGCTTCTTGCACGTCTTGCGCATTACGTTCAATACGCGCGGCAATGGCCGCAAACACAAGTGCAAGCGTGCCCCATCCCGCGGCCTTGGCAAGCACCGTGCTCACGCTCAATATGGTTAGCACTGCTTTAACTGCGCAAAAGCACGCAAAACCAAATGAATACAGCATGCAGCAAAAATCTACTGTGCCCATCACGCCGCGCGCCATGAGGCAAGTCAAGTCAAATGTTGCGCGCGCACGGGCGCACGTGCACGTGCCTGTGCTAGCTTACTTGACTAGCACGTGTGCACACACGCGGTCCATGGCCCTGCCACCCGCGTACAAAGCGCCATCTACGCAAGCCGCGCAGGCCCGCCCGCGATCGCCACTACCCGCGTACAAGGCGCGTGAGCGCGAGCACGCGCGCGAGCGCGGCAGTCAGACTCTACAGGAGACTAACATCAACTGTGTTGTGGGCAATGGTGGCGCGCGTGTCGTCCGTTGGCCCGGTGGACACTATAGCATTCACGCGACCGCGCCAGCCGCGCCAGCCGCGTCAGCCGCGCCAGCCTCGCGCAAGCGCACGCGCGACGACGACGACGAGGAGGCGCCTACGCGAGAGGGCGTGGTGCGCGCTAAGAAGCTAGTCATTGGCGTTCAGACAAACGTCGGCTCTGCCGTCTACGGCGCGTGGCACACTTTCCTGCCCGAACAAGCGCAAGCGCAAGCACCCACCGCGCGCGCCACGGGTGCGCGCATTGCAAGCCAAACCAACATTGGCTCGGTTGTGGTCAACGGCTACGAGGACGATGACGTTGTTACACTGGCCGCGAGCGCAAGTCCACAAACGCCAGCGCCGGAGCCCGCCAAGGCGAGTGCCAAGGCGAGTGCCAAGGCACCCGCCAAGGTGCAAATCACGGACCCTGCGCTGGACATCTCGGGTTGCCACATTGGCGCGCAGCTGAACTTTGGCGGAGTCGTGGTCAACGGTGGCGGCAGCGCGGTTGTCATCAGGCGCCGCGCTCCGGGACGCGGCAAGTAAAGGGCTTTACTGCACCGACGCTGCCACTGTGTCTGACACTGGCGCCAGTAACGCCGACAGCGACACCAGCACGGCCGCCAAGTCGCGCACGGCCGTGTCGTACTCGGCCGTGCTTGCGTCCAGGCACGCGTCAAAGTCAAGCTCAATGCTCGATCCGTGCAGCGCCGCGCTCGCGGGCTCGGCGCCGAGCGCCGTGTAAGCCTCGGCCACGCGCGCAAGATACGGCGCGTCGACGGCCGCCTCGGCGGGGCGGCCGCGCGCGGCAATGCGCTGCAGCGCGAGCGCGTGCGGCGCGCGCAGACGCACAATGACGTGCGGCATGGGCGCGTCGAGCGCGGCGCACACGTGGTGGTAGGCGCACGCGCCCGGCGCATGCGCGTCGGGGCAGCGCACGCGCGCAAACGCCGCGTTGCCGCGCGGCGAGCGCTCGATCAGCACGATTGCGCTGTGCGCCAGCGTTGCCGCATAGCCAAGTGTGGCGCGCGTGGCGGCGGCGTGCGCCGCGGCAATGTACATTTGCGCCGCCGCGCCGTCGAGCTCGCCCGCGTACATGGCGCCAACCATGTCCACCGTGCGCGGGTCGGTGCCCGACGCAGGCGCGGCCGTGTAGTGCTCGTGCGGCTCGGGCTGGCGCAGAACAGTCGCGCGTGTAGTGCCCTCGGTGCTACGCTGCGCCGCGGCTACCGCGTCGCGCAGCCGGTCGAGCAACAGCGACTTGCCCGCGCCAATGTCGCCGTCAACCGCGACGTGCAGCACGCGCATGGTCTGGCTCACTCCCCCGTAATCGGGTGGCACTTCATTTGTTGACGTGCGCAGATATTCCAATGCCCAAGCCTTGCCGTTGGTGGGCGCGCCTTTGATAAGGGTTGCAGTGCAGTCGGACATGTGCGCGAGTCAAGTCAGGCGTGGGTCGCACAAGCAAGCTAGTCAGCTAGCTGGTTGATGTTACTACGGCGACTTGGTGTTGTACATGGAGCTTGTCCAGTTGCGCAGCATGGCAATACCCTCGGAAACCTCGCGGCTGTAGCGCCAGTACACGAACGCTTGCCAGAGCGCAAGCACGAGCCACGCGCCCAGCACGATGTAGGCCGAAAAGATGAACCACGACTTGGCCAGACCCGTGAGCACAGCCTGTGCAACGGCCAAGCCAAGCGTGGCAATCACGTACACCACGTTCAACCAAGGCGTACACAGGTTGAACGCTGCATTCCAGAACTTGATCATGAGGAACACGATGATGGACAGGATGATGAACGCCACGCTAGACGACGAGTCGCCGATAAAGTCGCGCTCACGGTTGAGCGCGTCTGCCGTACCCGCGGCAAGCAGGCCGCAAATGATTGTCCAAGCAACACCGTACGCGTAGCCGGGCATGAGGTAGCCACGGTACGCGGACCGGCTGCGCCCGCGCACGTAGTTGTACACAATGTAGCCCGTGTTGTCCCACATCCACGGCGCTAGGTAGATGCCAATGAAGGCAAGCAGTGCGATCGCCTCGAGCGGCGTTTGCGGAAAGAAGGCCATGGTCGAGCTTGTGCGTACATGCAGCAGCGCCCTTCCTTGTGTGCACGCGCCGCACGCGGCATACTAGGCCTTGTGCATGTGTGTGTGTGTGTGTGTGTGTTGCACACTTGAGTTTGCCCAGGCATGCAGGCTGAGCACGACTCGGCTAACTCGGCCTTGGCGGTGCTTGCGCAAGCGCAGGCGCAAGAAGCGCACGTGTGCTACATATGCAGGGAAGAGGATTGCGCGGACCCAGTTGTGCAGGTCTGCGGCTGTGTCGGCGAGACGGGCTTTGCGCACGTGGCGTGCGCCGTAAGCTGGCTCGAGGCGCGAGGCGGCGAGCCAACCTCTCAATGCGCGTTTTGTCACCGCCAATATGGACTGCGCGAAGAGGGACGCAGGATTGATTACACGACATTGGCATGCCGCATTGTTTTTTACATGCTTCTTGCGTGTAACATGCACACGTTTGGCCACAACATTGCCGGTATGAACTTGAGCGCGCTTGTTCACGTTTATCAGTGCAGCTCACAAGTTCGCCAGCTGTTTCGCCTAACCGTTGGCAGTGGCAAGACAAACCATATTGAGTCCATGATGCGCTCACAAGAGGCCTACACCTGGACTGTTTACCAGCGAGCCGCCATGTTCAGTTTTTGTGCTTTATTATGTGTTTCCGCGTCTCTTTTTTTCAAATACACGCTTGCATGGTTTCCCAGCAACTTGCAACAAGAGATCACGTGGGCTTTTTACTACCTTTACTTGAGCGCACTGACATTTAATACGGGAAATCTACCCTTTTGCTGTTTAGTTTTTTTTATTGTGCACGAAGCCGTGATGGATGCGCATGAAGATTTTCCGTGGATCAGAAAACATGAGCTCCAGTGCTCTGACGGTACTGTTTACTTAGTACCAACCGGGGGCGCCGTTCAACGGACTTGAGAGCTTTGATGACTCTGCGACATGCACATGCGCTAGGCAATAGCGCGGGGCGTCCATGCCACGTGTTAAGCACACTGGCACTCACGTGCGCTCGCTAACGCAATAAAGACACGCGTGTGCCGTGTACCCCTGTTGATGTGCTTGCGCGCGCGCGCACGTGCGCACGTACGTGCGTACGTGCGTGCGCACAGGTCGCATTCTGCACAGTGCTGTATGGCGCAGTGCGCTCGCGTGCACATACCGCACTTGCATAGACACAGCAGCAGCAACGGCAGGCGCCACAAGTATGGATGCAATCTGGCCCGTGCTGCACGGCGCCGCATGCGTCGCAATCCTGTGCTACGGGGCAGCCACCGCGCTGCATGCGCCGCGCACTCCGGACATACTCACCGCCTTTGCGACCAGCGCGCTGTGCCTATGCACCGCGCGCTATTGGCACACTCTGATGGTTGATACGGCACGCGCGCCAACGTTACTGTACGCGCACGCTACGTTCAGCGCATGCCTGGTTTTTGCCTGGTCATGGCACACAAATGACGCAGTTTGGGCACCAGCAGCGGCAGCAGCGCTCTGCGCCTTGTTTTTGCATGGAACCGCGCTCATTCCATCGCTAAAGCGCGCGCATGCGCAAGTGCGAGCAGACACGGCCTCGGCGTTTGCATTCCACGCGCTGCTAGACACGTACAAGACAATCATCATTGTTGCCTATCCGCTCATGATTGGTCTGTATCACCACGGTGCGCTACATGGCGCGCTGCTTGGTGCATTTACGGGCCTGGGCGTGCTTGCAATTGTCGTTATTGACCTTGCTTACAGCGCTGATGCATGGGTACGCGAGCGTGACGCGGCAGCCAAAAAGGACGACTAGGCTGCACAGTCACGCGCGCGCGCGCGCGCGTTCACCTTTGCCAGCGTAAATATAACAAATAGCCATTAAACATGATTATAAAAAAATATTCCCCCGTTGTCTTACCTGGCCCAAATGCGTGCTTTTTTAACCCCATTTTTATGGGCTAAGACTTATTAGCGTAAACCTTGTTTATACGCGCAATTATATGTAATTACCAGTGAATATCGCATGTGCCCATTAACATAAAATGGGTGTAATGTTTCAAAATAACTAAAATAACCAAGCTTTACGCTAATAAGTTTTAGCCCATAAAACGGGGGTTAAAAAAGCGCACGTTTGGGCCAGGTAAGACAACGGATGCATATTTTTTTATATTTGTGTTTAATGACCAATTAATATTCAATTTAGGTGACATTAACATCCACTTGTGCGGCTGTTAAAAATAATAGCGTAAAGTATGCAAAATACGGAATTAAACACGAATATAAAAAAATATGCATCCGCTGTCTTACCTGGCCCAAACGCACGCTTTTTTAACCCCCGTTTTATGGGCTAAGACTTATTAGCATAAAGTTTGGTTATATGCGGAATTATTTGTAATTATCGATGAATATCGCATGTGTGCGTTAACATAAAATAAGTGTAATTTTTGAAAATAACTAAAATAACCAAGCTTTACGCTAATAAGTCTTAGCCCATAAAACGGGGGTTAAAAAAGCGTACGTTTGGGCCAGGTAAGACAGCGGATGCATATTTTTTTATATTCGCGTTTAAATCCTTATTTTTGTTATTTTGTTAATTAAATTTGACGTGCTTGTGTTATGCGCGGCGCAGCGCGGCGCGACAGGGCGCGACAGGGCGCGACAAGGGGCGTGGAGTGCGCGCGCTCTGCATAAGGATGATGCGCGCGCCGTGCGCACACACACGCACGCACGCGCAATGTACGGTCATCGCGCGCAGGTGCGCACAGTACAGTATGACAAAGACGCCGAGCTTGGACGTGATTATCCTACGCAGGCCAGCGTGTCCGCGCATGGCTCGAACAACGTGCAGCACACGACAACGGTGCACAACCACCACACGGACTACGACGCAGGCGACGTTGACGGCTACGGCTGGGGCTGGGGCTGCTGGGGAATTTTGATTCTTGTCGGTTGCCTGTTTTTTGTTGGCATCATTTGGTGGGCGTGGTGCTTTTGGGACGACGACGACGGCACCTACGACCATCCGCACTCGGACCATCATCCAGGCAGCTGCGGCAGTGGCTGTGGCTCGTACGCTGCAGCTGACGGCGCAGGCACCCCTGGGCGCGGGCGTCCCGCGCGCATCTCACCCGGTGGCGACGCGGCGTGCCCGCTCGGCGAAAGCCTGCTGCCCACGCACGGCGGCGCGGACGCGGCGCCGCGCTGCGGGCCCGCCGTGCTCGGCGCCAACGGCACGAACGCAGAGATGGTCGACCCGCACGGCAACGTGTGCGCAGACCCCTACAGCGCGCTCTCAGGCGCCTGGCTCGCTGACGCCGCGCGCGACAACGGCTACTACTGGGGCTTTGCGGCCGAGACGAACGCCGAGCTGCGCGACGCCATCATCTCGGCCTCGGCCGAGTCCGTCTGGGTCGGCACCGGCCTGCCCGCCTTTATGGACACGTGCATTGGCGCGTACACAGCGCCGCGCGTGGACGCAGACAGCGCCGAGGCCGACGCGCTTGCGATACTGGCCTTGACGCTGCCGACGCGCGCCTCGTCGCCCGCGCACTTTGACGTGCTTGGCGCAAGCGCGGCCTGGCTGAAGAGCGGCCTGCCCGCGCCGATATCTGTATCGGTCGCCGCCTCGCTCACGCGCTCTGGCGAGCGTGTGCTGCTGGTCGAGCCCGGCCGCGACGTGCTGGCGGGCGTCGCGCCCGCGCACCGCGCTGTCTTTGCGGCCGCCCTGCTGCGCACGACCGACGAGGCCGACGTGCGCGTGGCCGACGCGCTCGCGGTCGCGGACGACCTTGCCCGAGCCGGCGCGCAAGCCGGCGCGCGCTCGCTGCTCGACGATCTTGATGCGACGACCTACGTGCGCGACTCTGCGGGCTATGCGGCGCACGTGTTCTCGCCCGCGCGCCTTGCTCTGGCCGCGCCCGCGCTCGAATGGGTCGCACTTGGCGCCTCGCTTGGCGCGCCCGCCTCGCTCGACATTTGGCTGGCCGACACCGAGTACGCAAGCGCGCTCAACGCGCTGGCACGCGCGCACCCGCCCGCGGCGTGGCGCGCCTACTTTGCCCTGCTGGCTGCTTACGGCTCGTTCGAGTACTTGCCGGGTGCCTATGCGGCCACGCCGCTGGCCCCCGCGCGCCTTGCACTGCGCACCGAGCGCATTGGCTTGCACGCGCGGCACACGCTCGCGCACGCCGTGCCGCGCCCGGCATGGCAGGGCGCCATGTACGTCGTGGCCACGCCGGCCGCTGGCGCGAGTGCTGGCGCGCCCGCGGCGCTTGCCCAGTCGGTTGGCGCCGCTGACGCCGCTGGCGCGCCCGCCGACAACAGCTGGGTCCTGCGTCAGCACGTTGCTGCGCGCGACGTGCCGACGCTGGCCGCGCGCAAGCGCTGCGAGCGCCAGGCATTGGAGACGGTCGGCGACCAGATCGACGCGGCCTTTGTTGCGGCGGCCATGCCGCCCATGCAGCGCAAGCGCATCTCTGCGATGATTGACTCGCTTGTTGCCGCGCGCCGCGCCATGATTGCCGCGTCCGACGCGATCACGCCCGAGGGCAAGGCCGCGCTCGCCGCCAAGCTCGACGCGCTCGTTGTGCGCATTGGGCGCCCCGCCGGGCCCGTGCCGACCGCGCGCGCGCGCATGACGGACTCGCACTGGTCCAATGTGCGCGCGTCGCGAGTGGCCACGGTCGCAGCGCGCTTTGCCGACGCTGTGCTGCCATTCGACGAGTGGCGCGCGCGCGAGCCGCTGCTCATGGCCACGGGCGAGACCAACGCCTATTACAACCCGCTCTCGAACACGGTTGTCATCCTCGTCGGCGTCACGGCCTTTCCGTTTTACGATGCCGAGTACAATGACGCGAGCATGTACGGCACGCTCGGCTGGATCGCTGGGCACGAGATTGGCCACGCGACCGACGCCGCGGGCATCGCCTTTGACGGCGCGGGCGCAATCACGAATTGGCTGCCTGCGAGCGACGTGCTCGCATTTTCGGCCGCAGACGCGTGCTACGTGCGCCAGTACACCGAGGCCGCACCCGAGACGGGCGAGCTCAACTCGGGCGCGCGCACAGTCACCGAGGACGGCGCGGACAACACGGGCATGCGCGCCGCCTACACGGCGCTTGCCGCGTCGCACGCGGCCGCGCACCCTGACGCACCCGAGCTGCCCGAGGACGTGCGCCGCAACTTTTTCGGCATCGCTGCGCAAATGTGGGCCGACCGCCAGTCCGTCGCGACCGAACACGCGCAAATTTCCACAGACCCGCACGCCGTCGGCAAGCTGCGCGTCAACAAGGCGCTCGCCAACATGCCCGAGTTTGCGTCCACCTTTGGCTGCGCTGCGCGCAAGCCGGTCTGCGCGCTTGCTGCGTAACCGACGCGTAAAATCCACGCACTTGCACACTACACTCCCCTCGGCCAGCCAGCTAGCCAGCCTGACATGTCGTCTGAGACCGTCACCGCGGGCGCACCCCGTGCTGCATCGCGCGCCACGCACAGGCCTGCACAGCCCAAAAAGGCCGGCTATACGATGCAAGTCGTTCATAACTTTATTAACGAGCTAAAGCTGCACGGCACGTTTCGATCGCTATTGATTGACAATGTCACACTTGTGCCGTCGGAGATTGGCTCGAAGACCGCTGAAAATCTGCACAAGACGCTGACTTTTCGGAAGGAGGATGAAATTGCGGCATTGCCGCTCTTGCTTGACGAACCCGCTTTTGCGACTCTGCTGCGCATTGCGCACATTACAAGGCTTGTAATTTCCGGCATGAGGTTCACTGTCACGCCTATCTCTGAACGGGCTAGCGTCCAGATCATGGAAGCGCTGGCGGTTTCGGGCGTGGAGAAACTGCTGTTGCTTTCTGTCAGCATGGCTAGCGGCGCTTGGCAGGTGCTGGGCGACGCGCTTGCCAAGTCCGCGGTCCAAGTGTTGTCGGTTAGTGGTGATACCACATCCCAGGTTTTTCTAACAGCAATTGCTAGCCCTGTGCTGCTGGCGCGGCTTGCCGAGCTGTACATCACCGACGATGCGCTGCGGCACGACAGCCCCGCCTTGCCCGCGCTTGTCGCCGCGCTCGAGGCACTGGCCGAGGGCAAGCCCGACTTGGGCGTTACTGTCGACCTGCGCAGGAACAACCTCGGCTACGCGGCTGTGCAGCGCCTCGGCAACGCTGGCGTGTTTGTGGACACGGCAGAGCCAGTGCCCGCGGCAGTCCACGAGCTTATCATGAGCGTGTGCGCGCTTGAGACCTACGTGAACCTGCAGGACAAGCTTGACGAGGCGGAGCAGAATGCTCTTACGCGACTTGCCACGGATAGCGCCCTGATTGACCGAGTCACACACGACACTGAGCTGCACTTTGCAATCCGAAAGACTTTGGCGACTGCAATTACGGACGCGGTCGTGACCGTGGTGCGCGCCGCTGCCAAGCCTGCCAAGCGCGCGGCCGAGGACGAGCCCGAGAGCGAGCGCTCGCCCAAGCGCCGCGCGTAAACACGCACACACCCTGCTGCGCATAAGGGTGCGCTGGCGTGCGTGTGGCACTAGACTCAACAAGTCAGCTCGCCATGTCTTCTGGATCAGCCACCGCGGACGCTCCGCACAACCCAGCACTGGCGGCGCAGTTCTCCGCCATGCGCATGTCGTCGCCCGCGCCCGCACCCGCACCCGCGATTGCGCCCGCACTCGCGCCCGCGCCCCTTGGCGCAGGCGGCGCATCTACGGCCAAGGCGGCCGCCGCTGCGCCGCGGCGGCGCGCCGATAAGGATGAGGCGCAGGCAAGAGCTGCCGAGGCCGCGGCCGATGCGGAAGACGCCGCGGCTGCGGACGCGGCGCGCGCGGGCATACAGCCCGGGCAGGCCGGCTACACGGCGCAGGTTGTCGCGAATTTCGTCCGAGATCTGGAGAAGTACGGCCGTCTTTACAACATTACCATGGACGGTGTCTATGTCTCTCCGTCCAACGCGGTTGACCCCCGCAATCCCGGCCGCGTGCTGCACGAACAGCTACGCTTTCGGACAGACGCGGAGATCGGAGTCCTGCCGATTGATCCCGTCGAGCCAGCCTTTGCAACGCTGTTGCGCATTGCGCACATTACGCGCCTTGAGATTACCGAAATGCGTTTCTCACACGAGCCTATTTCTGACCGCGCTAGCATTCGGATTATGCGTGCGCTGGTAGTCTCGGGGATTGAACACGTGTCGCTCAATTCCGTCAGCATGGCGCGCCGCGCTTGGGACGTGCTGGGTCGGGAGATTGCAGCGTCTGCCATCACGTCTCTGGCTATGAGCGAACTAGCACCCAGTGTGTTTATGGAGACGCTTTTTGAGCAACTGCCGCTAACCAAGATTACAAAGCTGCGCATAACCAACGGCGCGCTGCATGGTGACATGCATGTCTTGTCTGTACTTGCTACAGCGCTGAGCGCGTCCAAGTTGGAGCTTTTGGACCTGTCAGCAAACGTGATTGCCGACGATGTAGCGGAAACGATCGCACTTGTGCTAAAGTCGCTGAGCCGTGATTACGGTCGCAACGTTGTCGTTGACATGCGCCTTGTTGATTTTGACAAAAAGACCGCTTATCGTCTCCGCCGCGCGGGTGCGCTCGTGGATGTGCCTGACGAGGTGCCTGTTGAGCTCTACAACATGGTCATGGCACGGTTCAACGGGTTTACCGCGCTTGAGCAATTTTCCAAGGACCCCGCGTATCGTGCTCAAGCCAAGAATGGCGCCGACCCGCTTCCCGCAATCAAGGCCTATCTACAGGACGCGGTCAACAAGTCCGTTTTGGCCGTGGCGCGCAAAATCGCTGAGGTCGGCAAACGCCCGGCCGAGGAGGCGCCCGAGGGCGAGCGTTTGCCCAAGCGCCGCGCGTAAACACGCACAGACACACCATGTGCGCGAGCGTGTTGCTTGCTACATTTTTTTTCCCAAATTGTCACCAGCTTGGCGCACAAGCATGTTACTTAGCGCATGAGCGAGAGCGTAGAGCGCGACTTGGAACTTGGCAGTGTGGCGCGCGCAGCGGACTGTGTGACGACTTCGAGCGTGCCGTCGGTGTGCACGTGCGCAAGCGTGTATGCACGCACGTCCGCGGCTCGCTTGACTGCAGGCCAAATGCACGTGGCAAGCGATTCTTGCGACAGCGCGCCCGCTGTAAGGTAAACGCGCGCCATGTGCGTGTGTGTGCACTCGCGCCACGCATCGAGCGCCACCAGCTCGTCCCAAGCAGCGCGCGTGTCTGCGTCAACGTCGTCATTGTCTTCGCCGTCAGCCTTGCACATGGCAAGCGTCAGCTGCGCACGTGCGCGTCTGACTGCGCGCGCGTCAGGCACAAGTATTTGCACGCGCTTTCCCTTGCACACCATGACAACAGTGGCTAGAGCAAGCGCGCGCGCCGCGGACATACTCAGCGGACATGCGCTGTCATGCGCCATGCAAGTTGCGTGTGTGTGTGTGTGTATGTGCGCGCGCGTGCCTTTACGACTGCGGCACCGGGGGCGTGACAGAGGCGGGCTCGCGCAGCCATGGGTATTGATCCTCAAGTGCGGCCATTTCCTTGGCTGTCATGTCATGTGGCAGGCCAAAAAGCGCGCGTAATTGCGCGGGTGTACGGTTGCTTATCATGCCCGCAATTGCATGGGCTGCAAGGTTGACCAGGCCGGGCACGTCAAGGTAATTCGCAGCATGCATCAGTTCAATGACTACGGCCGCGCTGGCACTGTCATTACCCGAGGCGTGGCGCGCAAGAAAGGCAGCGTCTGCTGCGCACGGCACGTACGCGCGCCTGTCAGATGGCGTCCACCCGCCAACAACAGGGTCGTCAGTGTCATCAACGTGCGCCGTCATGTACTCAATTGTGCGCACCAAGTCAACGTAGGACGTGCGCAATGAAATTTCGTCGGCCGCAAGTTCGTCCAAGCCAACATCTGCGATCATGTTTCGCAACATTTTTGACTTTTTCGCCACGCGCACCGACACGACAAAACGCGTGGCATTGTCCATGCCAACCAGATAGAGCGTGCGCTCGTCGACTGCCATGCGCGCCGTGTCACACTTGCTATTGCCGTCGTCGTTGCTGCCGCTCATTTGCTCTCACGCACGGTTCAAGTCAAGTACACCACAACGTGCGCGCAGCCACTATTGCCACGCAGTCGCGTCTAAAGCGCTCTTGCAAATAATTAAGACAAACATGACATAAATAGCACTTTAAACGTTAATATAAAAAAATATGCACCCGCTGTCCTACCTGGCCTAAATGCACGCTTTTTTAACCCCCGTTTTATGGGCTAAGACCTATTAGCGTAAACCTTTGTTATTTTTGTTATTTTGCGACATTACGCGCATTTTATGTCAGTGCGCACATGCGATATTCACTAGTAATTACATGTAATCCCGTTTATAACAAAGGTTTACGCTAATAGGTCTTAGCCCATAAAACGGGGGTTAAAAAAGCGTCGTTTTAGGCCAGGTAAGACAGCGGGTGCATATTTTTTTATATTAGCGTTTAAATCCGTATTTAATGCAAATTTACGCCTAATTTTAATTGTTGTGCAGTAAGGGGCCATGCGCTGTTAGGCGCGTGGCAGCGTCAATTACGATGCAAGGCCAGTTGTTGTGCTGCAACACGTCTAGCAAGTCGTGCAGCATTCTGTTCGGTATGCGTGCTGCCATGATTTTGCGAGAGTCTGAGCGTGTGCGCAAGTTAACCCACAGTACAACAACGTGTGTGGACTTTGGCACCCAGTGCCGCGGATTGGCGCTGGCTAGCCTGTCATAGTAGCGTCGCATCTTGACTTGTGCCCAGTCGCGCGCGGCATCGCTCACAACCAGTGGGCGCGGATGCACATGCTCGGGCCACCAGTCAAACGGCCGGCCTGGCTGCGTCGACTCGGACGTGCTTTTGCTTTCTGCACTCATGTGTGCACAACGCGCACTCGACTCTGCGCCGCCACGTCCGCCCTGCCCGCGCTTGTCGCCGAGGCACGCCGTGCAGCTGCCGAGGTGCGTGCGGGTGCCGTGCCGCACGCCGACGTACTGGCCGTGCTTGCGCAAACGCTGCCGCCCGATGTGGCATGCGCCATGCGCAGCTGGGTCCAGCACTGTGAATTGCTTAGCGTGCCGCGTGCGCCTATTGACGCTGCGCTGGCTGACGCGCTGCTCTTTGCCGAGCTGGCTGCCGAGACTGCGTCGACAAGCGCACCACACATCCCGTGCCCTGCCTCGCTCACGCCCGTGCGCTGGGCCGTGCCATGCCCGCACATTGACACGTCCGGGATTGCGCTGCGCGTGCGCACGCTCGACGCCAACCTTGACGCATGTGGCGCAGGACTGGTGCGCGTGCTGGAAACGCGCGGCGGCGCAGGCGCGCGCTGGGTGGCTGCCTGTCGTGCGGCGGGTGCAAGCGCGCGCGCACTTGAGGATGCTGCGCGCAAACTTGCGCCCGCACTTGCGCAGGCCGCTGCCAGTCCTGTAGTCTGGCCGTGCGCGCAGCGCGTTGCCGACGACGACTGGCACGAGTGCACGCCCGCGTGCGCGACGCAGAGTGGACGCACTTGACTACCCGCAAGCGCCGTCGCATGTCTGGCCCGCCGTACTACGGCTCTATGGACGCCAACGGCGGCGCGCACTGTGCGGGAGCGAGTGACGATGATGATGTGGCGCTGGAGCTGGCGCTGGCGCTGGCAATGCAGCAGGCAGCGCCGAGACCGCGCGCGGGCACGTGTTGCGGCTCTCGCATGCTTGCATGTCATGGTAATGATCGGTTCATATGCGTATCCGTGTTTTCATTCATCGTGGCATTCTTTTTTTTTGGCATAGGATTATGGTTGAGCATTGTAAGCGATGACGAAACATATTATCTTAACAAAGCGTGCATAACAAAATGCATTGACTTGTGCTACGACAAAGAACAGTGCCGCTGCGACAACTCGGTGTACAAGGCTTGCATGGATGTTTGCAATCAACCACCCAACTCCATGAGTCGCATGGGTGCTGCCGGGGTTGCATTACTTGTCATAGCCATGTTCATATGCGCGCTAGACGCTGCAGCGTGTTTCTGCACGTCGGCTGGCTCGTGCCGACCGGAGCACACTTGACTGCACGCTATGGCCGCCACATCGCAAGCTGACATTGACGCAGTCGTGGCGCATTGGCACAAGAAGGGCGTGACGCTGCGCAAGTACGGCAACACCACGGGCCAAGACTCGCTGGAGTTTGGCGAACCGCCACCAGACATAAAGGACGCCGCGCTGATCGACCGTGCGCGCGCCTTTCTGTGCGACAATGCAACGCCCTTGAAACGCGCAAGCTCAAAATCGTTTGGGTCGTACGGCGGTAAGCACTACTTTGAAGAGCACGCCGGGATGTACATCACGAACGGCGAGTTTATCGTTGCATGCGCGCTCGAGGGCCTGACCGTGTCCTTTGGTCGCAAGTCCGAGCTCAAGCAAGTCAACGCGGAGATTGGTGCCAAGTGGCGCCCTGTCGCTCGGCGGGTCGCAAAGCCGGCTCTGGAGCCGGGCCAGTAAAGAGCGCTTGACGGCGTGCAACTGGCGCGGCCGTGTGATGGCACGTCATAAGGGCACACTAGCGCGCGTGTCACACGCTTCTGCGCACCGCGCGCCTGCCCATGTCCTGGTCTCGCCACGCCACTGCAGATGCGCCTGCTGCGCCCGCCACAGCGGCAGCGACGCCCGCCCTTGCGCCCAAGCCTCGCGCGCCTGCCTCGGCTAGTGACGGGCTTGCACACGTGCAGTCGCGCGTGCGCGCCACGACTCGCAAGGTCGCCCGTGCTGCGCTGCCCGTGGGCGCCAAGGGCTGGACGCGCCAGGTGCGGCACTCGGATGACCCTGCGGATGTCGACTGGTGCGCAGCACTCGCGCATGAATCGGACTCGGACACGGACTGGGAAGTGGAAGCCGCCATGGTCGCCGAGTTTCTGGCAAACACGCCCGCGGATGCCGACTTGACTGTTTTTTGCACGTCCCCAGACAGAAAGACTTGGATGCACTGGGACATATTCGGTGAAAAGGTGTCAAATATCCGCAATTACGCAAAACGCGGAGACAGGATCAAGCTTCTTGCTGTTGCTCCAGGTGCCCCGCTTTCGTATTATGACATTGGGAACGGGAGTGCAACCGAAAACCAAGTAGACCAACGCCACAACAGGAACGGTTATATTATCAGGCTACTGTACATCCTACATCAAGCGCGCAAAGACAGAGCGGCTTTGCGCGCACTGATCAAAAGCACAGTTGTGGAGTCTGCGCGTACCGCGGCCCTCTACAAACAGGCATTGGCGGGGCCGCCACCATTCTCTGGCGGGCCAGTGGATGCGGAAGACCAAGAGCAAGGTCCCGATGTTTCAGGCATGGAAACATTTAACGACCAGCGGCGTGAGCGCATGCGTGCACGCGGACGTGCCGGGCGCGACGTCTCGCGTGGCGACGTGGCGCGCATGGAGTCGTAAAACGAGGTAAGACGGGGCGCGACGCTCGTGCTTTACCCATCCCCTCGAGCACGGCGCATGCGTCCACTGCGTCGCGCGCCTGCGTAGTCGACCGTGCCGTTGCCAGCAACCTGTGTGTACAAGTCGTCGGCAAGCTGAGGCCGTCGCTTGCGCTCCTCCATCTCCGTTTGACGCCACTGGGCACGTGCCCGCTCCATACAGGGGCGCAAGCGCTCCGTGAGCGCGGCGCACCAGCCGCGTGACACGGCGAGGTAGAGCAGCACAACCGCGGGTGTCAGAAAAGCAGACCAGAAGACGAGCGAGGGGTGCGCGTAGGCGCGCGAGGCGTCGTAAATGCCCTTGAAATACCAGAGCCAAGCGAGCGCAAGGTCGGCGCACGCATTGGCCAGCCGGAAAAGCGAGCGCGCCATTTCGCCAATGTTGAGCGCCGTGTGCACGGCGATCCACGCGCGTCCGACTGCCACCCCCAGCGCGCAAAACACGGTGCCCATATCGCGCGCAAGCACAGTCACCAGATGCGCCGGCCCAGTGTCTTTCGCGCCCAGCGTGGCGCATGCGTGCTCCCAAACAAACAGCGCCACGGCGGCAACAGCGATGTAGCGCCACACGTGCATTGCAGCGCAGCGCAGTGCAGTGCAGTGCAGTGCCCCGCGCGCTTGCTATCGTTCGACGCGCACGGCCCAAACAATGCCACGGCGTCCGTGCAGCATGTTAGGCGGCGCACGCGCGCGCCACGCATGCGGCCGCGGGCGGTGTCCGCGTGCGCACGCCACAATGATGAAAGAGGCGACAAGCGCGAGAGCAATAGAAATAATAGTCACGTCCGCAGACCATGCCGTGGCGTGCATTGCAGTGCAGTGCATTGCAGTGCAGTGCAGTGCAGTGCAGTTGCGCTTTACTTAGGGTGCGCGCGGCGCAAACTTTTCCGCAGCGTCAATCTGTCCTTGCAGGCGCGCTGCGTAAACGTCGTGCCCGTCGCGCAGTGCTGCTTGGCGCTTTGCCTGGAGCTCGCGCACGTACGTCATATGGCTGTCATAGTTGACGCGCCTGCGCTCAACAGAGGTGTGGTGAACATATGCCAGAGCGCAGGCGCCTGTGCCAAGGATGCAAGCAACGGACACGTTAACGGGCGTCCACCAAGTCATGCGAGTCAAGTGCGGCAGAGCGCACGGCTAGCACAACTGGTATTTACTTGCACGCTGCTCAGGGCGCGCGCGGGCCAAACTTGTTGGCGGCATCGAGGAAGCCTGCCAAGCGCGCCGCGTCGTCGACGCGCCCGTCGCGCAGCGCTGCCCTGCGCTGTGCCTTGAGCCCGCGCAGATAGTCCGTGTGTGTCTGGTAGCTGATGCACGCCCGGCCGAACTCCACCTGTTGCGTGTACGCCACAAAGCTCACTGCCGCGCTGGCCATGCAGGCGAGCGTTGTGCACACGGGGACCGACCAAGCCATGCTCAGTCAAGTGCGCGTGCACACACTTTACTCGTTCACCGTCTCAGATAGACAGTCATGTCGCACATGCCGTCCGCGCCGCAGAGCTGGGTCTCCGCATTCGTGCAGTTTACTAACGCCAACCTTGACGACGCAAGCGCGCACGCCATTGTCGTTGAACACGCAGACGCCGCGCTCTACCACGGCGAGGACTGCCTGGCGTGCGCCATGCGCGACTGCCCGCACCGCGAGCCGCTGCACCACCATCACGACGGGTGCCCAGCGTGCAGCATGCAAGAGTAAACACTGCATTTGCTCGCTTGCTTGCTTGTGCGCGCGCGCGCGCGCGCATGTCAAAAGCATGCACGGCAGATGAAGAATCCGTGAAAAACATTAACGCGGCCATCAAGACGGTGCCCGGGTCGCGAATATGCAGATTTGTAACTATCATCGTCATGGTGTTGGCTTGCATTGGGTTAATAATTTTTCTAGCGGTCATGGCACAAATTAACGCTAAAGCAACCCAAGAAAAATGCCGCACTGCGCGCAAGACCGATAGCGAGGCCGAGTACCAAAAGTGTTGCGACACTGTTCTATGGTGACGGTCTTTGAATAGCATTACATGGGTATTATTTTTTGATATTTGTCGCTTTGGCTGTCATTGCTACATGTATTGCAGAGCGCTACGGTTCGTGGCAGCGACGCTATGGCAATTGATGTTACTCTCACGCGCCCTAGACGCGCAAGTGAAACGTGACCACGACTGCAATGATCACGCACACGAGCAGCGTTGCGGCACACGCGATTGGGCGAAAGTCGGAACATTCATCGCGTGAATCAGCGCGCGCAGAGCGTGCTGGGCGCAAGGGCACGCGCGCACGCGGCGCAATCAGCGGTGGAATGGAGGCGGGCGCCCGCATTACAATTTAAGAGAAACTCTAGTGTGCTGCGGCGCTTGAATGCGCGCGCGCGCGCGCGCGCTTGGCAGGTGGCTTTGCCGCGTCAGGCCTGTGCTTGCGTGCGCGCGCTTGCGCTTCTTGGGCAAAGGATATACCAGTAGATCGGAAATCCCCGGTGACATGAACGCAAACTCTTTCATAATAATCCGCTCTTCAGTCTCCGGCTCTATGCTTCCCGCAAATTCGACATAATCGGCACCGTCGTAGTCGAGGGCCTCCATGACGAGTCAAGTGCAGTCAAGTGCGGTTGCTAAGGGGTGTGGGGTCCGGTGCGCGCACGCGCGCAACCCGCGAGCCTGTTACTCTACGGCGTCCATCGACGCATTGGGCGGCGCGTCGGTGCACGCGCGCTTCTTGGGCAGAGGATATACCAGTAAATTGGTAATCTCCGGTGACATGAACGGAATTTCGTCCATAAAAAACATTTTTTCCACCGGCGCGCTGGGCGTCGCGTCGCGCAGCGGAAAGATGCCGCGGGCCACGCCTTCGCGCGCAAGGTACGAGTACGCGATCGTGTACGCGTCATTGTCGGGCGAGTGGTCGTGCGCGTGCGCGGGCGCCGGCAAGTCGGGCGCGAGCGCGCGCAGGGCGGAAAGCGCGTCGGGGTGCGCGTCCGCGGGGTCAATGTCGAGCGCGAGGTGCAGCCCGGCGACAAAGCCCTTGAGCGACGCGCACGAGTCGTGCACGCTCAGGTACTTGCGGCAGTTGCCGTCGTTGTCGAGCGCGGCGTAGTTAGGCATCGGCAGCGGCGCGTGCGCGTTGAGGCACCACGTCGCGCCCGCCGCGAGCGCCATGAGCCAGCCGCCGTCAAACAAGCCGTTGTCCGTGCACAGCTTGAGCGGCACGCCTGCGCGCTTGGCCGCCTCGAGCCAGCCGTTGCGGAACTCAACAAAGCCCTTGTACATTTCGAGCTCGCGCAGCAGCTCGACGCGCTCTGCGCCCAGAGGGCCAAGGTGCGCAGAAGTCTTGGCAGCGCTGTACGCATAGTCGTGCACAAACGGCGCCACGCGCGGGAACTCGTGCAGCGTGTGCCAGCCGCCCTCCTTGGCGCGCACACGTGCGTCGTACAGCAGCTCGTCTTCAATTGCGTCGTTGGCGTGCGAGAGGTACTCGCTCGCGCAGCGCTCGGACACGCGCGTCGTGCCCACGCGCCAGCCCTTGGCCAGGTATCGGCCAAGCTCGCGAATGGTGCCAAGCTTGCCGGGCCCCGCGGGCGCGCCGAGCGCGAGCACGCAAGCGCCCAGCGCGTACATTGCGTGCTTGACCGGCACCTCGCCCGCCGCCTCAGTGTCCACCGCCAGCCCCAGCGCCACGGTGCCTGCCGGGATTTCAAACGTGTCAATCTCTTCTGCCATGCTGCTGCTGCTGCTGCCGCGCTTACCGAGACAAGTGTTAACGCAAACTGCGCATGATAGCGCGCGCAAGCAAGCAAGCAAGCAAGTCACAAACCCGTCCTAGCTTGCACGTGCACGCACGCGCACGCGCGCATGCATCACGACAACACCATACCAGCAAATCGCACACGCTTTTCCCTGCGCGCAATATAACGCGTATATTTCACCTCGTTTGAATGTGCGGTGCGCGGATGCACATGAGAATCATTTTAAATTTTGGCCATTAGTATTTGCTATTATCCAAACCTTTGCATTGAACACACACAATGTCTAGCCGCCCATTCAAGGGTAATTTTATCCGTGTTGGCTTCAATCAAAGCGCTCCATTCGCCGCGCACCGCATTTTTTTTATAATCACGTACGCGTACGACTTGTGCAAACAGTTGGTGCCATAAAGATCTATTTAAAACATTAATATAGATTGTTGGGATAACGACATTTAAACGAGATTTATATCGTTTTTTAGTGCGGATGCGGGCGAGTAATTGTGTGCAAACGTTTCGGCCGACCAGAGCCAGCCCGGTGCTGGCGCATCCTCGTGCGTAAAGGTCTCGTGCAGAATGTTAGCGTACGGGTTGTGCACGTCACACATGCGCATGTACAGCTCGCATAGCAGCTCGTTCGGTAGCGAACGCAGACCGCTGAGCGCGCCGCGTGCGGTTTCTGGCGCGCGCAACGCCATTTGACGTGCCCCGCGCGCCAGTACAAGCAGTGTGCACAGCGCAGCACGTGTGGCGCATGATGCATGACGGTGACGCTCGGGCGACCAGCGCGCAAGCAGCAGCGCGGGCGCAGGCACGTGGCTTGCCGTGTTCCACGTGTCACTTGCGACGCGCGCAAGTACCGCACGTGCAATAGGCCAATCGAGGCGCGGCAACAGCGGCGTGACAAACCACACGGCGTCTTGCGGCCGTTCGTAGCGAGTCACAATAAGGTACCCGCTGGGCGGCTCGCCAAGTACGTCCGCCACGTGCCGCACGTACAGCCGCGCAACAATGTACAGCGCAGCCCGGCCCACGCCAGTGTCGCCAGTGTCGCCGTTGTTCACGCAGGCAGCGTACGCAACATACTCCTTGTATGCGTACTCCAAGTCATAGCTTGCCAAGTCAAGTTGTGAATTGCGCGTGCGACGCGCTAGCAAATCTGAATCGCTTATCCTGTTATATACATATCCGAGCAAGCGATCAAAGAACGTTGACTGACGCGCCTGCATTTGCTCTTCCGAGTCGCTAGTATCGACTGCATGGTCACCCAGTAGAGAATTCATGTGCATGTGCGCGCCCAGCACGTTGATTGCACCCTTGACAGGCCAAGAGCGCTCACGATCGCAAACCGCGTCAATGTCAACAGGCGCCGCCCAGGAAAACAGCTTTGTTTCCAAGTTCAAACTGGAATACTTCACGCTGTGTACATTGTGCATGCGACCAACTTGACCAATGTATCCGTTAATGGCATGCAGCATGCGCCAAACAAGTTGACGCAGCCACATGGCTTGCGTGTGACTTTTGCAAGCCGCCAGCGCCGCATCAATATCCAGCCAAATATCAGTGTTCATGCAGTCGCACGACAGCGCATCCACTGCGCGCTCGACCGTATTGCGCGTGCACCCGTCCAGCTCAAGCAGCGCAAGCGCGCGCAGGCCCATACCCCAATATTGTGTCACGTTTGCGCGTGACAACGCTGGCATGCCGTGCGCCATCTCGACGACAAACGCAGGGTCCGTCCTGTTCAACACGGCTAGTGCTTCCCAACAGCCGGGCGTGTGGCCGTAGAAAACATGCGTGCCCAGACCGTTGCACAAGTGCGATGCTGCAGGCAAAAACGGTAGCGGTGCAAGATCGACAGGCGCGCCAAGCACCCGGCCAAGTGCCGCGGTCCAGTGCTCCAGTGCAGTGCACATGTTCGCGGCAAGCGTCGCGCACGGCAGCGCGCGTATGGCGGCGCGCAAGTCGTCGACTGCTACGCTAGCCATGCGATAAACGCTGCCAGTCGGCGCGACGTCCGCCTCTGGATAGACTTTGCGAGTAACGTGCGCCCACGCCCACGGCGTGGCAAGCATGTCGCTCAGTGCTCGCGTGTTGCATGCGTGCACACACGCCAGCACGCATGCGCTCAGCTGCTCCAGCGGGCCATCCAATTGCGCTTCCACGATTACTTGCAAATGTCCCGATGAAATGCGCAGGTGCAGGTGCATGTAAAACAGCGGAGGCGGCGGTTGACCCATGTTTGTTGCGATTTTCACGAATTTTTGCAGGTATGTGCCACCGCTGACAAATTTGTCCGTTAGAACGCACTGCGCTAGCTCGTTAAACATCGAGTTGGGATGCATGCGCAACGTGGCACCTACAATGGCCGAAGCAAGCGTGCGCGCGCTTTCCGAGCGCGCTATCAGAGTTTGCGCGTACTCCAAATTAGTGAAAACGCGCACGCGCGCGGCGCGCGCCGCCATGTTGTCCGCGCTCAGCAGCGCAAGCACCGCGTCAGCGAAACCGTCGTTGGCAAAGAGTTTGGTTGCAGGCATGCCCCTGTCAATCTCGAGCACCAGCGCATGCAGCACGGCGCGTTCTCCGTTGCGGCACGCGACAGCAAGCGCTTGATGAGCGGTCAGTGCTTGCGCACTGTTCATGCCGGTCTCTCTCGCGCGCGCGCGCGGCGCCGTGCAGTGCAGTGTGCGGCGAGCATACAACGACCGCGGCGGCCAGATCAGAGCCAGTGGCCGCGCAACTCGTGGCAAATAACCATATAATATCATCAAATATGATAAATATGAGTATTACGTCGTCACGTTGCGCGCGGTAAGGGCGGAGTAATGATTAATTAAAAATTAATTAAAAATACTTTAAATTAATATTATATGTGTCTGCTCACGTGTTTACTCGGTGGGGGAAGAAGGAGGCGCAGGACACGAGCTGGCGCTGCCTTGGTAGATGCCGCCAGCAGTGATGCATTGCGCCTCGGTCAGGGCCTGCAAGCAAGTCGGGGGCGCCGGGACGCATGGCGGTGGTGCCGGGGGCGGGCTCGGAGGCGGAGGCGGGCTCGGGAGCGCGCACGAGCTCACGCCACACAGTGGGTTTTGAAATACATTAATACTGTAATCATAAATGCAGTTATCACATGGAACGGCCTGAAGTAAGGTGCAAGTAACGGCGGAACCAATATCAGATTCTGCTGCTATCTCAAACTCAGCAACGTCGCACTGCGCGGCCGCGGGCGCACAGTAACTGTATACAACATCACCACCTCCGGCAGACCTGCAAATTGCGCGACAGCATTGCGTGCCAGTGACTGGGGGCGCTGGAGGCGGGCTTGGCGGCAGGCTTGGCGGAGGAGGCGCGCAGCTGGCGACCAGCGCCAAGGCCGCGATCAGCAACATGTAGGCCTGCATGGCGTGTTGGCGGCGGTGCTGCGCAGTGCTGTGATGTGCCGCACGTCCCCGCGGGCCCCCTTATGCGCACGCACGCCACGCGCGCAACTTTTGTGTGTGTTTACTCGGTGAGGGAAGGAGGAGGCGCAGGGCACGAGCTGGCGCTTCCTTGGTAGACGCCGCCCGCGGTGATGCACTGCGCCTGGGTCAGAGCTTGCAAGCAAGTCGGGGGCGCGGGGACGCATGACGGTGGTGCCGGAGGCGGGCTCGGAGGCGGGCTCGGAGGCGGGCTCGGCGGCGGAGGGCTTGGCAGAGGCGGGCTCGGAGGAGGTGGCGGCGGACTCGGCGGAGGCGGTGGGGGCGGACTAGGGGGCGGCGGAGGGCTTGGCGGAGGCAGGCTCGGAGGAGGTGGCGGGGGCGGAGGCGGAAGCGGAGGCGG
>JANMGB010000055.1:0-1225 GCA_031374415.1 Burkholderiales bacterium
CGCTCACCGCCGCCGCTCCGACGCGATACAGCGACTGCAGCAGCGCGCGAAACTCGCCGCGCGTCACCCACTGCTTCTTCTCCTCGGCGCGCAGGCGGCCCAGCTCGTCGTGCGCACGCAGCCAACGCAGCGGCACCTTGCTGTGCGTGCTTGAGTCGGCGAGCCTCTTCTCGACGACCAACAGCAAATCGCGCTTCAGCGCGTCGTAGTTGATGTCGCCATCGCTATCGACGCGCACCGGCGCATACCCGACCAGCCTCTCGATCTCGTACGCCACATCCTCGAGCGTCTGATCGCCGACACTCGCAGCGCCACACCGTGGCAGCACCGGCAGCACCAGTGCGTCGTCGACGTGCGCCCGAATCGCGTCCATCCACCGCTGCGCCGACTCGCGCGCCTTCTCGACGCCCAGCGTCCAGTTGATGACCAGCACGTACACGGCGCCGCGCGTCAGAAACAGATCGTGCACCGCAAAGTACTCGGTCTGTCCGCCAAAGTCCCACAGCGACAGCACCGTGCGCTCGTCCATCATCTCGAAATCGACCTCGACCGGCACAAACGACGCCGGAAACGTCGCCGCAGCACTGCTCGATGCGCTCGACGACAGAGGCGGCTCTGCAGTCGCGATCGGCGGCGCCGGAGCCGAAGCAGCGCCGCTCACAGTCGAGTCGATGCGCACACTCGACGACGTCGACGACGACGACGACTCGGCGCGAATCGCAGTCGTGCGCTTGGGCGCCAGATTCGAGCGATCTTCGTCGTCGCACATCTCCACGCCACGTCGCATGTGCCCATCCATCGTCATCAGCGATCGCGCCGCAGCCGCTCCGTACAGCTGCATGCGCTCCGCCGCGCTCTCCACATCGCGCTCCTCCCAGCGTGTCTTCGACGCCAACGTCAAGCTCGTCACCTGCACGCTCGTCACCTCGGCCGTGTCCGTCGACTTGTGCACGGCCTCAAACGCGTGCTTGCCGCCCAGCCGACG
The DNA here is from genome assembly GCA_031374415.1 of Burkholderiales bacterium. Lineage (GTDB taxonomy): Bacteria > Pseudomonadota > Gammaproteobacteria > Burkholderiales > Burkholderiaceae_C > CANHBY01. Next base: position 986 of record JANMGB010000055.1, read on the forward strand.
TCGAATCTGCGTCTTGCCCGCGCCGCTGTCGCCGACCAGAATCACCTTGACGCGCTTGTTCTTCACCTCGCCGTCCAGCTTGGCCGCCGAGCTCGCGGCAAATTCGGGCGTCGTTAGTAGCAGCTGCGGCAAACGGCGCTTCAGCGAGAGCGTTGTCACAAGAGCGTACTTGTTGCGCAACGCTGCGTCGCCGCGCAGTCGGTCGTCGACTCGGCGCTCGATCGCCGCCATCGCCGCCTG
>JANMGB010000137.1:0-3756 GCA_031374415.1 Burkholderiales bacterium
AATACGTTCATTGGGGAAATTCGTGGCAACAAAAAGTCGCCGAATTTCAGCGAGTTTGCGTGGTCGACACGGCGTGGAACCCCATGACACGGGGTGGCCATCAAAAATTCCAGCAAGACCGGCAAGCGTTTGGGTGGACACGACATGTGACCACACCACGACCAGCCACAAAGGGCAAGGCGGCCAGCGCTGCATCGACAACTTGTGGACCTCCATTCAGCCAAGACACCCTCCACGTGGCAGGCGGCGTAGCCGCGGGAGTGCGGAGAACCGAGGCCCCATGCATGGCTGGATAAGAACGGTGTTTTCCTCAGCATGCTGGGAATCCCCTCCGCGTGGAGGCAGACCGCATCCACGACCTAGGGTATCTGGACCCGGGATCAGTCCGGTGGCTCCGCTTCTAGACTCATCGCTTCGGTTTCCAGTCACGCGCCTTGGCCTGGACCGCTGCTCGCTGCGCTGGCGTAAGATCGGCCGCAGCAAGATCACGATTTTGAGGGGCAGCCGTAAAGCCTTGAGAGCTCGACAAAAGAAGCCAAAAATAGGCCTGCTGAGAGTCCGCCGCGATCCCCACCCCCTGGGCGTACCGGTGCGAACCGCAGCTGCACCTAGCCAATTTAGCGAACAGATTTCCCCACTTTCCCCACACAGTGCTTCTTAAACGCGGCCGTTGATCGCGTGTCCGCATAAGCGAGATCACCAGTCGCACCATCGGCCAAAACGCAGAACCTGTACCGGACACCGGGCTGGTGGGCGGTCTCCGCAGCACCCGAAATCCGAATGAGGTTGTCACCCAGGGCCTTGCATTGAAGACCCGACAGATCAACCGTTGAGGTGTAGGGGAGTTGTCGGATGCAAGTGCAGCTCGCAGCCGGTCCCTGAGGTGTGGGCAACCCCATCAGCACGCACCACTTTCAACGAACGGGAGGCGGCGGATCGGTGTCGTGTTGCCACAGCAGTTCTTCCGGGCCTCGCGTGAAAGCACTGATGGCAGGAGGCTCAGCGGGAACCTCTTTCCAGTTCTCAGCACCGTAAAACAGGACGCGCCGCTGTCGTTGTGGAAAGCGCTCGAAAAATCGCTCGAGCCATTGCAAGATGGCATCCTGATGACTGCGCTCCGTGACGTAGTAGATCGTAATCGTGAGAGGGCGTGTGATCGCACCGTAACGGACCCAAAGCGCCTTCCTACTGGGATCGACTACGGACTGACGAAACTCAAAGGCGCCGAGTAAAGCAGTCTCGAGACGCTCCACAATGTCCTGTTGGAGATACGTAAGCGTGCGCTCGTATGGCGGAAACGGGTCTGGCCCGCCGTTCACCCGCGTTGACGACAACTCGACAGCCGCGATGCATTGGACGCAACGACACTTCGACGTAGCATTCAAGGTTTTATATTGAACCTCCGCGTCGTTGCTCCAATCAGGGAACTCTTCGTCCATGAAGCGCGCTAGGTCATAGCGGTCCTCGCAAGTTTCGCAAACCTCGACTTCGAGTATTCGTATACTGCGCAATTTCGTGCCGGCGCTTAGGGCTGCATCGATATGCTCACAAACCTCGTAGAAACCTTGAACTCCATGAACCTTACAGCGAATAATACCCATTATTTACTGCGCCTTTGTTGTATTTCTGGAAGCCGATCTTTCGAGCCGCCCAACGAGCTAAGTTAGGGCATTAGCGGAACGCTTACATTCGCCTGGGCGAGACAGTTAATTATTGAATGTTTCTTATCTCATCGATTATATCCTGCGCGTCACTCTCTCCGCCCCCCAATGCTTTTTCTGCCCAAACAATTGCCGATACAAAATCTCCCTCACTTTGATAATAAATTGCCATGTTTCGTTGCGCCACCGCGTCGCCCAGTGAGGCCGCATACTCCATCCATAGCCAACCCTCCTGCCTATCCCGAATGGTATGCCTGTAAAACTGCGCTACGTCAAAAATTGATTCTATATCTCCATTTTTTGCAGCCGCTATCTTATCTAGGAAACTTTCTTGTGCAATGTAATGACTGCTGTGAAAAGATCGTTTTCCGCTCAAATTTGGATAATTCTCCATTAACTTGACTGCGCAATCAATTCTGTCTTTGATATTTATTTCTCTCATGGCCTGAAGACTCTAAACCTTCTTTTTTTGCTCATATCGGGTGCATTTTGATCTGTAGGGGATATGGGCGCGACAACAGTTCTTCCATTCTCTGGCAAAACTGATTCATCAGCCGCAACCACTGTGTTTCCAAGTCGCTTTGATAGCTGCTCTGCAAGGCTAATATTGCCCTTTCCTGCGTCGCAAGCATAGAGAACAATCGTTGTGTCTTGACTGTATTTCGGGTGAGACGTTATTTCCGGGGCCAGCGTTTTTGCATTCAACGGTTTTGACTGTTTACCTCGTTCATCATCAATCTCTCTAGAATCGGCATGCCCGGCTAAAGTGATTTTTTTCGGTGATGTCGGAAGTAGCTTGACTTGACTATGGAGCCATGGGTCTTTTTGTGGATTAAGAAGATTTATATAAACCAAACTCCATGGGTCTGCACGACCAACAGGATTATTGCTGGCATACCTGAAGTCATTAACCCCACCAGCGAGCAATATAGGATCCTTCGAGGCATATCGACCGCTATGGGGCTCATAGTATCTATGGCGATCAAAAGCAAAGTCCTATTTCTTCATCATGATTTTTCACCTGGTCGGACTGAATTTATCTCTTCTATCAATTGCGTCGCGCTATTATTTCCACCGAACTGAGATTTAATTGCCCATATTTTTGCACCGGCCAAATCACCGATATCTAACAAATTAGATGCGAGACTGTATTGGGCCGTGGAATGGCCTAAGCTGGCAGCTAAGGCGAGCCACTTATCTGCCTCAGAGTTGTCACGCTTTGTGAGGCGATAAAACATTGCTATTCTAAACGCAGCCCCAGAATCCCCATTCTTTGCCTCATCAAAAAGGGAGAGAAATTCATCGGTGGTTAGATTGTGTTGATCCTTAAACGTTGAAAAATTTTGATTCTTTTTTGGCGGCCTGGAAAACCAACATCTAATGGCGTAGTCTAATCTATCCTGAAAGATAAACTCGTTCATTTTTTGAAAACCTTGAACTTCCTGCGTTTATTCATATCAGGCTCATTTTCATCGTGTGGCGATACTGGCGCAATAACTGGCTTACCATTGATCGGCCAAACTGATTCATCAGCAGCTAACACTCGTTGGCCACCCAAGCACGAAGACAGGCGGCTAGCGAAGCAGTTGCTGCCTTTTCCAGCATCGCATGCATAAAGAATAACTGTTTTATCCTTGCTATATTGTGGTAGTTTTTGGATTTGATCTGCTACTTGTGGCGCTCTCATAGGCTCGTCATTCTGGTTATAAATTGCATGCTGATTTGCATGTGCAGCCAGTGTAATCGTCTTGGGCGATGATGGAAGTTTTTCTACTTCGTTATGAAGCCATTCACTTGGATGCAATAAGTTAATGTCAACTAAACCCCATGGGTCTGCACGAGATACAGGATTGTTCTTAACAAATCTAAATTCATTAAGGCCGCCGGTGAGCCCAATCGGATCCTTCGACACATACCTACCGCTGTAAGGATCGTAGTACCGATACCTGTTGAAATACAAATCGCCCGACGCACACTTGTCGTACCGGATGCATTTTTCCCTATATGCATCAACAGCTTACGAGCACGCGCAGGCGGTCTTTGACCCCACTTTCTAAAAATTTCGCCTAGACGCACATTTTGCCCCATGGCGGGG
>JANMGB010000138.1:0-3975 GCA_031374415.1 Burkholderiales bacterium
AATACGTTCATTGGGGAAATTCGTGGCAACAAAAAGTCGCCGAATTTCAGCGAGTTTGCGTGGTCGACACGGCGTGGAACCCCATGACACGGGGTGGCCATCAAAAATTCCAGCAAGACCGGCAAGCGTTTGGGTGGACACAACATGGGGATCGGGAAACGCGCTGGCGACCACACCCTGCTACCCGCGCGCCTGGAGCTGCACGTGCCGCCAGGGGGATTCACCCGACACGAAGTGCAGCGCCTGCTCGTGATGTTTGCCTGCGTGACCCGGCCCCGGCCCATTCCGTACGCGCTGCGCTTGGTGTTCGACGAACCGGAGGATGGCACCGGAGATGCCTCAGAAAAGAAAGATTAGGTGACAGAATCTTTGACGTTGCGGAAACTTGAAACATTTCCAGCATGAGTCATTCAACTATTGATGTCTTCGTCATAGGTACCAGTAACCATCCCCCGGCTTTGCCCAGTCATGGTTACTAAATCCCCTGGCTCAATTTATAATCGGCAGAGCTAGTTAAACTAGCCCAGTTCTTCGTCGGCAGTAATCGGATGTCTTACTTGTGCCGGTCTACCATCTCACGATTGCGTTTAGCTGCAGCCTCACCGTAAAAACAATTCAAAGTATACTGCATACTTCTTGGGTCGCCAAGTTTTTCACCCCCATAGGCCGCATTCCATAAAACCATCGTTTTATCATTATCTATAAAGTTAATATATATCTGCTCGATTTCATTGTCAGCGACTTTTGTCAACTGTAATTTATTGGCAATAGCCCGAACCTCGTGGACGATATCCTTCGACAAAAAAACAAGCCCAAACGAATCAAGACCTTTACCCATCCCACCAGCCCAGAAAATTTTTGAACTAAATCCGAATGCAGAAATATTCTGATCATCTTTTGCTAACAAACCTACAATGGAACTGTATTTCTGCGCCTCTTCATCAGAGAGGCGGTTTATCTTCCCCTTGCCATAATTATCCAATTTTTGGAATTTTATCATGTCTTCGGTTGATCCCTTACACTCGATGAGACGCCGGACTAGTTCGCGTTGATCTGATGATGAAGCATTTGCGGACAAAGAAAAAATTAATGCCGTAGAGACCATGATGGAAAAGATAATTGACTTCATATTTATATATTTCACGTTGTATCTTGTTTGATTAAAGCCCGAGGAGACTTGACTCCCTATCATTCATTGATAAAATTATAATGTAACTTATAATTTTTCATTTACTCATTTTTTATGGGTGCGACCACTTGTTTTACAAATAGTCAGCGCCTTCGAAGAGCCACATAATAATCAGTGGCAGGTATATTTTGCTCTAGGGGACGGGTCTTAGAAGTAGAGGAAAAACGCAAGGCTTGAACCAATGAGGCAAAGCTCATTAATCAAAACGCTTCATGTCGATGATCTCAAAAGCACTCATCCGGTTAAATACTGCTGCGTATGTATCCCACTGATCCTTCGTGGTGCCAGCGATGGAAATCACTGCGATATCCAGGTTGTCGTTTCCCCAAAAAAGTGAATAGAGAATGTGATGGTCACCCTCGTTAGTTTCGATACCCACACGAGTGAACAGCTCTTGATCACTTTCCTCGATGATCTTGGTGATCAAGCATTGCTTTTTCTTGCCCTCAAAAAAATCAAGAATGAACTGCTTAGCACTCTGACCTGTATCTTGCAAAATTCCTACAAAGACCTGAATTCGAACACCGGTTGTGTAAGGAGCTCCGCATGACGTATCCTCACGGGAAATCGTCCACATGTAAGCATTTTCACGGTGTACTTCGGAGTAGAACCAGCTCTCGGGCCGATCAATTTTCCCACCTGTAGGCTCAAGGATCTGAGAAACAAAATCTTGCGGTACTGCTGCGTTAATGCTCGATATCGTGAAATCAGAATTCATATCGGTTTAATTCTAAAAAAAACTCAATTCGTCGATAAATGCAGCCGCGCGGGTTCACCGAACTTTTTACTTGCCTCACTACAGAATGAAGCGACAACTTCACTTTGTTCAGCCAGAGATAAAAGCGACCAAAGGGCGGCGCTCTTCATTGCAAGATGCACAATCTCACTCTGCGTAGAAGAGTAAGGTAGCTGATTGAACTTCAGTTTACCGTTGCGTGCCAAAATTGCCACATGAAGATCCAAATCCAGCGGTCCACTTATGGATCGCTCTTCATAGTCAACTGGAAACATGCATCGAATAAACATTTCACGGTAACTGCTATACGGTTCGACTTTCCAGCACTCTGGCGACGTAGTTTCTAATCATTCCTGAAGGTGAATCCTGACGATATCCGTCTAATCTAGTACGGAGACAATCAGCTCAAGTACCGTCGCATCCCCTGTGGTTTTGAAGCGTGGCCACAACTGATCAAGAACCTCAGGATCTGAGTCTTCTGGCAAAGCAAAATCATTTTGCTTAATTATTAGCCCAATCGGCTCTTTAGAAAATATTATTCCTGAATTCGGGGCGTAATATCGATATCTGTTGAATACAAATCGCCCGACGCACACTTGTCGTACCGGATGCAATCTTCCCTATATGCATCAACAGCTTACGAGCACGCGGTCTTTGACCCTACTTTCTAAAAATTTCGCCTAGACGCACATGTTTCCCATGGCGGGCCTGTCTTTGCACGGGTTCGATGCGTGCCTCTCCTCTCCTATATCACACGTTCACGCATTTCCTTCATGCGATGACCCTGAATTCAACGCCCGCCAGGAGTCGCGATATTCTTTGAGGCACATCCAACACATAAGGCCTATCCGCTTTGAAAAAATATCTTGCCGCCATTCCTGATCTAGGGGAAGGACAATCCGGTCATCTTTGTCAAATTTTCCACCAAGAAGCACCTCCAATTCTTCAAGTTCTGAATCCAATATGCATGCACAAATTTCGCATACATCCATTTCAACAGATATGTATTTTGATTTTAATGGGGGCTCATTTTTTTTTATCTCTTGGATGAGAGAATTTGAGGCGTGAGCAATTTTTATCGACGCTGGATGAATTTTACAAACATATCCTGCCATGTTATCTCCGAAAGTCTAATCATTTTCTGGCTTCTTAAAATTTGGGTCCTTCACATTAAAACCCTTTCTTAAAAGGTATTTTTGTTGAGCCCCATATCCTGGCGAGATCGATTCACCCCCGGCCCTGAGAACATTTGCGACGTGGGTCTGGCAACTATTTGTCTTAACATCATAAGCTCCGTCTGGCTTCCCTATGACGGATCGCTGATACGCCTGTGCAGCATCAGCATCCTTAAGCTCAATACGCTCAGTGTGAAGAACAGGCTGATGTTGCAACATTTTTTCCTTTTTCTCGTTCCTAATAGTCATGCCACTTTTATCATCGTTGTACCACTGATGGGTATGCACTCTATCTGCGGTTCGTGGCTGGACCACCTCCACAGAGTAGTGGCCAGTATTAACACCCATACCACCATAGTGCCGAACAATAGCATAACCTGGAGCCAGACCATATGGATCAACCCATTCTGTAGGGTTCGGCGCATACCGATGCAAATTATTTCCACCAGCTAACCCAATCGGGTCTTTAGAAACGAACCTACCCGAGTGCGGGTCGTAGTATCGGTTCCTGTTGTAATACAAATCGCCCGACGCGAACTTGTCGTAACGGATGCGGTTTTTCCTATACGCATCAACGGTTTACGAGGACGCGCACGCGGTCTTTGACCCCACTTTCTAAAAATTTCGCCTAGACGCACATTTTGGCCCATGGAGGGCCTGTTTTTGCTCGGGCTTTTCCTCTTAGCCGCTGTCTGTTTTGGTGGCAGTGCGCCGATGGTGTGGGGGTCAAGGGCGCGCAGCGGCGAAGCGGACCCTTGACGCGGCACGGCCCCAAGGACGCTGTCGGATGCGGTGCAAGGCGGGTTTATGGCTTGCACCGCATCCAGACCCGCGGCGGCTCAGTCGCGGTGGCCAGGCTTGGCCATGGCGCTGCA
>JANMGB010000202.1:0-1680 GCA_031374415.1 Burkholderiales bacterium
CCGGCGCCGCCGCCAGCCACAGCCACAGACACAGGCACGCAGGATATGGACATTGCACGCGCACGTATCACTGCGCTTGCTGCCGAGCACGCTCGCGCCGCACGTGTTGCTGCCGCGGGGATTGATCTTGAAGTCGACATGGACTGCGGCACGCTTGAAGACGATCGCGTTGCGGCCATGCGACGCATCGAAGCAACGCTTGTTGCCTTGCGCACCGGCGTGCGTGCGCGTTTGCGCGGTGAGCAGGCGCCCGCGTGCGACATTGCCGGCATACCGCAGCTGATCGAGCTGTACACGAGTGTGGCCGCGCACGTTGGCGCGCCAGCTTGTCGTATTGGTGTTTGTGCGGGCCATGTTCAATCGGCAATCGTGGTCGCAATTGCGCGCGCCGCCGAAGCCGATGCGCCTGACGCTGTTGCGCTGCGCGACAAGCTCGTCGCGGACGGCGCGCGTGAGACGCGCGCGGACCGCGATCGCATGATCAATGCTGCGCGCGTTTGGCGTGCTGGCGGCGCGCCGTATCCCGTGCTGCTGCTCGTGTCCCTTGCGTGCCTTGGCGCAAGCGAACCGGGCGTCGTCATGCTTGCTAACGAGCCGCAGCTCAGTTTGTGCTGCTCCATGGTGCGCGATGTATACAGCGCGCCAGGCGAGGACGGCATGCGACACCTCGTGCTTGGGCCCGAGCCGCTTGTGTGCTGCGTCGCGGACGGTACGCGCGAAGATGCAGCGCACACTGCGCGCGCGGTCGCCTATCGCCGCATGACTGCGCCTCTGCTGCGCAACGGGGCGTCGCCGATTGCGCCCGTGCTTCGCGCGCTGCGCGTACTTGCCGACGATGCCGAGCTTGGCGCGCCGTGCGCACTTGTTGTACAACTTACGTTCCCGCCTGGGCGCGCGCTTATCGTGCCCGAGCTTGGCGTGCAGCGCGCCGACGCGCTTGCGGAATTGCACGCGCGCGCTCACGCTGAGCGTGTCTCGCTTGATGCCGAGATTGCTGCTTTGGCGCATGCTACCAACGAACAAGCAACGCGCACCGAGGTCGCGCAGGCGGCAGCCAAGGCGGCGGCCAAGGCGGCTACGCCCGAGGCCGTGCCCGAGGCCGTGCCCGAGGCCGTGCCCGAGGCCGTGCCCGAGGCCGTGCCCGAGGCCGTGCCCGAGGCCGTGCCCGAGGCCGTGCCCGAGGCGGCACGTGACAGCGCGAGTGCAAGCGCGGCACGCACCGAGACTACTACGTTGCGCGACATGGGACGTGCGCTGACTGAGGCGCGCGATCTGCGAGCTGTCTGGGCGGACATCGAGTTCACCTCGCACATGCCGCTGCGCGCGCTCGAGCTAGCCGTGGACGAGGCTGTCAAGCGGTCTGATGTAGGGCCGCCAGGCGATCCACTGATTGCCGTGCTTGTGCAAGACCTGCCGCACGTTGCTCCCATCTGCCTCGTGTACACGCACGCGCAGCTTGGCCTTGTCTTGCTGCCGAAAGAGCCGCTTCGCGCGGGCACCTGTGCAGAGGCCTACAATGCCGCCGACCTTGCCGCTGCCAATGCAGCAGCGGGCGTTGCGCAGTAAACACCCCACAAGTTGCAAGCAAGTTGCAAGCAAGTTGCAAGCAAGTTGCAAGCAAGTTGCAAGCAAGTTGCAAGCAAGTTGCAAGCAAGTTGCAAGCACACACACCCGCAAATC
>JANMGB010000207.1:0-4866 GCA_031374415.1 Burkholderiales bacterium
GGGGGCGCCTGGAGGGCCGTACAGGCCCTCCTAGGGGGCAAAGCCCCCGGGGGTCTGGGGGCAGCATGCCCCCTGCCAAGGAGCGCCCCTAGGGCGCGGGCGGGACGCCCGGGGGTCAGCGGCCTATGGCCGCCCTTTATCCCGGCCCCCTCGGGGGGCCTGTTGATTGGGCCCCGCAGGGACCGAAATTTTTGCGTACTACGTACAGAGTGAGAAGGACTCGCTGGAAAGCTAGGCCCTGTCTCACGGTCACTGACAACTTTGGCCGGCGAAGTGACAGAAGTTGCGGTTCTGGTGACAAAAAAACTTGATTTTTTGTCAGTTTGTGGAACAATGCGTGTCTGTTGAACGGACAAAAAAGGCTCAAAATATGTCGGATAAATTGTCACTAAAAGCGATGAAAGCGCAAATGATGAGCCCGCTCATCAATCCGTTGGTAGAGCGTCAGAATTTCAGGACCAAGCGTCGACTTGTGATGTCTGGGAGGGGTGAGGATCTCGTCAACGCTGTAACAGGTGAGATCGCAGGCGTTGCAGCAATTCACCAAGTTGAAGAGCGCGACGACGCTGAGTTCGTGAAGGTTTTTGCTGCTGGTGTCGCAGCAAGTTACGAACTGACGAAGGCAGCTCAGCGCGTTTTTCAGGTCGTACTAGATCAGTATCAGCGAACCCCAATGAGCCGGGGCTATGCTGACTCTGTGGAGTTATTTTGGTTCGGTGATGGAATTAACGGTCGTGACTTGGAGATGAGCGAACGCACATGGATGCGCGGGCTTAAAGAACTTCTGATGAAGCAATTCATTTACCCTAAAACATCAAGTAGTTACTGGACAAATCCAGCCCTGTTTTTTAAGGGTGATCGAGTTCTTTTCATCAAAGAATACCGTCGCCGCAAGGAAGGTCAGCGAGAAGAGTTGGCGAAAAACTTTATCGATGTCGTTGATGGCAGTGGCGATGACAACTAACCCTTTGTTTTCATGAATTCATGAAAACACTCATTCAACAATTCATTAAGTTTCATGTCCCGATCGAGTGCGGCTTGCTTGAAGGCGCGCACGAATTCTGGGTTCATGCGGAATTGCAGTGGTATCAGATCAGCAGACGACACGACTCCGCGCTGCCGCGTGGTGGTCTGCTGGCGCGGCTTGATCGGTGCCAGGTCGGCGGCGGTCACAGCAACGGCTTTAGCCATAAGTTACCTTCTTTGCTATTTTGCTGTTTTCATTAAAACATGATTTCACTTCGCGCCACAAGTTGGAAATTTCCTCGGCGGCGGCACTTTTTGGGAACAGCTCCGGCGCGGTACGGCCGCCCGTCATGGCTCCGGCATAAGGCACACGGTCGGCGATAAAGGCTTGCGCCACGCGGCCATGTTGAGACAACGCTGCGACAGCCTGAGCGGTAATGGTGGCTTGCGACTTGGCCTGAGTCAGCACGAACAGGAACGGCTTACCGGCGTTCTTCACAAGGGTGACGGTCTCGGCGACAGCCCACAGGTCTGCGGGAGACGGGCGCACCGGGATCAATACGAGGTCGGCCAAGCCGATGAGGGAGGCGCTTTGGTCAGAGATAGTGGGCGCGGTGTCGATGAAGCAATAGGCCGCGCTACGCTCAGCCATATTCGCCAGGCCAATCGATAGGCGCGCAAATGGCATTTCAGCGCGCTGCGGCGTCTCGGCCTCGCGGCGCTCGTGCCACTGGCTCAACGTGCCTTGCTCATCAGTGTCGATCAGCCAGGCTGGTGCGTCACCGGCACGTTCCGCCTCGACGGCCAAATGTGCGGCCAGTGTGGTCTTACCGCTGCCGCCCTTCTGGGAAGTAATGACGATTATTTTCATGAATTCAACCTTTCATGATGTGCTGATTGCAGCATTTCATGAAAGTATAGCGATGATCTGGCACTTATCCTTTGGCCACTTTAGGTGGCCACTTCTGAGCGGTATGGAGCACCCTCAACACGGCGACAGTGGCACCGTCATCCTCAATGCGGTAGACCATGACGTAATTGGGGCGCACGACGATTTCCCGAGTGCCTTTCATACGGCCCGTGCGGTAGAGGGTAGGGCGCTGGCGAGCCAGCTCGGCCTTGGCCTCGAAGTCGTCGTCCAGCTCGACCGCAGCAGCGGGGTTGTCCTGCGCGATGAAATCCATGATGGTGTCGCGATCCTCAAGGGCCATGGGTCGCCATATCAGCCTCAGCACTACCCCCACTACGCACCCTGCCGCAGAGCGGCCCTTCGTTTGGCGAACATAGCGCGGGCCTCCTCATCTGACACGCTGGGGCGAGGGTCATCGATGCTTTGCTGCACCTGGTCACGGAACCAGGCGTCATAGGCTGCGGCTTCGTGAGCACGCTTGAGCGCTTCGGACCGATCAGGCCTTCGGGAAGCCGTCGCGGTGTTCGTGTCGTAGTTGGCCGCGTCCACATCAAAGCGGGCAATGCCGATGGCCCTGAGGTAGGACACCAGGGTCTCTAATTTGCGGAACAGGCGGACTTGTCGGGTGCGTTGAGCGGCCAAGGGCCGCTCAGTCATGCCGTACTTGACCATCACGGCCCAGCCGCCGCTTTGGCCTACGACATGGGCACCGCGGACGGCCCCGGCCTCAACGAGGCGGGACAGGGTGCCGTGGTCAATGGTGTCTGCCATGGTGGGGTCTCCTTGCGGTTTTGACGTATCCGCAACGCGGACAACTGTTGTCATCATAAGCGATCATTTATACTTTGCAGTGTGCGCTATTGTTGCTTTTCTCATTTCGTTCACATAAAGCCTATTGACCTGCGTGGTGGCCAGAAAGTAACTGTTTGCAACTCACCCGGAACGCTCACCCAGCGCAGTAAAGTGCTCTATTCATCAAGCACACACAGGAGCACGCAGTGAAAGACATTTACCTGAAGTTCACCAAGAAGACCAACTCCAAAGACATCCCCGGCGAGTCCACAGATTCGGACCACAAAGATTGGCTGGAAGTGACCTCCTGGGCCCAAGGCATTCAACAGCCCACCTCCGCCACATCATCCACAGCCGGCGGTCATTCGGCAGAGCGCTGTCAGCATGCCCCCATGATGTTTACCAAGGACGTGGACAAGGCCAGCGTCTATCTGTGGGAGGCCTGCTCGGCTGCTTACGCCTACGACATCGAAATTCAATTCTTCCGCGCCACCGGCACGGTGCGCACCAACTACCTGACGATCAAGCTCAGCAACGCTATTGTCAGCAGCGTGCAAACCAACGTGGCATCAGAGGGACTGCCCACCGAAAGCTTCTCAGTCAAGTACGCCAAGATCGTGTGGGCACACAAAGGCTCCAAGGCCGATGGCACGGCCAATATTGGTAACGATGCTGGCGGCTGGGATCTGTCGGCCAATAAGGCTGCTGCTTAACCAGAGCACGTGTTTAAAACAAGCCTCGCTATTTATTTATGACTTACGTCGGGTGCCTACCTAATTCTCAGTGAAGTACGCCAAAATTGTTTTGAGCCAGACCGCAAGAGAAACGGAATGAAATATCCAAAACTCACCAAGCCACCCGACATGTCCGACAAGGATTGGAACAAAGTTTTACTATTCTCACTAGTCTCATTTGTATTTTTATTAATGCTCATATGCACCTCAATATATGAGCTAAATTTTATATTGAAGTCCAAATCTGCAGATGGCGAAGTCGTTGCACTAAATGCAGGCAGGGGACATGTCAAGGTGGAATTCAGAACCATTGATGGTAAATTAATAAGATACTCACAAAGTGGGCTTGTTATTTATAACGTTGGTGACAAGGTTACCGTCTTGTATGATCCTGAGCGGCCAAACAGGTTTGCCTCCACCAACGCCATCGGGGCGCTGTGGACTGGAACAATTTCACTGCTTTTCTTCACTGTAGTATTTTCTTTAGCTACGGCGGCATCATTGAAATCAAAGTAACATATACGTGGTATTAAATATGAAAATAGTAAGTGACTGGAAATTTGAAACATCATCAACCGGAGGCGTAGGATTCGCCCTATTTTCCATATCCGGAGGGATGATAAGAATTACTAAAACTGATGAGAATAATGTGACGACGGATACGGTCGACTTAAGTTATAGGGGGGCTGGTGTCGGCGCCAGCTTAGGCCCCAAAGGACTCAAAAATGCTCCGCTACCTCAGGGCCTGTTTGCCCCAACTGATTTCTTGTCAGCTGGGATTGTTTTTAAAATGCCAGCTTGCAAAAATGCTGATTTGGAAATAAGCGACTTCCTTGGCTCATGTATGTATGTTGATGCGAGCGCGGGCTCAATGGTTGCTGGCGCAAGCGGGACAATACTATTTCTTGGTTTGCCACAGCAGGTACTGCTTCCGCTTGCAGCCCATCTGGCCCTAGCCAAAGCAGTTATCCCAATGATTGGCTTCACCTTGTGTATGCAACCACACGCGGGCATTACTGCTAGCGCAGGGGTCATGTATAAGTCAGGCGCGTATCCATCCATACCATTCGCTTGATGATTTCTATATTGACAAGCCTGAGCTAGATGGCAATTTTCCGATAGAGGCTGGATCTTTTGAACGTCTGACCCCTGCGGGCCAAGGAGCTGCGGCAGCCGAGGGCTCCTTTGAGCCGAGACGGCATGGGGTTGGCACTCTCTTTTGACGGTGTAAGTCAAAAGAGAGTGCCTTCGGACCCCTAGGGTCCGGCACAAACCGGCTAGCCCCTAGGGCTAGCCGCTTGACTTTAGGCCCTCGATGGGCCCAAAGTCAACTGCGAGCAAGGATGAAAATGGAGTTGACTAAGCTGATCTTCGCACTGGGAGTGGGCCTGTTCGTGCTGGCGGCCATGGTGCTTTCTTGGCGCTATGGGGCGCAGGCCCGCCAGCCAGAGGTGGATGCGCTCA
>JANMGB010000222.1:0-1350 GCA_031374415.1 Burkholderiales bacterium
TTGCGAATAAGAGAATGGACTTGCAACGATTGCGGCACGGTACACGACCGTGACGTGAACGCAGCCAAGAACATTCTCGCGGCGGGACATCGCCGTCTTGCAGAAGGAATCATCGCCTCTTCAGGGCGGTGAGGATGTCAACCCTGCGATTTGGATCTTGCCGCCTATTTGCTGGCCCGCCATACGACTGGCCGGCCTGTTGATCCGCACACCAAGGATCTGCTCAAGCGTGCCAATCAGAGCAAGAAGGACGTCTTGTCCATCATGTCTTATGGTCGGGGCAATGTGACAACCGACTTGCGCCATACGCGCAATGTGGGGTTCCATCGCCTTCTGGCCCAAAGGCATCTTGTCAAAAGCACTTCCTCCTTGGGCGTGGATCCGACGGTCACGCACATGCAAGACGCCGCGCTGGCCGCCTATGCCGGCTGTGGCAACTGCGGAGAGTTTGCCAACGTGGCGGCCCATGTGCATGCAGGTCGCCTGCTTGCTGGGGAACGCGTGAGGCAGCACAGCGCGCGCGACACTGACCACAGCTGGATCGTGGTCCAGGGACAGCCGACCCAAGACGGATCCGTGCCTCAAGCCATCATTGAGGCATGGGGAGACGGTCCTGTCGTTGAGGTGGTAGACCATGCATACACGAAAAACGCCGCCCCGCCCGACATGGTGCACGGCATTGTCAGCACGCACGGGCCCGCGTTGCACAGGCAATTCGAGCAAGCCCGCCAGGATCCAGGGGTCAAGGCGGTCAAGCGATTTAACGCTCTCTTTGTTGCGAATGCACGAGACCAAAAGCAGCCTACCGGCACGGTCTACGCGCCAAGACCGTTTGTCTGTCAACAGTTTGCTCAGGCCGCCAAGACGTCGATTGAAGGACGTCAGTGTGAATTGACACTCAGGGCGCAGGCTGCCGCGTTGGCACGCGAGGTGGTCCCGAGCTTGTCCCCAGCGCGCGTTGAGTCGACAGTGGACGCGATTTTTGATCTGGCGGTGAGTCTGGACGCACCCCGTGCCAGATCGCTTGCAGGCGCAACACAGGCGCACGTGATCGACCTGGCGGCTCATGCCGTCACAACGGCACGCTCCAACCTGGGCGAGCCTGGAGCGCGCTAGCCCGGATATTTCACCAGGTCGCTTGGAGATCGCATGGAAAACCGCATGAATGCTGGCTTTGGCGGCCACGAACACCGAGGCCACTTTGGATAGAGCGCTACGCACCCATGCGACAGCGTCTGGCCGACCGGATGCGCCCTCAACTCCTCGCCAAGGCCCACCGGCCTTGGCTGCGGCCGTCTCGGCCACCCCGGCTCGCCCAGCCACTGCCGCATGGGCACGTCCCCGGCGAAA
>JANMGB010000224.1:0-1293 GCA_031374415.1 Burkholderiales bacterium
CTCCGGGACCGGGTGGCGGCGGCAGAAACGACACTGTGCACAAAACGCTCAGCGAAAGAGCAACGGCCAAAAGAAGATCACTCACTCTTGGTGTCTGAGGAAAAAGCTCCAGATTTTTCTTTTTAGAGTGAAGACGCGATCAGACTGGATGGGAGGACAATGGTGGGGGTTTGGTGGGGTTTGGTGGGGTGAGATGACGTTTCGTGTGAAAGATCTGTTTTGTCGGGCTTACATAATTGTATTGTTGCAGCGTTATCCACTGATGATTGCTTGCCTGAACGAGCGAAAAACCCGCAAAGAAAGTTAGAAAACCGAAACCGCCGCCACTTTGCCTGTGGCACACGAACCGTTTGGCGTTGTCTGCGATGCGTTCTCGTGCTACGGCGCGTATTCGTCGTCGTCGTCGTCGTCGCCGCCGCCGCGCTTGCGCTTCTGCTCGCTCTTCTGCTTCGGCTTCTGCTCGCTCTTCTGCTTCTTGGCGTTTGACTGGCCCTGGTTGGCAGTGGCGGTGGCTTTGTCGTCGTCGTCGTCGTCGTCGTCGTCGTTCTTGCGCTGCCACGGGCCGAGGCGCTCGCCGAGCAGCAGTGCCAGACCGAGCTGCAGCATGCTGAATGCCGCGAGATAGTCCTTGTTGTGCTCGCGCTTGCTGGCGTCGTTCTCGCAGCGAAAGTGGCGCACCGAGCGTCCGCGCGTCTTCTTGAGCCAGTGCGCGCAGAACGGGCAGAGCTGCGAGGTCAGGTACTCGTCGATCACGAACGTCTTGAAGCGCCGCGCCATGCCGGCGAGCAGCTGCTTCGCCGGCGCCGCCATGTGCCCCTTGCACCACTTGCCGTTGGCGAACACCGGGTTGCCGGCGAACAGCAGCACGCGCCGGCGCACGTTGCCGTTGCCGACGTGCCCGAGGCCGATGCTGTCGAGCAGGCGCCGCGCCAGTCGGAACGGCACCTCGGCGGCCTTGTCGACGTTGCGCGTGCAGTTGCGCCGGCGGCTGCCGGCGTCGCCGTCGACCGTGCGCTGCATCGTGTCGGCCGCGAGCGGCGCCGCCGTCGCGTTCAACATGGCGCGAATGTCGCTGAAGCGCGCGGGCTCGCTCGCGCGCGCGCGCCGTCGGTGCCCGCCTGCTCGCGCCGCCGCTCGGCCGCCTCGGCGCCGCCGAGCGAGACGCGCGCGCGCCCGTAGTCCATCGACTTGCCGTGCACCTCGCCCGTGATCCAGACGAAGTCGAGCTGCTCGAGCACGGCGCGCACGTGCTCCTCGGCCAGCTGCGTGTCGGCGTTGATGCCGGTCGCGGCG
>JANMGB010000275.1:0-72908 GCA_031374415.1 Burkholderiales bacterium
CATGCTGCCGGAGCAAAAAAAAAGCCGGAGCCCAAGCCCTCGGCTATTCGCGCGGAGGCTTCGGCACGAAAATCCATATTGCAGTGGATGCAGGAGGCCAGCCTGTTCACTGCATCCTCAGCGAAGGGCAAGCGGCGGACACCGCACTAGACGATTTTTGGGTGGTACAGGCCAAGCGTGCGGGTGATTTGGCGAATGCGCCTGAGTTTACTGAGATTGTCGTGGCAGACAGTGGTGCCATGGCCAGGATGAGCACCATCCATCCGGCAGTATTTGCAAGCTTCAAAAGGTGGATGGCGACAGAGCCCGACCGTGAAATCCAAACGCCACGCGCCACGCCATGTGTGTCACCCATTGGCACAGCATTTTGCGAACGGGGTCCAAGCTCAGGACTTGAGCTCTTTGACCAAAATCGTGGCGCGCGCCACCACGGCAGGCTTGTCCTTGATGGCGTAGGCGTGACCGTCGAGGTGCGCCAAGACGCCACCCAGTTTGCCGTTCCATTGTGCCGCCTGAACGATCCAAGCAAGGTGCATGTCTTGCTCGGCGAACACCGGGGCTTTGAACGAAAAATTGGTGTTGAGGCACAGCATTTCTCGCTGCAGGCCCGCAGTTTCGCGTGAAAAATGGCTGGCCATGAAGCCCATCAGAACCGCCGCAGTGTGCTGGCCACTGGCAATGATTTCGCCAAATTGGGCACGCTGTGCGGCTTGGGTATCACGGTGCAAAGGGTTTTCGTCGTGGCTCATTTTGGCGAAGAGCACGATGTCTTCTCGGGTCAGACGCAAGGTCTTGACGATTTTTTCTCCGTTGGCAACCAAGGCCAGGTTCAAGTTTTCAGCCATTCACATCACCTCCAAAGCCAGGGCGGCTGCCTCACCACCCCCAATGCACAGGGCTGCCACGCCCGACGTCAGTCCACGTTGGCGCAAGGCGCCTATCAAGCTCACGACAATGCGCGCGCCACTGGCCCCAATGGGGTGGCCCATGGCACATGCGCCGCCGTGAACATTCACACGTTCATGGGGGAGATGGAGCTCGGCCATGGCCGCCAGAGTGACAGCAGCAAAGGCCTCGTTGATCTCCCATAAGTCCACGTTATCGGCCACCCAGCCGGCTTTCTTCAGGGTCTTTTGGATGGCGCCCACCGGCGCGGTCGTGAACCAGGCGGGTTCTTGGGCATGAATGGCGCTGGCACACAGGCGTGCGAGTGGCGTGAGGCCGGCGCGCAAAGCGGTGGAGTGCCGCATCAGCACCAGGGCCGCCGCACCGTCCGAGATGCTGGAGGCGTTGGCCGCGGTGATGGTGCCGCCCGCTTTGAAGGCGGGCTTGAGGCTGGCGACTTTGTCGAGCTTGGCTTTGGCAGGTTGCTCGTCACGGTCGATCACCGCGGGTGCCGTCTTGGTGGGCACGCTCACCGGGGCCATCTCCCAGGCGAAATGGCCTTGCGCTTGGGCGTGCAGTGCGCGTTGGGTCGAGGCCACGGCAAAGGCGTCTTGCTGCTCGCGGGTGAATTGGTACTTGTCCACACAGGCTTCGGCAAATTCGCCCATGGCCCGGCCAGGCTCATAAGCATCCTCAAGTCCGTCGAGGGCCATGTGGTCGAGCAAGCGGCCCGCACCATAGCGCAGGCCACGGCGCACGTGCATCAGGTGGGGGGCGTTGCTCATGCTTTCCATGCCACCGGCCACCACCACCTGCGCTGATTCGGCCTGCAGCATGTCGTGGGCGAACATGATGGCGCGCAAGCCTGAGCCGCACATTTTGGACAAGGTCACTGCCCCCACCGACAGCGGCAGCCCCGCGCCGAGGGCGGCCTGGCGGGCGGGCGCTTGGCCCAGCCCGGCCATGAGGCAGTTGCCCATCAACACTTCATCGATGCTGTGTGGGTCGACGCCAGACCGGCTCACGGCGGCCTGGATGGCCACCGACCCCAAGGCCGTGGCGCTCAGCCCTGAGAGCTCGCCCAGCAAGCCGCCCATGGGGGTGCGGGCAGCGGCAACGATGACGATGGGATCTGGCATCACAAACTCCCGAGGTAGGTGTCTTGAAACGCAGTGGCAGGCTCTCGGGTGATGGCCTGGCGTTGCACACTGAAACGCTTGGTGAGCTCATAGGGGAAAACGTCATGGACGTGTCCGGCTTTGATGCGGCCTTGGTGGTGCTGCCAAAACGAGGCGTCGAGCAGGTCGGCATGGTGGCGCATGAAGACTTCGCGCACAGCAGGGTTGCCGAGCAAGAAGGGCGCAAAGGTCTCGGGGAAGATGTCGCGTGGGCCCACGGTGTACCAGACCTCGCCCGACATTTCCTCTTCGTCGTTGCGCGGGGTGGGCACGCGGCGGAAGTGACAATCGCTCATGTACTCGATTTCGTCGTAGTCGTAGAAGACCACTTTGCCGTGCCGCGTGACGCCGAAGTTTTTCCAGAGCATGTCGCCCGGAAAGATGTTGGCAGCCACCAGGTCTTTGATGGCGTTGCCGTAGTCGATCACGGCGTGGCGCATTTGCTCAGACGTGGCCTCTTGGAGGTAGATGTTGAGCGGAATCATGCGACGCTCAATGTAGACATGCTTGAGGATGACTTCGGTGCGTTGATCCCCATCGCGATCAGAGATTTCAAGTTGGCTGGGGGCGAAGTGGCGGATTTCTTCAATAAGTTCGTCGCTGAAACGGTCACGCGGAAACGCCACGTTGCTGTACTCGAGCGTGTCAGCCATGCGCCCCACGCGGTCGTGTTGTTTGACCAAGAGGTATTTGCTTTGGATGAGCTCTCGGGTGGTTTCTTTCTGCGCCGGGTAGAAGTCTTTGATGACTTTGAAAACGTAGGGAAAGCTGGGCAGGTCAAACACGAGCATCACCATGCCTTTGATGCCCGGGGCAATGCGGAATTGGTCGGTGCTGGAGCGCAGGTGGGCCAGGAAGTCGCGGTAGAACAGGCTTTTGCCATGCTTTTGCAGGCCCAGGGCGCTGTAGAGCTCGGCACGCGGCTTGCGCGGCATCATGGAGCGCAAAAACTGCACATAGGCCGAGGGCACTTCGATCTCGACCATGAAGTACACGCGCGCAAAACTGAACAGCATCAGCAGATCGTCTTCGCTAAAGAGCATGGCATCGATGATCAGCTGCCCGTGCTCGTTGTGCAGGATGGGCAAGGCAAAGGGGGTTTCTTTGAAGCCGTTGATGACCTTGCCGATCACGTAGGCGCCCTTGTTGCGAAAGAACAGTGAGCTCAGCACCTGCACTTGGAAATTGGCACGGGGCCGAAAGTCGCCCAGCTCGGCTTGAACCGCTTGGAGCACCTGCGCCACGTCGCGGGGGAGGTCTTCAAAGGGCCGCTTCAAGCCAAAGTCTTGCACGATGCTCAGCCAGGTCTGGCTGAACGTGGCTTTGCTGGGGTAGTAGGCGCGAAAGGTCTTGGTGTCGTCGATGTACTCGGTGGAAACCGCCGGACGCACAAAGATGAAATCATTGTGGAAGTAGTGGCGGTGCAGGATTTTGGTGGTGACGGAGTTGAAGAAGGTCTCGGCCAGCTCGGGTTGGTGGTGGTCGGTCAGCAGGCCGATGTAGTGCAGTTTGACTTGCTGCCACACATCCATGGACAGGTCGCCAGCCTGAAAGTCTTTTTGCAGCGCCAGGTAGGCCTCGTGGACGCGCAGGTCGTAGAACTCAATGCGCTCGCGCTGTGCGCGTTGCTGCCCGTGCCAGTCGGCTTGTTCAAAGCGGGTTTTGGCCTGGGCACTGGTTTCGCGAAACAAGCGATAGTGGCGGTCGAAGCCTTCGAGCATGGCCCGGGCAATGTCAAAGGCCTCGGCGTGGTTGAGTTTGGGTGGGAACATGGGGTGACGTTGTCAGGCTGTTTGGGCAAAGAGCTCTCGCCCGATGAGCATGCGGCGAATTTCGCTGGTGCCGGCGCCAATTTCATAGAGTTTGGCGTCACGCCACAGGCGGCCCAGGGGATAGTCGTTGATGTAGCCGTTGCCGCCGAAAATCTGGATGCCCTCGCCGGCCATCCAGGTGGCTTTTTCAGCGCACCACAAAATCACCGAGGCGCAATCTTTGCGCACCGAGCGGGTGTGTCCGCCGGGTTGTGCGGCCAACAGGTCGAGGTTTTTGCCCACGGTGTAGCAAAACGCTCGGCCGGCCTGCAGCACGGTGTAGAGGTCGGCCAGTTTGCCTTGGATGAGTTGGAACTCACCAATGGCTTGGCCAAATTGCTTGCGCTCATGCACGTAGGGCACCACGTTGTCCATGACCGCTTGCATGATGCCCAAGGGGCCCGCGGCCAACACGGCGCGCTCAAAATCGAGGCCGCTCATCAAGACTTTGGCACCGCCATTGAGCTCACCCAGGATGTTGTCTTTGGGCACGGCCACGTCTTGAAACACGAGCTCACCGGTGTGGCTGCCACGCATGCCCAGCTTGTTGAGCTTTTGGGCCACGCTGAAGCCCGGCATGTCGCGCTCGATCAAGAAGGCGGTCACTCCCTTGGCGCCGAGCGCTGGGGCGGTCTTGGCGTAGACGACCAGCACGTGCGCGTCCGGGCCGTTGGTGATCCACATTTTGCTGCCATTGAGCACAAAGTGGTCACCGCGTTCTTGGGCTTTGAGCTGCATGCTCATGACGTCCGAGCCCGCACCGGGCTCGCTCATGGCCAAGGCGCCGACGTGTTCGCCCGTGAGCAGTTTGGGCAGATAGTGTTGTTGTTGTGCTGCGGTGCCGTTGCGTTTGATTTGGTTGACGCACAAATTGCTGTGGGCGCCGTAACTCAAGCCCACGCTGGCGCTGGCCCGACTGATTTCTTCCATGACCACCATGTGCGCCAGGTAGCCCATGCCCGCACCCCCCAGGGCTTCGGGGACCGTGACGCCCAGTAGGCCCATGGCGCCCATTTGAGTCCACAGCGCCATGGGGAACTGATCGCTGGCGTCAATGTGGGCGGCATGGGGGGCGATCTCAGCCTGGGCAAAGCTGCGAACGGCATCGCGCAGGGCGTCGATGTCTTCACCAAGTTGAAAATTCAGTCCGGGCAGGCTCATGGGCAACTCGTGGAAGTGAGAGGAAGGCACGGCCCCGCGGGCCACTCGCAGGGCACATCGTCAACGCACCTGAGCTCGGCGTCAAGCGTGAGAGGCTGAGACCCACCACGCATCAGGCCATAGCCCATCCATCAACGCCACACAGGCAACACCGTCTCCTTGAGCACTTGCTGTGCGGCGTTGACGTTGGGCACCACCGAGCCCACCAAAGACCAGAACCGCGGGCCGTGGTTCATTTCGTGCAGGTGGGCCAACTCGTGCACCACCACATAGTCGATGACGTGGGGGGCAAAGTGAATGAGCCGCCAGTTCAAGCGAATGACGCCTGAGGCGTGGGCACTGCCCCAGCGCGTTTGCGCGTTGGACAACAGCACCTTGCTGTGTTTCACCTGGAGTCGGGGCGCAAAGTGCTCACATCGTTGAACGAACAGTGCGATGGCTTGGCGCTTGAGCCAGGCCATCACCGTGCTTTGAACCTCGGCGGGGCTGGCTGTGCTGGCCAGCCCGATGCTCAACACCGCCGGCTGCGCATCGGGTTGCCATTCGGTGCGCGAGGCCAGCCGCACTTGCATGGGTTGCCCCAGGTAGGGCAACGCCCCGGCACCCCAATCGAGCTGGGCCGCTTGCATCTGGCGCGCGCGCTCGACTTGCTCGCTGAGCTTGCGAACAATCCAATCGGCCTTGTCGTTCAAAGCCGTTTCGATGTCGCGCCGGGTGGCCCAACGCGGGGCACTCACGCGCAGGCCATCGGCCCCGACCAGCAAACCAATGCTGCGCCGCTGGGCCCGGCGCAAAGCGTAGGCCACCGTGCAGCCCTTGAGCTCGATGCGTGAATCGGCCAGCGGGTGGGCGAACGGCGGGCTCACCTCTGCCTGCAGTGCCGATGGAGAGACGGGGGCGCTGGGCGCTTCCACAGGCGGCGCGTTGGGGGCATCAAACAAAGAGAGTTGGGCACAGCGCAAGGGGGCCGCGGGCGATGGCGCGCTGCAGCGCTGAGACCGGGGCGGAGGAGGCGTTGTCATCCTGCGGTCGCGGTGCGGCATCAACGCCCGGCAGAATGAATGGCGGAAGCCACAGCAGTCGACGCCGTGTAGGCCTCGGGATCCAGGCGCCGCATCTCGGCCTCCACCCAAGCTTCAACCTCACGCATCAACTCATCAGGCGCGCGACCTTGGGCTGCGATGGGTGGCCCCACGGAGACATCAATCACCCCCGGGCGCAACACAAACGACTTGCGCGGCCAGCAGCGGGCCGATGTGACGGCGATGGGCACCACCACGGCCCCCGCGCTCACGGCCAGCCGTGTGCCGCCTGTTTTGTAGGCCCCCTGCCCGCCTCGCGGGGCACGCGTGCCTTCAGGAAACATGATGACCCAGTGACCACGCGCCATGAAGTATTTGCCCTGCTCCTCCACACGGTTCCAGGCCTGGGTGCTCTTTTTTCGGTCGATGTGGATGAAGTCCAGGCGCCCAATGGCCCAGCCAAAGAAAGGGATGCGCAGCAACTCACGTTTGAACACATAGCTCAAGGGGCGCGGCATCAGCCCGGGGAAGGCGAAGGTTTCCCAGGTGCTTTGGTGTTTGGGCAGCAAGATCACAGCGGGGGCTTGCTCCGCCTGGCGCAGATGGGCCTCACCGTGCATTCGGTGACGCACGCCGCAAATCCAGGCCGCGCCCGCAATCGACAAATTCAACCAACCCACACAGACACGGTACAAGGGTTGACCGCGC
This sequence comes from Burkholderiales bacterium, assembly GCA_031374415.1. Lineage (GTDB taxonomy): Bacteria > Pseudomonadota > Gammaproteobacteria > Burkholderiales > Burkholderiaceae_C > CANHBY01. Next base: position 6,766 of record JANMGB010000275.1, read on the forward strand.
ACGAAAATCGACATCAAGACGGCCACCGTGGCCCAGGGAATGATGGTGATGATGAGGAACAGCACATAAAGCAGCGATCGCAAGCGGGCCAGCATCATCAGTTGAGTGCTCCGGGGCCCGATTCAGCCCCATCCAGGCCGCGAACCTGGCGCTCGCGGCGTATCAAAAATTCAGCAAAGGCCGCCAGATCGGCATGCACGACGGTATACGGCACGACACTGACAATGTGCTCGGCATGCGCGGGGCCCAAACGCTGACATTCACCCGTGAGCACGAGGTGGGGCTCGCACCCGGCCGCCGCAATGGCCTGCACATCGCGCAAGGACTCACCCACCGCCGGCACATCCTTCAAATGGAGGTTGTAGCGCTTTCCAATGTCTTGATACAGGCCCGGCAGGGGCTTGCGGCAAGTGCATTGATCGACGTCGGTGTGCGGGCAAAAGAAGACCGCATCAATGCGCCCCCCCAGCTTGGACAACATCTGGTTGAGCTTGATGTGAACCGAATTGAAGGCCGTGATGTCGTACAGGCCCCGACCCAGACCGGCCTGGTTGGTGGCAATGACCGTGTGCCAACCGGCTTGATTGAGGCGGGCAACAGCCTCGAGCGCGCCGGGCAAGGGCACCCAGTCATCGGCCGACATGACATAGTCTTGGCGGAACTCATTGAGAGTGCCATCACGGTCCAGGATCACAACTTTGGGTTCAGTGTCAGTGCGCATGCGGAAAACTCAAGTAGCCAACTTGGACAGATCCGCCACGCGATTCATGGCAGCTTGCAGTTGCGACAATAAACCCAAGCGGTTGTGGCGCAAAGCCGCATCGTCCGCATTCACCATCACTTCGTCAAAAAAAGCATCCACCGGCGTGCGCAATGCTGCCAAAACCTGTAGGCAGGCCGTGTAGTCACCCGCATCAAACGCCGCGTTGGCCTGGGGTGCGAGCTGTTGCAGGGCGTGGTACAGGGCCTGCTCAGGGGCCTCACGCAGCAGCGCGACATCGACCGTCGGGAGCCGGGCCTGTTCTGATTTTTTGAGGATGTTGCTCACCCGCTTGTTGGCCGCAGCCAAGGCCTCAGCCTGCGGCAGCTTGGCAAAAGCCAACACTGCATTCAAGCGTGAGACGGTTTGATGCAACGGTGGGCGCAGCGTGAGAACCGCATCGACCGAGCGGGCGTCAAACGCGGCCGTGAGTTGGTGGAAGTAGCGCTCAAAAATGAAGGCCTCGACTTGGTCGGTCGTGTCAGGCGCCAGGCTCAGCCCCTCAAACACAGACGCCGTGAAGGCCAGCAGCTCAGGCAGGCGGATGTCACGCGCTGCGCTGAGCGCCGTCAAGGCGTTGAGCAAGGTCAGCGCATGTCGGCGCAGCGCGAAGGGGTCTTTGTCGCCCGTCGGCTTGAGGCCAATGCCCCAAATGCCCACCAGCGTCTCGACACGGTCAGCGATGATCAAGGTATCGCGCACCGGGTCACCCACCCCGCTCGCCTCGCCACGCTGGTTCAGGTACTGGCCCTCGATGGCGCTGGCCACCGCCTCGTCTTCGCCATCATGGCGGGCGTAGTAGCCGCCCATCACACCCTGCAACTCAGGGAACTCGCCCACCATGTCGGTCAAAAGATCGGCCTTGGCCAGCAGCGCGGCGCGATCGGCCAACGTCACGTCAGCACCGATGCGCTCGGCCACCCAACGCGCAATGCGACGAACGCGCTCAACGCGCACCCCCTGGGTGCCGAGTTTGGCGTGATAGACGACCTTGTCCAGGCCCTCGACCCGCTCAATGAGCTTCTTCTTGCGGTCTTGGTCAAAGAAGAATTTAGCGTCAGCCAAACGCGGGCGCACCACCCGCTCGTTGCCTTCGATGACGCGCCGGGGATCGGCCGGATGGATGTTGCTGACGACCAAGAAGTGGTGCGTCAAAGCACCTTGGGCATCCAGCAGGGGGAAGTATTTTTGATTGGCCTTCATCGTCAAAATCAGGCACTCCGGGGGCACGGCCAGGAACTCCCGCTCGAACGAGCACAGCAGGACGTGGGGCCGCTCGACCAAGGCCGTGACTTCGTCCAGCAGGGCGTCGTCATCAATCGGGTGCGCACCCGGGATGTTGGCTTGCGCCGCGGCCTGTGTGAGCTGTTGTTGGATCAAGGCACGGCGCTGCGCGAAGCTGGCGATGACCGCCCCTTCGTCTTGCAGCTGCTGCACGTAGCTGTCAGCCTCTCGCAGGTTCAAGGGCGAGTGGGCCGCCTCGAAGCGATGGCCCAGGGTTTGACGGCCAGCGCCCAAGCCCAAGGCGCTCAAGGGCACCACCTGCTCGCCGTGCAAGGCCACCAGGCCATGGGCTGGGCGCACAAACTGAACGCTGTCCCAACCGTCAGAGAGTTGGTAGCGCATGAGCTTCGGGATGGGCAATTGGGCCAGCGTGTCGGTCAAGGCCAATTGCAGGCCCTGCGCCAAGGTCACACCGGGCATAACGCGGGGCCAAAACAAGGTCTCGGCTTTGCCGTCCAGAGCGCGCTCTAGCTTGAGCGCAACGCCAGCGTCGGCCCCGGAAGCGGCGAGCTTCTTGAGCAAGGCGGGCGTGGGCTGGCCAGTGGCGTCCAGCCCCACGGCCACGGGCATCAACTTTTGACGCACTGCTTTGTCGGGGGCCTGGGAGAGCACCTCACTGAGGTGCAATGCCAAGCGGCGCGGCGTGGCCAGCGCAGTGCTCACGGCAGCCTGGCCCAGCAGGCCTTGCGAGCGCAAGGACTCGGTCAAACCCGCGGCGAACGACTCGCCCAGGATGTTGAGCGACTTCGGGGGCAACTCTTCCACCAACAACTCGACCAGCAAATTCGACATCATGCTTGCCCCCTGTCTGTCTTGGCCCACTGCGCCAACACCTCATCGGCCCACGCCTTGGGCGCCATGGGAAACCCCAGACGCGCACGGCTGTCGAAATAGCTTTGCGCCACGCTGCGCGAGATGTTGCGGATGCGGCCGATGTAGGCCGCACGCTCGGTGACGCTGATGGCGCCACGGGCATCCAAGAGATTGAAGGTATGTGCTGCTTTGAGCACTTGTTCATAGGCGGGCAGCGCCAGCTTTTGTGCCATCAGGTACTGCGCCTGTTTTTCGTGGGCCGTGAAGGCCGACAACAAAAAATCGACGTCACTGTGTTCGAAGTTGTAGGTGCTTTGCTCGACCTCGTTCTGGTGATAGACATCGCGGTAGAGCAAGGTGTCGGTCCAGCGCAGGTCGTAGACATTGTCAACGCCTTGCAGGTACATGGCCAGACGCTCCAGGCCATAGGTGATCTCACCCGTGAGGGGCTTGCAATCGATGCCACCCACCTGCTGGAAGTAGGTGAACTGGGTGACCTCCATGCCATTGAGCCAGACCTCCCAACCCAAGCCCCAAGCCCCCAGGGTAGGGTTCTCCCAGTCGTCTTCGACGAAGCGCACGTCATTGACGGTGAGGTCAAAGCCCAGGGCTTTTAAGGAGCCGAGGTACAAATCCAGGATGTCGGCCGGGGCGGGCTTGAGCACCACTTGGTATTGGTAGTAATGCTGCAAGCGATTGGGGTTTTGACCGTAGCGGCCGTCTTTGGGACGGCGGCTGGGTTGCACATAAGCCGCCTTCCAGGGCTCCGGGCCGAGCGCGCGCAAAAACGTCGCGGTGTGGCTGGTGCCGGCGCCCACCTCCATGTCATAGGGCTGGAGCAAGGCGCAGCCCTGCTGATCCCAGTAGGCTTGCAAACGCAAAATCATTTGCTGAAAGGTCAGCATGGTGTGTGTGAATGTGTCGAAGGTGTACAGCGCGAAATGGCTGACGAACTGAGCTTAAAAAAGCGTTTTGGCGACCCCCAGTGGGCCCGAACTCCGACCACTGGGAGGTCCCCGAGCCGCCGATTGTAAATTGGGCGCTGGGGACAGGGACTGCTGAACCTTTTGAAGCAGCCCGCCACAGATAGCACACGGCACATTTGCACTTTTCCCACCACAAGGGCTTTGACGATGATCAGCAGCAGCAACAACACGTCCCTACTCAGAGACTTGAGGACCACCAGCCAAAACAACGGCCACGGCGTCAATATCACGGAGGCAGAATTCAACCAAATGAAATCTGCCGGTCAGCTCGATTCACTGATGAAAAAACATGGTGAGTTCTCCGCCAAAGATTTAGATACGGATGGCAACGGGAAAATTAACGAGTACGACGTCAAATCTGGGAAACATTCGGATCGCGATTTCATTCGAAATGGGGAAGGGAGTGGCGGCAGCAGCAGCGGCAGCAGCAGCAGCGGCAGCAGCAGCGGCAGCAGCAGCGGCAGCAGCGGCAGCAGTGGCAGCAGTGGCAGCAGTGGCAGCAGTGGCTCTGATTCTGGTGACAAGGTTGTACTTCAATTTGGCTGGTCAGACACCAGCACTTCCAAAATAGATTCCGCCCTCCGTAAGGCTGGCATCGATAACTTCAAGAGATCAAACTCATCAGACAAAGGATTGGGCATCGCCGTAGTCACCCGGGAACAAGCCGAAGCATTCAAAGATTATGCCAATGAGGGTAAAAAGGTCTTCGCCAATATTCAAAGCGCAAGAGGTGGAATTGACAGTACCGATGATCTCAGGGTGTCATTTTCGAAAGATTCACACAGCAGCGGGCGCATCGGTTTTGGCGGAAACGACTACGGTGGCATCATCACAGACGATCCTTCCCGGGTCGTTTCGGGGTCAGCGATAGGGCAACAAAAGGGTGATGATGCGCTGTGGAGTACCGACAGAGGAAACTCCGCAAAAGCCCAAATGTGGGACGGGCCCGGGGGTCGACAATACGTCACGATGAGCGCGTCCATCGAGAACTAGGGCCTGTTCGCATCGCGATCACGAGAAGCACACTCAGAACCCACAAAGGCGCCAGACCCCAGCGCCCCGCCCACCGAGCGAACGGGGTCACGCCGGTGCGGCCCTCGACCTCGCCCACCAACACGCCCTGAACGGCAGCAGGAAGCTCATGCTGCACCTGCCCCCGGTGGTCGATGACTGCGGTGGCCCCTGTATTGGTGGCGCGCAGCATCGGCCGCTGCAACTCTAAGCTGCGCATGCGCGAAATTTGCAAATGCTGCTGGACCGCAATCGTGTTGCCAAACCAAGCAATGTTGCTGAGGTTGACCATGAGCGTGGGGGGCGCAGGGCCGACGAAGCGGGTCGCCAGCTCTTCACCAAAAAGGTCTTCGAAACAGATGTTCGGGGCGGCCCATTGGCGCCCCTGGTCGGTCATGATCTCGAACGAGGGCGCGTTGACCACGCCCCGATCAAAGTCGCCCAAGGGCATCTCCATGAGGGTGGTGAACCAGCGAAACCCAGTCGGAATGAACTCACCGAACGGCACCAAGTGGTGCTTGTCGTAACGGTAGAACCCAAACGGGGTCTCGAGGGACGAAGCCGACAAGCCTGCCACCGAGTTCGTGTAGCCCTGCGTCAAATCACCCAGCGGCAGCCCGAACAGCGCATGGCGCCCCACCCCCGTGAAGTGCGCCCGCACCGGAGACCAAAACTCAGCCGGGACTTGCTCAGGAAGCAGCGGAATCACGGTCTCTGGCGCGACCACCAAGTCAACCTTGATGTTGATCAGTTTGTCGCGTGTCCACATGAGCGCACTGAACAAATGCTCGGGCGAGAACTTTTCTTGCTGGGGCACATTGGGCTGCAACAAGGCGACCTTCAGACGCCCCGCATCGGCCGTGAAGTTGACGGGGCCAGCGGCGTACCCGAGGGCCAAACCCAAGCCCCCCAGACCAGCGACCCCCCAGCGCCAGCGCGCAGCCCCCCCGCGCAGCACCAGACATGACACGGCCAGCGCGCTGAACGCACCCAAGCCATAAACGCCCACCCACGGGGCCCATGGCGCCAGGGGCCCTTGGACATGCGCATAGCCGCTGGCCGCCCACGGAAAACCCGTGAAAATGCTGCCCCGCGCCAGCTCGGCCAGCAACCACAGGCCGGTGAACAGGAGGCTGTCTCCCGCCCAGGTGCCACGCCGCCAACGGGCAAAAGCACCCATGGCCAGAGCCCAATACAGGGACAATGCGCCGCACAACAAGACGACGGAACCCGCCGCCATCCAAGCCGGCATGCCGCCATAGCGGTACATGCTGATGAACAGCCACCACACCGCACTCAGAAGCCAACCCACACCGAACACCCAACCTAAGCACGCTGCTCGCCGCGGCCCAACATCGTCGAGCTGCCAGACCAGCCAAGCCAAAGCCAAAGGCTGCAGCCACCACCAGGCGGGCCAGGTCATGGGCAGGCTGTGCACAGCGCCGAACAGCGCTGTGAGAACAAGGATCAAAGCGGGACGCAGGCTCAAGCGCCGTCGCTGCCGAGGGCTTCTTCCGGCGCGCGCGTGACCTTGAACCAACGCACCGCCCCGCCCCGAGTCAGCATGACTGTGAACACCAAGCCCGCCAGCGTCACCGACTCACCGCGGCGCGGCACCCGGCCATGGGCCTGGGCCACCAAGCCGCCAATGGTCTCAAAAGGCTCCAGGGGCAACCAGGATTCGAATGCCTCATTGACGGCCAAAATCGACGTGTCGCCGGCCACACGTTGACCCCCATCGGCCAGGGTGTAGATGTCGCTGGTACCTTCTCTTTTGTCATCGAACTCGTCTTGGATGTCGCCCACGATTTGCTCTAAAACGTCTTCGATGGTGATCAAGCCCGCGGTGGTACCGAACTCATCGATCACGATGGCCAGGTGGTTGCGGTTGGAGCGAAAGTCACGCAGCAGCTCATTGAGGCCCTTGGATTCGGGCACAAACACCGCCGGACGCAGCAAGGTTCGCAGGTTCAAATCAGGAGCGCGCTGGAGTTTGAGCAGATCTTTGGCCATCAAAATGCCAATGATGTTGTCGCGCTTTTCCTCAAACACCGGAAACCGAGAATGACCGGTGGCGATCACCGCGTGCAGCAGGTCGTCGTAGTCGGTATTGATGCTGAGCAAGTCCATGTGGGGCGCGGCCACCATCACATCACCCGCGGTGAGCTCGGCCATGCGGAGCACACCCTCCAACATCATCCGGGTCTGGGGGGCGATGACCTCGCGGTCTTCAGCGGTGGCCAGCGTCTCAAACAGCTCGTCACGCGAATCAACGCCCGGGGAGACAAACTCGACAATCCGCTGAAACAGATTGCGGGGCTCAGGGTTGGCAGGGGACGAAGGCGACAAGGGGGGGGGTTTCTCAAACCCCTTGGGCCGCGAATGAAAAGGTTCAGTCATCGCGCCAAGGCGAAGAGTCAGACACGACGTAAGCTTACCCTAAGCTTCAGCACGCCGCGCCAAATGTGTTAGCGTCGATCTTTGGGCCAACTGCTGCCCCCCCCCCCCCCACTTTGACTCTTGACCTCTCACACCATGGCACTGATCCCCGCCACCATCATCACGGGCTTCCTCGGCTCGGGCAAAACCACCCTGCTCAAGCGCGTTTTGACCGAGGCGCACGGCCAAAAAATTGCCGTCATTGAGAATGAATTCGGCAATGAGAACATCGACAACGAGATTTTGGTGCGCGACACCCAGGAGCAGATTCTGCAGCTCAACAATGGCTGCGTGTGCTGCACCATCCGCGAAGATTTGCGCACCACACTGTCAGAACTGGCCGAAAAGCGCCGCAAAGGCGAGTTGAATTTTGACCGCGTGGTCATCGAGACGACCGGCTTGGCCGACCCCGGCCCCGTCGCCCAGACATTTTTCATGGACGACGAAATCGCCGAAAGCTACTTGCTCGACGCGATTTTGACGCTGGTGGATGCCAAACACGCCCACACTCAGCTGGACTTGCGCCAAGAAGCGCGCCGCCAGGTGGGGTTTGCCGACCAAATTTTCATCAGCAAGGCCGATTTGGTCGATCAAGACGCCCTGAACCAGCTCCAGCACCGCCTCAAGCACATGAACCCGCGCGCGCCTCAGCGGGCTGTCAATTTTGGCGATGTCGACTTGGCCCAGGTGTTTGACCTGCGCGGCTTCAACCTCAACGCCACACTCGAAATTGACCCCGACTTTTTGAGCGGCGCAACAAGCCACGGACACACGCACACGCACCACGATCATGACCACGCCCACGGCGAGCACTGCGACCACCCCCACCATCATGCCCATGATGATGACGTGAAGTCGTTTGTCTTTCGCAGCCACCGTGCCTTTGACCAACACAAGCTAGAGTCTTTTTTGGGCTCCATCGTGCAGGTCTACGGCCCGAAGATGCTGCGCTACAAGGGCATCTTGTACCTCAAGGGGGTACAGCGCAAGGTCATTTTCCAGGGCGTGCACCAGCTCATGGGCACGGATTTTGGCCCTGCCTGGCTGGCCAGCGAGAAAAAAGGCAGCAAAATGGTCTTCATCGGGCTCGACCTGCCCCAAGAGATTTTGCAGCAGGGACTAGAACAATCCCTGGTCTGACGTCTTCGTTGCGCCGTCACAATGTCATGCACACGACCGGAACCCTGACCTTGAGCCCCACCCTCGACAGTGCGTCACGCCCTGTCGAGGCACTGCAAGGCCAGATCCGGGCCATCAAAGAGAACAACGTGGCTACAATGCGCCGCGCTATCAAGAGTGCCCCTGCCTCGTCCGGCCGGATGAGGCAGGGGTGTTTCGGTGTTGCGAGGAGACCTCTGTGATCAAGACCCCGGCTCGAAAAGCCCCTGCCAAGAAGTCCGCCGTCAAAACCGCACCCGTGAAAACCAAGGCGCCGCCTGCTGCCAAAAAAGCAGCGCCGCCAGTGAAAGCGGCCCCATCGAAGACAAAAACAACGGTGAAACCCGTTGTCAACACCAAGCCTGTGGCCAAAAAGGTGGCGGCAGCATCTCAAGCGCCCGCGAAATCTGCGGCCACACCTGCACCCCGAAAATCTCCAGCCCCCCCATTGAAAACAGCAGCCTCCAAGAATCCTGACAAGACATCCCCCCAACCCACCCTCCCGGTGGCGGCACCCCCATTGGTCGTGAAAGCAGCCCCCCCCAAAGCCACGAAGGCTTCGAGGACGGCTGCCCCCTCGCAGGCCCTGGCGCCGCCCCCTCCTCCAGCCACATCCCGATTTGCCGACCGGTTTGCACCGCCTCGGCCCCCGACGCGACAAATGAGTAATCTGAGCATTGAAACCCCCCGCCACGTGCATGTGACCGACCCCAAGCTGGCCAACGCCTGGAAATCAAAGCCTGGCCGCGAGCTGACCGAAGAAGAACTCCAGGCCATGCCTGAGAGCGAGTACATGAACGACAAGCAGCTCGATTTTTTCCGGGCCCGGCTGCAGACCCAAAAAGACAACCTGCTCAGCAATGCCGGCGAAACCACCGAGCACTTGCGCGAAGACACTTCGATCGTGCCCGACCCCGCCGACCGCGCCACCATCGAGGAAGAGCACGCCCTGGAGCTGCGCACCCGCGACCGTGAACGCAAGCTGCTGAAAAAGATCTCACAGTCCCTGATGCGACTTGATTCTGGGGAATATGGCTTTTGTGACGAAACTGGCGAACCCATTGGTTTGGGGCGCCTGATTGCCCGACCGACCGCTACACTGTCGCTCGAAGCTCAGCAGCGCCGCGAGCTCAAACAAAAGATGTTTGGCGACTGAGCGACCTTCCCGCGCCCTGGCAAATTCGTTTATGGCGGACTCCAAAGACACAACAAGCTTCTTCCGCAAAGTAGTCAAGTTTGTGGCCAGCCCCACCACGGAGTGGGGTGACCTCGGCTCGGCGTCCTCTGGCGTGCGCGAGAGTGATTTCGCGAAGTCTGAGCTCAAGGCCATGATCGAGCGCAAGCGTCGCAATGACTTTGTGCGCAAGCGCGAATTCGACATGCTGCGCAAGGTGCGCCGAGAGGGCCTCACGGGTGAACAACTCGCCGCGTTGGACGGCTCTTCACGCATCGACGACTCCGAAGACCGCAACGACGGCAGCGCCAAGCCCAGCGAGGTCAAAGCCAAAATCGACGAAATCGAGCAGCAAATGGTGGGCGAGGGCCTGTCAGGGCTGCCACGCCGCAACTCGGGCTTTTACACCGCAGCGACCCAGCCTGCCAAGCTGGACTCCCAACCCGCGCCATTGGCAAGCATACCGGCCAAACTGCCCACATTGACCACCCGCGCCAGCGCGCTCGACGCCAACACACACGCAAGCCCACCGCGGGCCGCAGCCACACCACCCAAAGATCCGCCCGTCCTCAGCGACTTTGAGCTGGTGCCTCTGCAAGACAAGCCTTGGGAGCCCGTTTCCGAGACGCCAGCGCCAACGCCTTCGTCTCCCCCCACCTCGGTGTCAGCAAGCCCAGCAGCGCCGACCAAGGTGGCGCCCGCTGCGCCAGCCCCTGCGGCCGACACCCCCCTCGCCGTCAAGGCAGCCCCGACTGTCGCATCCGCACCCGTGGCACCACGCACCCCGATAGCCGCACCCGCACCCGCACCCGCACCGTTCGCGATGCCCATGGTGGGCAGCTCGCCCTCCAGCTTTGACGCCTCTCTTGCCGTGGAGGTCAATGAAATCGCCCACGACCCCGAGCTGGATGAGGCCGTGATTGCGTTTGCCAACGCAGACTTCGGTTTGTGTGAGCAGTCCTTGCTCGCCATGACTGGGCCGCATGGCGTGCGAGCCCAACATGCAGAGACCTGGTTGACGCTGTTTGATTTTTACCGCGCGATTGGCGAGCAGGCCAAGTTTGAAAGCCTGGCCCTCGATTACGCGGGACAGTTTGGCCTGTCTTCCCCGCAGTGGTTCTCAATGCCTAAGATGGTGGCCGATGCAGCAGCGCAGGACGAGCGTCAGCAGCCTCCGCGTGCCCAGATGGAGCCCGGCACCCTGGGTTGGGTGTGCCCAGCCAGGCTGGACGAAGAAGAAGTGGCCAAGCTGCGTTCCCTGGCCTTGCAGATGACATTGCCATGGGTATTTGATTGGGCTGATCTGACGGAGATCGAGCCCCGTGCCTGCGACAGCCTCAGTGACTTGTTCCGCAGCTGGATTGATCAACCGCTTGACATGCGTTGGCTGGGTGGAGAGCAGTTGTTCAGGGTGCTTGCTGACGCCACCACCGCGGACAATCGTGACGTTGATCCCGTGTACTGGAAGGTCCGGTTTGATGCCCTGCGCATGGTCAACCGCGCAGACCAGTTCGATGAAGTGGCGATTGACTACTGCGTGACCTATGAGGTCTCCCCCCCGTCCTGGGAGCCGGCCAAATGCGAAGTGCGGGTCAGCGGCTCAGCGCACAGCACCTCGTCACACCCCTTGTCGGCCGTCAGCGGCGTCTCCACGACTTTCGTTGAATCGCAAATTGTGGAAGAAACAGGCTTGATCGAGATGGTCAGCCTGGAGCTATCGGGGCAGCTCGTCGGCGACATTGAGCCCACCTTGAGCGACCTGAATGCCCAGCTGAGCAGCGCGTCGATTGTGTCCGTGTCGTGCGCCAAACTGATCCGCGTGGACTTCATTGCCGCAGGTGATTTGCTCAACTGGGTGCTGACCAAGCGCAGCGAGAATCGAACCGTGAGCTTCAATGAAGCGCACCGCTTGATCGCGCTTTTCTTCGGCGCCATGGGCATCAACGAGCACGCGAAGGTCAAAGTACGCACCGTGTGAGGCAATCGCCCTTGGAGCGCGGTTTGTTACACCCCTGCGCCTTGAATCAGGCCTTGATGCCACCATCTCCGTGCCTATGGAAAATTATCACGGTACGACCATTGTCAGCGTTCGGCGCGGCAACCAAGTCGCCCTCGGCGGTGACGGGCAAGTCACGCTGGGGCACATCATCATCAAATCGAGTGCACGCAAAGTTCGCAAGCTGCACCGCGATCAAGTGCTGGCCGGCTTTGCGGGGGCCACTGCAGACGCGTTTACGCTCTTCGAGCGCTTTGAAGCCAAGCTCGAAAAGCACCAGGGCCACCTGACCCGTTCCGCCATTGAGCTGACCAAAGACTGGCGCACCGACCGTGTATTGCGCCGCCTGGAGGCGATGTTGGCCGTGGCCGACCGCGAGACCTCACTCATCATCACGGGCAACGGCGATGTGCTGGAGCCTGAGTACGGCATTGTGGCCATCGGCTCCGGAGGCGCCTATGCACAGGCGGCTGCCCGGGCTTTGCTGGAGCACACCGCCATGACCCCGGCGGAGGTCATCAAACGCTCGCTGGAAATCGCCGGCGACCTGTGCATCTACACCAATCAAAACCACCTCATCGAGACCCTCGACTGAGTCGCCGCCCCACGGGCTTCAGGCATCGCGTTGTTTGGATGTCCGTGCGCCCGCCCCCTTGCATTTGAATGATCAGTGAGCCCATGAGCGCCATGACCCCCCAAGAAATCGTCTCCGAACTCGACCGCCACATCGTGGGGCAAAAAGCCGCCAAGCGCGCCGTGGCCATTGCCCTGCGCAACCGCTGGCGCCGCCAACAGGTGGATGAGAAGCTGCGCGGCGAGATCACCCCTAAAAACATCCTCATGATCGGCCCCACGGGCGTGGGCAAAACCGAGATCGCAAGGCGCTTGGCCAAGCTGGCCGACGCCCCGTTCATCAAAGTCGAGGCCACCAAGTTCACCGAGGTCGGCTATGTGGGCAAAGATGTCGACACCATCATCCGAGACCTGGTCGACATGGCGGTCAAGCAAGAGCGTGAAGCCGCCATCCGGCGTCAACGTGCTCACGCCGAAGACGCTGCCGAAGACCGGGTGCTGGATATTTTGGTGCCCATGGCCCGACTCGAGGGCAACCCGCCCCCACCCGACAATGCGGCACGCCAAGTCATGCGCAAGCGGCTGCGCGAGGGCACGCTGGACGACAAAGAGATCGACGTCGAAGTGTCCGAACAGCGCCCCACGCTGGAGATCATGGGCCCTGCCGGCATGGAAGAAATGGCCGAGCAGCTCAAGGGCATGTTTGCCAATGTAGGGGCGCCGCTCAAGCGCAAAACGCGCCAGCTCAAGATCAAAGATGCCCTCAAACTGCTGACCGATGAAGAAGCCGCGAAGCTGGTCAACGAAGACGACATCAAACAAACCGCCCTGCACAACGCAGAGCAAAACGGCATCGTGTTCATTGATGAGATCGACAAGGTGGCCTCGCGCTCCGACAGCGGCAGCGCCGAAGTCTCACGCCAAGGCGTGCAGCGCGATCTGCTGCCCCTGGTGGAGGGCACCACCGTCAACACCAAGTACGGGATGGTCAAGACCGATCACATTTTGTTCATTGCCTCCGGGGCTTTTCATCTGGCCAAGCCCAGTGATTTGATCCCCGAGTTGCAGGGCCGTTTTCCGATCCGGGTCGAGCTGGGCTCGCTGAGCGTGGATGACTTTGAAGCCATCCTCACCCAAACCCACGCCAGCCTGGTCAGGCAATATGAAGCCCTGCTGGCCACCGAAGGCGTGACGCTCGACTTCACGCCCGAGGCCATCCGCCGCCTGGCGCAAATTGCGTTTGACGTCAACGAGCAAACCGAAAACATCGGCGCACGGCGCCTGTCCACCGTGATGGAGCGCTTGCTGGATGAGGTGAGTTTCGATGCGCCCAAACTTAGCGGCGAAACGGTACGCTTGACCGCCGAAACCGTCAACGCCAAACTGGCCGAGCTCGCCAAAAACGAAGACCTGTCGCGCTATATTTTGTGATGCCCACGTTGGCCACAACTTTGAATCGTGTCCGCCCGGTACCCTATGCCTTCCTATGACGCGGTCGTGATTGGTGCTGGCGCGGCCGGCCTGTTTTGTGCGGGCATGGCGGGGCAGTTGGGCGTGCGGGTCTTGCTCATTGACCATGCCGACAAGGTGGCCGAAAAGATTCGCATCTCGGGCGGTGGGCGCTGCAACTTCACCAACCGCGACACCTCGCCCGCGCAGTTCCTGTCGGCCAATCCCCATTTTTGCCGCTCGGCCTTGGCCCGCTACACGCCGCAAGACTTTCTAGCCCTGCTTCAACGCCACAGCATCCCTTGGCACGAAAAGCACAAGGGTCAGCTGTTTTGTGATCGCTCCGCCGAAGACATCATCCAACTGCTGCTAGACGAGTGCGCGCAAGGCGGCGTGGAGCGTTGGCAGCCCTGCACCGTGGCGACTGTTCGCCAAGTGGAAGCCGGCGGTTTCGAGCTGGACACCGACCGCGGCCCCATACAGACCCATCGCGTGGTGGTGGCCACGGGCGGCTTGTCGATCCCGAAGATCGGCGCCACCGACTTCGGCTACCGCCTGGCCAAGCAATTCGGGCACCGCCTGCAAGACACCCGTCCCGCGCTGGCGCCACTCACCTTTGATGCGGCATCATGGAGCCCCTTCGTGCCCTTGGCGGGCTTGTCACTCCCCGTGAGGATCCAGACGGGCAAGGGCAGCCGCGCGGGGCAATTTCTCGAAGACCTGCTGTTCACCCACCGTGGCCTCAGTGGCCCAGCGGTGCTGCAAATTTCAAGCTATTGGCAACCCGGTACGCCGTTGCAAATCGATCTGGCGCCCGAGGCAGACCTGAGCGCCGCCTTGCTACAGGCCAAGGCCAGCTCCAAACGCAAGTTGAGCAACGAGCTGGCCACCCTGCTGCCCACACGGCTGGCGCAAACCTGGCTTGACAACCGCCCCGGGTGGGAAGACAAGTCGATGCCCGACCTGCGCGACAAAGACCTGCAGCAACTCGCCACCAGCCTGCAAGACTGGCAACTCACTCCCGATGGCACCGCAGGCTACCGCAAGGCTGAAGTGACAGCGGGGGGCGTCGACACCCGCGACATCAGCTCCCAAACGCTGGAAAGCCAACGCACACCGGGCCTGTACTTCATTGGCGAAGTGCTGGATGTGACGGGCTGGCTGGGCGGCTACAACTTCCAGTGGGCTTGGGCCAGCGGGGCAGCGTGCGCCCGCGCGCTCGCTGCGGCGATGCCGGCTTGATGAAAAGGTCAACGCCTTGAGAACAGACAGTGACGCGGTAGGGTGGTGTCCAGTAAGATGCGCCACCTTACCGCTCTAACCGCCTGCCGTCATGACCACGCCCTCGTTGTTGACCCAGCACTGCACACCCTTAATCGGCGTACCGCCCATGAGCGAGGCGCAAATTCTGGCCCACTTGGCCCAATCCCCCGAGGTTCAGGGCTGGCTCTGGGCGCAGGGTTCGCTTGAACGTGTGGCCGAGTTCAAAGACTTTCACGACACCATGACCTTCGTGAACGCGCTGGCCAACATCTGTCACGAGGAAGACCACCACCCCACCCTCACGGTCACCTACAACCGCTGCGTGATCCGCTTTGACACCCACTCGGTGGGCGGCGTGTCGGTGAACGATTTCATTTGTGCCGCCAAGGTCAACGCCTTGCTCGGCACATGGCCGCCCCAAAGACAGGCCGCATGAACGAGTTTCACACCCTCGATCTGGGCCTGGTGGTGGCGGGCTTCGGCCGCCACTACCTGATCGAAACGCCCGAAGGACGCCGCATCACCTGCACGCCCCGGGGAAAGAAGAGCGATTGCGTGGTCGGCGACCGCGTGCGCTGGATGCCAACCAACAGCCAGGGCGGAGAAGGCGTGATCGAGCACATTGAGCCGCGACGCAATTTACTGTTTCGCCAAGACGCCCTGAAAACCAAAGCCTTTGCGGCCAACCTGGACCAGGTGTTGGTGATGGTGGCCAGCCTGCCTGTATTCAGTGAGTCCCAATTGGCGCGTGCCTTGATTGCCGCCGAGCACGCCCAAATCACGGCCCACATTGTCCTGAACAAAACCGATCTGCCTGAAATCGCAGCCGCGCGTGCGCGCTTGGCGCCCTATATCGCCATGGGCTACCACGTCATCACGCTCGGCCTGAAGACCGACCCTGAGGCCGCACTGGCCTTGCTCGAAACGCGCATTACCGGCAAGGCCAGTCTGGTGCTGGGCCCCAGCGGCGCCGGCAAAAGCACCCTCATCAACCTCATGGCGCCAATGGCCCGTGCAGCGGTGGGAGAGATCTCCAAGGCCCTGCAAGCCGGGCGCCACACGACCACCCACACCCAGTGGCACTGGCTTGACGCGCAGCGCCAGACAGCCCTGCTCGACTCGCCTGGCTTTCAAGAGTTTGGCCTGCGCCAGATCAAGGCCGAGCAACTGGCCCGCCTGATGCCCGACCTGGCGCCGCACACTGCCGAGTGCAAGTTCTACAACTGCACCCACCAACACGAGCCCGCCTGCGGCGTGCGCGCGGCCCTGGAACGGGGCGACATCACCCCCACCCGCTACCGCATCTACGGCGAGCTGTGGCGTGAGATGTCAACCCCGCGCTGGTAGGCCTGGTACCCCGTCTCAGTGAACTTGAAAGGTTGAGTTGTTGCAAAGCCGATTGCGAAGTGCACAGGCCCTAGATTCCCGCCTGCGCGGGAAAGACATAGGGAGATGCCATGCCCTGCGCCCGTCATCCCCGCCGCCTCCCGTCATCCCCCCCGCCAACCCTCATCCCCGCCGCCGCCCGTCATCCCCGCCGCCTCCCGTCATCCCCGCGAAGGCGGGGATCCAGGATGGTGCCTCATGCGCAACATCCCCGCGCACCGCATTCCCTCAAGCTCAGCTTGCTTGTGCGCCACCTTTTCGCTTTGGCGAAGCAACCTTTCAAATCCACTGAGACGGGGTACCAGGCGCGCCCTCTAAGTTGCTGCCGAGCGCACCCTACACATCGATGTTCGACGCCCGCAAGGCATTGGTCTCGATGAACTGGCGTCGCGGTTCGACCTCATCGCCCATGAGCATGGTGAACACGCGGTCGGCTTCGATCGCATCGTCAATTTGCACACGCAGCAATCGCCGCACGTTCGGGTCCATGGTGGTTTCCCAGAGCTGCTCGGGGTTCATTTCGCCCAGTCCCTTGTAGCGCTGGCGGCCCACGGCGCCTTCGGCTTGTTGCAACAACCAGGCCATGGCCTCGCGGAAATCAGCCACCTTGAATTCTTTCTGGCGCTCGCCCTCGCCCCGCTTGACCACGGCCTCCGAGCTCACCAAGCCCTTGAAGGTTTGCCCCGCCAAGCTCAAAGCTTCGTAGTCTGCCCCGTGCAGGAAGTCGGCCGTGACCACGCTGCTCTTGAGGTTGCCATGGTGCATGCGGCTGATGCGCAAAATGTGCTTGTCGCTGCGTGCATCAAACTCGGCATGCACCTGGGCGTCGTTCAGCCCGGCCTGCAAGCTGCGCGCTGACGCCTCAGCCGCCTCCAGCGTGTCGAGGTTGAGCGTCAGCCCATTGGCCAATGCGCGCAGGGCATCCACGTCCATCCAGCTGCTCAAGCGTGCCACCACATGGTTGGCCAACACATACTGCCGCGCCAGCGTCTCCAGCGCCTCGCCTTGGAGCACCGCAGCCCCCGGCACACCGGTGTCAAGCTGAGCGTCTTTCAGGGCCACTTTCAGCAGGTAAGCGTCCAGCTCGTGCCCATCCTTGAGGTATTGCTCTTCCTTGCCCAACTTCACTTTGTACAGCGGCGGCTGGGCAATGTAGATGTGACCGCGCTCGACGATCTCGGGCATTTGCCGGTAAAAGAAGGTCAGCAGCAAGGTGCGGATGTGCGCGCCGTCGACGTCCGCGTCGGTCATGATGATGATGCGGTGGTAGCGCAGCTTGTCGGGGTTGAACTCTTCCTTGCCGATGCTGGTGCCCAGGGCCGTGATCAGGGTCAAAATTTCGTTGCTGGTCAACAGCCGCTCAAAGCGTGCCCGCTCGACGTTCAAAATTTTGCCGCGCAAGGGCAAAATGGCTTGAAACTTGCGGTCTCTGCCCTGCTTGGCCGAGCCGCCTGCCGAGTCACCCTCCACGATGTAGATCTCGCACAGCGCGGGGTCTTTTTCTTGGCAATCGGCCAGCTTGCCCGGCAAGCCCATGCCGTCCAACACCCCCTTGCGCCGCGTCATCTCACGCGCCTTGCGAGCCGCCTCACGGGCGCGTGCAGCCTCAACAATCTTGCCGCAGATGATCTTGGCATCGACGGGGTTTTCGAGCAGGTAATCGGTCAGGGCCTTGCTCACCACCTCTTCCACCGGCCCGCGCACCTCACTCGACACCAGCTTGTCCTTGGTCTGACTGCTGAACTTGGGCTCGGGCACCTTCACCGACAACACGCAGCACAGGCCCTCACGCATGTCGTCCCCGGTGACCTCCACCTTGGCCTTCTTGGCCTGCTCGGTGTCATCGATGTACTTGTTGATCACCCGCGTCATGGCCGCGCGCAGCCCGGTCAAATGGGTACCGCCATCCCGTTGGGGGATGTTGTTGGTGAAGCACAGCACGTTTTCGCTGTAGCTGTCGTTCCACTGCATCGCCACCTCGGCAGTGATGTTGGTGTTCTGATCGCTCATGCGCTCGCCTGTGGAATGGAACACATGGCCATGCAACACCTTCTTGCCGGTGTTGATGAACTCGACGAAGCCCTTCACGCCCCCGGCGAATGCAAAGTTGTCTTCACGCTGATTGCGTTCATCGACCAGACGGATTTTCACGCCGTTGTTCAAAAAGCTCAGCTCGCGCAGCCGCTTGCTGAGGATGTCATAGTGAAAATCGATGTTCGAGAAAATCTCGAGGTCGGGCAAAAAATGCACCTCCGTGCCGCGCTTTTCGGTCTCGCCGGTGACCCGCAAGGGCGACACCTCAAAGCCGTCACGCACTTCAAGCAGCCGGTCCTGCGGAATCCCCTGCTTGAACTCCATGAAATGCGTCTTGCCCTCGCGGCGCACCGTCAGGCGCAGCCACTTTGACAAGCCGTTCACACAGCTCACCCCCACGCCGTGCAAGCCGCCTGAGACCTTGTAGCTGTTTTGATTGAACTTGCCCCCCGCGTGCAGCTCCGTCAGGGCGATCTCTGCCGCGCTGCGCTTGGGCTCATGCTTGTCATCCATCTTCACGCCGGTCGGAATGCCGCGGCCGTTGTCGGTGACGCTGATCGAGTTGTCCGAGTGAATGGTCACGACGATGTCATTGCAATGACCCGCGAGCGACTCATCAATCGAGTTGTCCACCACCTCAAACACCAAGTGATGCAAACCGGTGCCGTCGGAGGTGTCACCGATGTACATGCCCGGGCGCTTGCGCACGGCCTCCAGGCCCTCCAAAATTTGGATGCTGCCCTCGCCGTAGGCGTCTGCATCAGGGGTGGCAGGGGCAGCCTCAGCGGGGTTGCCAGCGTCGGGTTGCTTGGGGGTATCGGTCATGGGTGAAGGTTTCCGGAAACAACGATCAGAACAACGAGCTCTATGTGATCAGCTTGGGCGCACGCTGCCTCAATGGTCTTCCCACCACTTCTGTGCGACCGCGCGGTCGAAGGGAGGAAGAATCGCCTTCTGAATGTCGACCCCTTTGAGGGCAGGAAACTTGGCGCGGAACATGGCTTCATCTGTGGCAAAGCGGTCTGAAATCTCGATGTCGAATGTGCCACCGGATGCGCCTCCCACAGCCTGATCGATCAGAGGCAGGGTTCCACCCGCCTTGAATTCCTTGCCCTGACGCTCACGCAGTGTGGCCGAAAGGTGCCCCAAATAGAAGACGCCGGATGACTTGACCTCCAGCGGCAAGTGGATGGGCACGAAGTAACTCGCGATGATCGGAAAAGACATGGCCTGGGCGTTGATCCCTCGGATTTCATATTTCCCTTGATCCAGGGGCAGCCGCAGGAGGTAAGTATTCCCGGCCTCGGGTGTTCCCGTCTCGTTTTTTGCTTTGGCATCCATCAGGAAGTTCGCATTTTCCTTGGAGCCAGGCTTCTCAATGAAAACGAGCGATGCCTTGGGTTGAAACGAGGTTCGATAGGCATTTTTCAGCGTGGCGGTCATCAAGTAAATAGGTTTGCTGGCCGGGGTGACACGTTCTTCTTCGCTTTCAAATGCCATCTTGTTCGTGGCACAGCCTGACACGAGGGCTGCGAGGCTGAGCAGGAACGCGTAAAGCAGTCGACTTTTCATCACAATGATTTCCTTGGTAAAAAAAAATGGGAGGGCCTGGAAAGACTCAGATGCGCATCGGCATCACGACATACTTGAAGCCAGGTTGATCCGGTGCGGTGAGCAAGGCGCTAGAGTTGGTGTCCTGCAGCTCAATGGTCACAGTGTCGCAGCTCATGTTGGACAGCGCATCGATCAGGTACAGCACATTGAAGCCGATCTCGATCTCGTCACCGCCGTAGTCGATCTCGAGCTCTTCTTTGGCTTCTTCTTGCTCAGCGTTGCTGGAGGCAATGCTGAGCAAGCCGGGCTCAAAGTTGACGTGAATGCCTTTGAACTTCTCGCTGGTCAAAATAGCCACGCGTTGCAAGCTGGCCAGCAAAGGCGCGCGGCCCAAGGTCAGGCTGTTTTGGTGACCTTTCGGGATCACGCGGTTGTAGTCAGGGAACTTGCCCTCCACCAGCTTGCTGACAAACTCCATCCCGCTGAAGCTGAACTTGGCCTGGTTGCCTGCAAAACGCATCTCAATGAGGCTGTCTTCAGCTTGCTCGCTCGCACTGGGGGCCGTGTCGCGCAGCAAACGCTGCAGCTCCAGCACCGTCTTGCGCGGCAAAATCACCTCTTGTTTGGGGATGTCGGTGTCCAGCGTGGCTTGCGCCAGGGCCAAACGGTGGCCGTCGGTGGCCACCAGGGTCAAGCTCTTGCCCTCGGCCACAAACAAAATGCCGTTGAGGTAGTAGCGAATGTCGTGCACCCCCATGGCAAAGTGCACCTGGTTGATCAAGCTCTTGAGGGTTTTCTGCGGCACGCTGAAGGCGGGCCCGAAATCAGGCGCTTCTTGCACCAGCGGAAAATCTTCGCTCGACATGGTTTGCAGGGTGAAGCGACTCTTGCCGCCCTGCAACACCAGCTTGTTTTGGTTGGCACTCAGCGTCAGCACTTGGTCGCTGGGCATCGAGCGCAAAACATCGATCAACTTGCGGGCGCCCACGGTGGTGGCAAAGTTGTGGGGGTCACCTTCCAGATCAACCGTGGTGCGGACCTGGATCTCGAGGTCCGAGGTGGTCAACTCGATCATGCGGCCCGCCTTGCGAAGCATCACATTGGCCAACACAGGCATGGTGTGCCGACGCTCGACGATGCCTGAGACAGCCTGCAAGGCAGTCAAAATTTTGTCCTGCGTGGTCTTCAACACAATCATGGCAACCTCTTCATGGGATGGTAGGGTGGGTAGCGTCGTGGGGTGAGATGGTGCGTGGCCAGAGCCTTGCAGACTCGATTTTCGCTGTTTTGGTACGCCTTCTCAGGGCACCTGCGCTCATCCCTTCAGGGTTTGTTCCAAAACATGCAATTGCTGATTGAGCTCGGTATTTTTTTGCCGCTCGCCGCCAATTTTGCGCACCGCATGCAGCACCGTGGTGTGATCGCGCCCACCAAACAATTCACCGATTTCAGGCAGGCTTTTTTGGGTCATTTCTTTGGCCAAGTACATCGCGATCTGGCGCGGCCGCGCAATGCTGGCGGGCCGTTTCTTGGAGTACATGTCAGAGACCTTGATTTTGTAAAAATCGGCCACCGTCTTCTGGATGTTTTCCACCCCAATTTGCCGGTTTTGAATCGACAGCAAGTCCTTGAGCGCTTCGCGCGCGAGCTGGATGTTGATCTCTTTGTGGCTGAAGCGCGAATAAGCCAAGACCTTGCGCAACGCGCCCTCCAGCTCGCGCACATTGGCCCGCACATTCTTGGCCACAAAAAATGCCACGTCTTCCGGCATGGGGCTGCCCTCGGCCACCGCCTTGCGCATCAAAATCGCCACGCGCATCTCCAGCTCAGGCGGCTCAATGGCCACCGTCAAACCGGCATCAAAACGCGAGGTCAAGCGCTCATCGATGTCCACCAAGCCCTTGGGGTAGGTGTCGCTGGTCATGATGATGTGCGCCCGCTTGGCCAGCAGCGCCTCAAACGCGTTGAAAAATTCTTCTTGGGTGCGTTCTTTGCCCGCAAAAAACTGCACGTCATCGATCAGCAACAAATCGAGTGAGTGGTACTTGGCCTTGAGCTCATCGAACGTCTTGCGCTGGTAATTTTTCACCACATCGGTGATGAACTGCTCAGCATGCAAATACAAGATGCGCGCATTGGGGTTGTCGGTCAACAGGGCATTGCCCACGGCGTGGATCAAGTGAGTCTTGCCCAGGCCCACACCGCCATAGATGAACAAGGGGTTGTACATCGCACCGGGTGCGCCGGCCACATGCAAAGCCGCCGTGCGCGCCATTTGATTGGCGCGGCCCGGCACCAAGGTGTCAAACGTCAAGGCACTGTTGAGCCGTGAGCGTGAAGGCGGCACCGCCACCGGGGCGGGCCGCGTCGCTTCACGCGCCTCGGTGCCTGCAGTGGGCTGCGCCGTCAGCACACCCGTTGACGTGCTTGACGCCGGCGTACTGCTGCGCAAGGGCGCACTGGTGGGCGCCAAGGCGATCTCCAGACGCACGGGCCTGCCCGCCAGCTCACTGAGCACGGCCTGGATCCGCCCCGCATATTGGTTGCGAATCCAGTCGAGCTTGAAGCGGTTGGGAACCTTGAGCGTGACCACGGTGTCTTCGCCCGTGACTTCGCTGACGCTGGCGTCCGGCAAGGGCCGGATCCAGGTGTTGAATTGTTGTTCGGGCAGCTCTGCGGCGAGCCGCTCACAGCCTTTGTGCCAAAGATCCAGGGTCATGAAATTTTTGTGGAAAAGGTCTCTTTGAAGCACGGGGATTCTACGTTGCAAATGCGCCTTCGACCCCACTTATCCACAGTTTCATTGCGGACCCGTTTCGATCTGTCTTGAACGGATTTTGACGTCCGACACCAGAATTGGTCATAATGGCGGGTTTTCCAGAGAACGCGGGAGCGTCTTTGACCACCCTCTCACCATGTGGATGAGGTACAGGCTCAAGGCGACCCCCTTGAAGTGATTGCACTCGCGATCACCTTGCCGCACACCGGGGTTGCGCATGAGGCGTTCTGGCCAACACCCGCATTTTCGATTGAATTGGATTGACCATGAAACGTACCTACCAAGCCTCCAAAATCCGCCGTGCTCGCACCCATGGTTTCCTGGTTCGCATGAAGTCTCGCGGCGGCCGCTCCGTGATCAATGCGCGCCGCTCCAAAGGCCGCAAACGCATCGGCCTGTAAGCCACTCGCCGACGGATCACTGGGTCAGCCGGGATGTTGTGCGCGGCAGACTTTGAAAAAGCACTGGGTTTGCGCCCGTGTGTCAAAAGTGCCCATTTCTTTGTGCACCATCTGCCGCTTGCCGTTCTGGCCCAAAGCCAGCGGCGCATTCGCTCAGCGCAGTTATCAACAGCGGCCATCGTGAGTCAAGGGATCGCTGTTGATGACTCGGTGGCTGATGCCCTGGCTGCGCCCCGGGTTCAGCTCGGCATGGTGGTGCCCAAGCGGCACGCCAAGCGGGCTGCCACACGCAACTTGCTCAAGCGCCAGATCCGCGCCACGTTCAGCGAGCAAGTGCGCTGCGCAGGCCTTCGTGCTGGGGGCTGGGTGGTTCGGTTGCGCACGCCCTTTGACCGCGCGCGCTTTGACAGCGCGCAGTCTGAGGCGCTCGCCGCGGCCGTGCGCACCGAGTTGATTGATCTGATGCAGCGTGCGGGAACCTTCTCAGCGCCATGATGTCCATGACCCGGTGGCTTGGCTTACCGCGACAGCTCCTCATCGGGTTGGTGCGGGCCTACCGCTTCTTTCTCAGCCCGTGGCTGGGGACCAGTTGCCGCTTCGAGCCCAGCTGTTCAGCCTATGCCCTGCAGGCCCTGGCGCAACACGGGGCCGCGGCAGGCACCTACCTGACAGCGGCGCGTTTGTTGCGCTGCCACCCCTTCTGTGCGGGGGGGCATGATCCTGTGCCCCACGCGCCGCCGTCGTTATTTTCACACTGGTGTTCTGGCCCCAAGGGCCCGGGCCCTTCGCCAAAGAGAGATGGTTCATGAGCGATATTCGCCGCACGCTGTTGTTCGTGGCTTTCACCATGTCGCTGGTTCTGCTGTGGGATGGCTGGAACAAACACAACGGCCACACCTCCATGTTCGCGCCACCCGCATTGGCGACTGCGCCTGAGGCCGCCGCCTCGGCGGCCCTGCCCACCAACATTCCGACCGCGGCGCCTACCGCACTGCCCGCGGCCACCCCGGGGGCTGCCACCGGGGGGCCGGTGGAGTCCTCTAAAGTAGTGGTCATCACCACCGACGTGCTGATAGCCACCATCGACACCCGCGGTGGCGCCATGGTCCGCCTTGAACTGCTGGGCCAACCAGACGTGGTGGATCGCACGCGAAATGTGGTTCTGTTTGACCAATCTGCCAAGCGGCTGTACACCGGCGAATCCGGCTGGGTCGGCGAGGGCGTGGGCGGGCCACTCCCCAACCAATACACCACCATGGCACTGGAGCCAGGCCCCACCACCCTGGTCGACGGCGCCAACGACCTCACCGTCCGCCTGGTGTCTACGTCGGCGGGGGTCAAATGGACCAAAACCTATAGCTTCCGGCGCGGCGACTTCGTGATCGGGGTCCAACAAGAGCTGGCCAACCTCTCTGACCAGACCCTCAGCCCGCAACTCTACTTCCAGTTGCAGCGCGACGGCAACCCGCCGGAGGGTGAGTCCAGCATGTACTCCACCTTCACGGGCCCGGTGATGTACACCGACGCTGCCAAGTTCACCAAGGTGGCTTTCAAAGACATTGACAAACGTCAGCCGGGCGACAAGCCGACACACGACATCGACGCCGACAATGGCTGGGTGGGGGTGGTTCAGCACTACTTTGCCACCGCTTGGCTGTTGGGCTCCGAGGGCGACGACAAACGAGCCCGCCGTTTCGAGACCAAGAAGGTGGGCAAGAACCTGTATGCCATCAGCATGACGATCCCTATGGGCGCGCTGGCCCCAGGCGCCACGGTGGCTTTGCCCGCCCGCTTGTTTGCCGGCCCCCAAGAAGAATACAAGCTCGACAAACTTGCCACCGGGCTTGAGCTGGTCCGCGACTACGGCATCTTGACGATCCTCTCCAAGCCGCTGTTTTGGTTGCTCAATCAATTGAACAACTACCTCGGCAACTGGGGCTGGGCCATCATGGCGCTGGTGGTCATTCTGAAAATCGCGTTCTATTGGCTCAATGCCAAGGCCTACCGCTCGATGGGCAAAATGAAAGCCGTGGCGCCTCGCATCACCGAGATGCGTGAACGCCTCAAAGACAACCCGCAACAGATGCAGCAAGAAATGATGCGCATCTACCGCGAGGAAAAGGTCAACCCCATTGGCGGCTGTTTGCCGATGTTGATCCAGATGCCCTTCTTCTTTGCGCTGTATTCGGCCTTGTTGTCGAGCGCCGAAATGCGTGGCGCCCCCTGGATCGGCTGGATCACGGACCTCACCATCCCCGACCCGTACTACATCTTGCCCGTGATCATGGCGGCGACCGGTTTGGTGCAAACCTGGCTCAACCCCACGCCCCCGGACCCCATGCAGGCCAAGATGATGTGGATCATGCCCCTGGCGTTCTCGGCCATGTTCTTCGTCTTCCCTGCGGGCTTGGTGCTGTACTGGTTGACCAACAATGTCTTGTCGATTGCCCAGCAGTATTTGATCAACAAGCAGCTGGGCGTGAACAAATAACGCTCGGCGGCCTCACAAACAGCTCAAGCGGGGTCTGCGGGTGCCGAAAACAGGTCTATGCGGGGTCGACCCGGTGGCTTTTTCGCGACCGGCTCAGGAGTTAGCAGCTGCCCTCAGGCGGCTAGGCACTCCCCCCCGCGCCATTTTTGCCGTGTGCGCACTGGTGCCATGTTAGGTCGTCATGCGGATCCCATTGTGGCGGTGGCCACTGCGCCGGGCCGGGGGGCCGTGGGCATTGTTCGCTTGTCGGGCGCGGGTTTGGCCCTGTGTGCCCAAGCTTTGTGCGGCGCGCCCCTGAGACCCAGGCACGCCACCTATGGCCCCTTTCGAGATACCCAGGGTCACGCCATTGATCATGGGTTGGCGCTTTTTTTTCCGGCACCCCACTCCTACACGGGTGAAGACGTCTTAGAGTTGCAAGCCCATGGGGGCCCCGTGGTGCTGCAATTGTTGCTGGCGCGGTGCCTAGAGGTCGGTGCCGTCATCGGGTTGCGCTTGGCCGAGCCTGGAGAGTTCACCCAACGCGCCTTCCTCAACGGCAAGCTTGACCTGGCGCAAGCTGAGGCGGTGGCCGACCTGATTGACGCCAGCACCGAGGCGGCGGCGCGCTCAGCCAGTCGCTCGCTCACGGGGGCGTTCTCTGACGAAATCCATGCCCTGCGTGAACGCTTGATTCGCTTGCGCCTGTTGGTCGAGGCCACCCTCGACTTCCCCGAAGAAGAGATTGATTTTTTGCAGCAAGCCGATGCCCAGGGCCAACTGAGTCAACTGCGTGACCTGATCGACCACGTGCTGGCCCGTGCCCGTCAAGGGGCCTTGCTGCGTGAGGGCATCACGGTGGTCTTGGCGGGGCAGCCCAATGTGGGAAAGAGCTCCTTGCTCAATGCCCTGGCGGGGGCCGAGTTGGCCATCGTCACCCCTGTGGCGGGCACCACCCGCGACAAAGTAGCCCAAACTCTGCAGATCGAGGGGGTGCCGGTGCACATCATTGACACCGCGGGCCTGCGCGACACCATTGACGAGGTCGAGCGCATTGGCGTGTCGCGCAGCTGGGATGAGATTGAGCGGGCCGATGCCTTGCTTTTTTTGCACGATCTCGGGCGTGTAGGGCAAGCGGACTATGACGCCGCCGACGCAGAAATCGCGGCCCGCATCAAAGCCCTGCCGGTGCCGGCTCCGACGCTGGTGCATGTGTTCAACAAGAGCGACTTGCGCAGCGATCAGCCGGTGCTGGAGGGGTCTGCCGACAGCATCACCCTCTCGGCGCTAACCGGCGAGGGCTTGACCGCCTTGCGCCAGCGTTTGCTGAGCCTGGCAGGATGGCAAAGCTGGCCCGAGGGCGTGTACACCGCCCGCACACGCCACGTCACGGCCCTGCGGCGCACCGCCGAGCACCTGCAACAAGCCCAAACCCAACTCAGCGCCCCTCAGCCTGCACTCGACCTGATGGCCGAAGACCTGCGCCAAGCGCAGCGTGCGCTGGGCAGCATCGTGGGCGAGTTGACGGCCGATGAGCTGCTGGGCGAAATTTTCAGTCGGTTTTGTATTGGGAAGTAGCGCCTGTTCGGGTTGGATGCCCCCGAGGGCGCTCGTCCGGCAGGCCTCACAGCAAAAGTTCGACCGACCTAAAGGTCGGTGGGTAAGCTGTTGGAAGGGGTTTGCATCCCCTACCTTTGAGTCGCCCCTTCGGGGCTCTCCGGCCTGAAGGCCGGGGTTTCAAACCTATTTCAGTTTTTTGATCAAGCCGATGCGCCTTGCACCACACGCAGGGCCAAACGCAGATCGTCCCAGGCTTTGGCTTTGTCCTGCGGGTTGCGCAACAGGTAGGCGGGGTGGTAGGTGACCACCAGGGGCACGCCTTGGTAGTGATGCACACGCCCGCGCAGGCGGCCGATGGGCTCGGTGCTGCGCAGCAGGCTTTGCACCGCAAAGCGCCCCATGGCCAAAATGATGCGCGGGCGCAGCAGTTCAATTTGGCGGACGAGGTAGGGCTCGCACTGCACGAGCTCGGTGGGCTCAGGGTTGCGGTTGGCCGGAGGGCGGCATTTGACGGCATTGGCGATGTAGACCTGGTGGGCCGCCTCGGCCCTGCGGCCATCGCTGAAGGTGTCGCCCCTGGTGCGCTGTATGGCCCGCAACATGTTGTCCAGCAGTTGGCCTGATTTGCCCACGAAGGGCTCGCCTTGGCGGTCTTCTTGCTCGCCAGGGGCCTCGCCCACCACGAGCCAGTGAGCCAGAACGGAGCCCGCCCCGAACACGGTCTGCGTGCGGCCCGTACAGAGCTTGCAGGCGGTGCACTGCGAGACAGCCGTTTGCAACGCGGCCCAATCCATGTGCTCCAGGCCCGACGGGCGTTCGACAGTCGGGTTTGGAGGCACTGGCGGCGGCGAGGGTGCGCGTGCGGGCGCAGGCCCCTGGGCCACATGCTGGGTGCGCACAGAGGCTGGACGGGGGGCTGCAATGGCTTCGGGCGAGGTCGGCGGCTCGGCGCCCACGCCCACAGCAGGGCCAGACGCGGCCAAAGTGGGCAGCGGTGCCCAAACGCGCAGCCCCATCTCGGCCAGCATGGCGCGTTGTCGGGAAGTCCAGATGGGGGTCATGAAATGGGCGTGAAGGGCTCAGCCTGGATTTGGCATCGTCGGCTCAATCGTCAAGCCCATGACCAAGGCATCTTCGCGTCCCTGGGCTGCAGGGTAGTATCCCGGCCTTTGCCCCACGATGGCAAGACCATAGCGCTGGTAGAGCGCTATGGCGCGCAGGTTGGTCGGCCGCACTTCGAGCCACAGTTGCTCGGCACCGTGCGCTCGACTCCAGGCGATGAGCTCGTCCAGCAAGTGGCGGGCATGCCCCTGACCTTGCGCCCATGACGCCACGG
Source organism: Burkholderiales bacterium (assembly GCA_031374415.1). Classification (GTDB taxonomy): domain Bacteria; phylum Pseudomonadota; class Gammaproteobacteria; order Burkholderiales; family Burkholderiaceae_C; genus CANHBY01. The sequence goes on from JANMGB010000275.1 coordinate 35,192, forward strand.
TGAGGTTCAAAAGATGAACCTCACCCGCCCCCAGGCAGGCCCAGCTGTAGGCCCTGAGTGAGACCGCATCAAAGCTACCCGCTGGGCTGTCAGGGCCGGGCCCCCACAACGACTGCGTCCAATAGCCCGCCGCGAGCGAATCAATGAAGTTGCCCCGCGTCCAGGGGAACTCATACGCTTGCAACTCAATGCGCAAAACCTCATCAAGGTCGACCAGGGTCAGCGGTCGCAAAGAACCTGCCCCCGGGGTCATGCGCTGCGCAGACATCACCCGCGCCCATGGACCGCAGCTTTGGCCGCGTCGCGCTCAGCCGTGGTTTGTGCCACTTTGTCACGCACATAGGACGGTAAGGCGTGCATGGCCTCCAGGATCTCGCCGCGCGCCCAGGCCTGGCGGGCCAGCGGCACCAAGGCATGCGCGCGCGGCAAGGCCTGCGGCAGACGCTGGGCCGCCCCCGTGAGCAGTTGCTCACCGAAGGCCGCCAAGGCCGTGCCCGCCACCACCTGAGCGGGGGCGCCTTGCCAGCGCTGGTTGAGCGCCTGAGCGCTGGTGAGGTGGGGCTCCATCAGGGTGATCCACTGGCCGGCTTGCCACTGGTAGTGGGCGGCGTAGATTTCGTCCATGCGTGCGTCCATGGTCACCCACAGGGTGGGCGTGGCGTGGGATGCATGGGGCCAGGCCAGCGTGGTCGCGGCATCTTGGGCCACGGCCATCAGGGTATCCAACGCCAACACCGGCTTGCCCGCCCCAAACGCCAACCCTTGGGCCACGGAGCACGCGGTACGCAAGCCAGTGAAAGCGCCGGGCCCGCGGCCAAAAGCCACCGCATCCAAAGCGGACCAGGTGCAGTGGGCGTCGGCCATCATGGCTTTGATCGCGGGAATCAAGCGGGCCGAGGCCTGGGCGCCGCCCGGCTCTTCCGTTACCCACTGTCCTTGGGGGGTCGTTAAAACCACACACATGAGTTCGGTGGCGGTGTCAAACGCCAGCACATGGGAAAGATCAGCTCTTGGCTTCATGGACAGCACAGGCTCGGCACTCAAGGTGGCAAGCGGCAAAACGGGACACAAAGTGTACCCGGGCAGGGGGTGGGCTCAGACAACGAACGCGCCCGACGTTTGCGGTTGACGAGCGCTCAGCTGCCACACCCTGCCAGCGCCCCCCCAAAAAAACCACGTGCCGTGTCGGGCGAAGGGGTCCGCGGCAAAAATACCCCTAATTCGGGTGTTTTCACGGCCGCCCCCCCCCCGGATGAGGAGCAACAATGTCATCATGAGGCTGCTGCTGGAACGGCAGCCGCTGTATCGTTTGAATTGTCGAGGCCTCCTCATGTCGAAAAAAGCATCGTCCATCAGCCATCGCCTGACCCTTCGTTTGAAGCAGTTGTCACTGGGGTTGGCGCTCGGCATCACGGCCAGTGCGTCGGCGTGGGCCGGCACCCACCAAGATTTTGAGAGCAACAACCCCTTTGCCCGCATGGGCTACTTGCTCGACCGTCCGGCAACTGCCGCAACCGCGGTCGGCGCTCAACAGGTGTGGGGGCAGGTGTTTCAATTGCTCCGTGACGCCAACGGCGTTCCCAGCAAAGCACGCTTTGAAGGCGCTTTTGGTGCCCCCATGCGCGAGTCATTGATTGGCGGCGACGCCACCTTCTACGGCTTGAATTCAGGCCAGGGAGCCTACTTTGACGTGGGCCTGAGCTGGTACCGGGGCGACAAAATGCAAAGCCGCGCGCGCTCAGCCCACATGGTGGATGAGCAACAAGCCTGCGTGAGCGCAGCCGCGGCCAGCCAAGATCTGATGGCCCTGGGTTGGATGCCTGGCCAATACGATGGCCGCAACGGCAACTTTTACTCCTTTGCTAAGCGCAAAGGCCAAGAGCGCATTTTTCTCTACGTCACGCAGGGTTGTGTGAACCGCGTGAGCATGTCGGTGGCGTAAGCGGCTGCACAGCCGCTGCGTCACGCATGTTGGGCGGACCGGCATTGCGGGACCATCCCCGGCCCTACAATGGAGCGATGATCGCCCCATTGTGCTCCGCTGGCCGATTGGCGTCGCACGCCATGTTTCTTGTCATCTGCTGGGGTGCTGGCAGTGCCCTGGCAGCACCCGCTGTCGCGCCCCCACCCGACTTGAGCAAGATGAGCGCAGTGCCTGTGGCGGCCACACCCCCCAAAACTGCAGCGCCGACCCAGAGCCGCCGTGCGCTACCCGGCAAAGCAGACAACTCATCCAGCACCACCTTGGCCGCGCCGGGTGAGCCCGTGGTTCAGCGCAACGTGATCGAGGATGACGGCGCGCGCATTGAAGAAACCCGCGTGCGCGGGCAGGTTCAGCGCATCACAGTGACCCCCAAAGTCGGCAGCCAGGCCAGCTATGAAATTTTGCCGGGCGATGGCTCGGGTTCAGAATCCTCACGCAGCTCCGCGGGCAAGCGCGTCTGGAACGTCCTGCAGTTCTGACTAGACCACTGACACTCAACTTGCCCTATGGCTGTATTCACCGAAGTGCCGTTCGACGAAGCGGCCCGTTTGTTGGCCCGATTGCAGCTGGGGCGTCTGGGTGAGCTTCAGGGGATTGCCTCGGGCATCGAGAACACCAATTATTTCGTCACCTCCGATCAAGGCCGCTATGTTTTGACGGTGTTCGAGCGGCTGGGCTTTGAACAACTGCCGTTTTATTTGCACCTGATGGAGCACCTGGCCCAGCAGGGCATTCCGGTGCCCGCCCCCCATGCCGATGCTTCGGGCGAGCTGCTGCACACCGTGCAAGGCAAACCTGCCGCGGTGGTGGATCGCCTGAGGGGGGGGCATCAGTTGTCGCCCAGCGCAGGTCATTGCGGCAGTGTCGGTGCCATGCTGGCCCGCATGCACCTGGCGGGGCAAAGTTACCCTCGGCAGCAAGACAATTTGCGCGGTTTGGCGTGGTGGACGCAGACGGTGCCGGTGGTGCTGCCCTTCTTGTCGGCGGCACAGGCCGCCTGCTTACGTGACGAGCTAGCCTATCAGCAGCAGCTGGCGACTTCAGCGGCTTTCGCGCAGTTGCCCCGCGGCCCGATTCATGCGGATTTGTTTCGGGACAACGTGTTGTTTGATCACCTTGATGGGGTCGATCAACTCAGCGGTTTTTTTGATTTTTACTTCGCCGGGACAGACGTCTTTTTGTTTGACCTGGGCGTGTGCCTGAATGACTGGTGTGTGGACCTGGACAGCGGCCTGTTGGCTGATGACCGCGCCCAAGCCATGCTCGCGGCCTATGATGGTGTGCGCGCGCTCAACAGCACCGAGCTTCGGCTGCTGCCAGCCATGATGCGGGCGGCGGCCCTGCGCTTTTGGATTTCACGGCTATGGGACAAGCACTTGCCACGTGACGCCGCCTTGCTGAGCGCCCATGACCCCGCCCATTTCGAGCGGGTATTGCGCTGCCGCATCGAACAGCCTTGGCACTACCTGCGTTGACCTTGAATTCCCCCATGACTGACCCTGCCGTATCTTTATCTTCCATCGGGCCCCAACCCATGAGCCTTCAATCGGTTCACGCCCGAGAAGGTGTGGCCTGGATTCAGCAGGCCTTCGCTTTGTTCATGAAACACCCGATTGGCTTTGCAGGGCTGTTTTCTGCCAGCATGCTGGTCATGATGCTGGTGATGTTGATGCCCGTGGTGGGCGTGCTCTTCGTCCTCATGGCCGTGCCTTGGCTGTCACTCGGATTCATGCAAGCCAGTCGGCTGGCCATGGATGGCAAGGTGCCCTTGGTGAGCATATTTTTTTTACCCCTGCGCACGAAGCCCTCACGCGTGCGGGCGCTGTTGCTGCTGGGCGCAAGCTACCTGGCAGCTGCTTTCGTCATGGTGCTGCTGGCCAACTGGCTCGATGGCGGCGCCCTGGCGGAGTTGGTTCAAAAGTCCGTTGAGGCCAACGGGGACGCGCAGCAGTTGATATTGAACCCGGAGTTTCAATCGGCCGTGGCTTTGCGCCTGGGCATGAGTGCCGTGTTGGCCATTCCGTTTTGGCACGCGCCACCCCTGGTGTATTGGGGCGCACAGCCTGTGGGCCGGGCCGTGGTGTTCAGCCTGATGGCCATGTGGCGTAACAGGATGGCCTTTGTGGTCTATGCCCTCGCTTGGGCCTTGGTGTTGATGGTGTTGGCATTGACATGTTCCGTCATTCTGGACGCCGCCGGCTTGAGCGCTTTGCTGCCTGTGGTGAGCCTGATTTTCATGACGGTGCTGAGTACGGTGTTCTACATCTCCACCTACTTCAGCTTCGCGGGCTGTTTTTGGCCTCAAACCCAACAACCCTCAACCTCATGAACAACAAACCCGTGATATTCAAAAGTGAAGAAGAGTTGGCCGCCTTGAGCGCCTCGGAACGTATTCGTTATCGCTTGGTGGGCGCCAATTGCCGCTATCACGCCAATGACAACATCTCGGCGTTCGTTCGGGAGGGTGAGCTCGAAGAGCTGAAAGCCGAAGTGCAGGCCAAAATGGCCGAGGTGCTGCAGGCCTTGGTGATCGACACCGAGAGCGATCACAACACCCAAGACACGGCCAAGCGCGTGGCCAAGATGTTTTTGCAAGAGGTGTTCAAGGGCCGTTATGTGCCCATGCCGGCAGTCACTGAGTTTCCGAACATCTCGCGCCTGAACGAGCTGATGATTGTGGGCCCGGTCACCGTGCGCAGCGCCTGCTCGCACCACCTGTGCCCGATCATGGGCCGGGTGTGGATTGGCATTTTGCCCAACGAGCACTCCAACCTGATCGGCCTGTCCAAATATGCCCGCATCTGCGACTGGATCATGAGCCGGCCACAAATTCAAGAAGAGGCCGTCACCATGCTGGCCAATGAACTGCAAACGCGCGTGCAGCCCGACGGGCTGGCCATCGTGATGGAGGCCGATCACTTTTGCATGCATTGGCGGGGCGTGAAAGACAGTGAGTCCATGATGACCAACAGCGTCATGCGGGGTGCCTTCTTGAAAGATGCCACCTTGCGGCGCGAGTTTTTGTCGTTGTTGAGCAAGAAAAACAGTTAGGGTCTGTTCGGAAAGTCATCTTCCGAACAGACCATAGACCATTTTTTGCCCCCTCCAGGAGACCCTCATGCTCGTACGCCTGATGTATGCCAGCCGCGCCACCGAACTGGCGAGCCAAGATGACTTGGTCGCCATTCTCAAAAAGGCTAAAGCCAACAACCCCGCTCATGGGATCACAGGGGTGCTGTGCTGCTCGGGCAACATTTTTTTGCAGGTGCTCGAAGGCGGCCGCATGGAGGTCAACAAGCTTTACAACAACATCACCGCAGACCCGCGCCACCATGAGGTCATGCTGCTGAGCTTTGAGGAAATCAGCGAGCGCAGCTTTGCGAGTTGGTCCATGGGGCAAGTGCACTTGCAACGAATCAACCCGTGCTTGTTGCTGAAATACTGCGACAAGGCCGTGCTCGACCCCTACGCCATGCCCGGCGCCGCCTCCATGGCGCTGTTCAAAGAGCTGGTGGCCACGGCCTCGGTGATCGGGCAAGCTTGATCGGACGGCGGTCACGAGCTGCGCGAAATAGCTGACCGAAACACGGCCTTTTCGCTCGACACTGGGGTCGCTGGGTTCGACACACTCTCTCAATGCGCCTGCACCGCATATTCGCTGCAGGTGCACGTCTGGACATGACCGGACATCGGGGAATGTAATGTGCCGACCCGACATTTTGCTGGTGTTGCCCCTCGGGTCTATCACCACCCACCCCACGCCAAGAAGGCGCTTCACTGCGCTGTCGCCAGGCACACCAGGACACCTTCGGTGCATCTCCCGCACTGACGGAGGTGGCTTGCCGGGCTGTTCGGTCGAGTTTCGCCCTGAGTAGCCGGGAGCCACTGCGTGAACCTCATGGACGGACCCATCATGTCGCGCCTGATTCCGTGTTGGTGGTTGATGTTGTGCTTGTGGTCCTGCGCTGTCGAGTGGGCGCAGCTGTCTTCGGCCCATGGACCCACCGGCGCGACTTCACGCGGCGTCGGCGGTGAGGGTGCTGCGGTCGCACAGGTGTTGCGAGTCGGCTGGCACGGAGGGCGGACATGATCGAATTTTTCGTCGGCTTGCTCCTTGGTGCGACGTGCGTCGCCGGCGTCGCTTGGATGCGCGTGCGCCGCATCCTGCGCAGCAGGACCCCGACCGTTGACCCAGAGTCACTCGAGGCAGCGGACCTTGCTGCCGCCTTGTCCACCGCCGAGGAAGAGCTGCGCGCTCAACAGACCGAGATCGCGCGCCTGCTCAGCGAAGGCGAGGCACGAACGATGCAAATCCAGCGTGAGCATGACCTGCTGCTGAGCCAGGTGCGCGAGCATGTGGCCGAGGTCAAGGCGAAGGCCTTGGGCAATTGCGACTCGCTGGCCGGTGGAATCAGCCACTTGCTCGGCGTCGTGAAAACCTTCGACCGCTGGCACGCGGAGATGAACACCCTTTTGGCGCATAACCGCGAGATGCATTTGAGGAGCGAGGAGTTCTCAGCGATCGTCAAACAGGTCGTGATCGTCGCGCTCAATGCGTCCATCGAAGCGGCTCGAGCCGGCGAACACGGCCGCGGGTTCGCGGTCGTCGCCAACGAGATCCGCACACTGGCCAGCCGCGCCGAGAAGCTGTCCAAGGAGTACCGCGAGAACCTCTACAAGAACGACCTGATCACCACCACCACGTTCCAGGATCTGCAGGCCGGCGGCAAGATGATCGTCAGCGCGATGACCGGCCTCGCGCTGATCAACAACAAGTCCAAGGATGTGCTGAGCTCCGAGGGGAACGTCGCATGATCACGGAACGTGCCAAGGTGAGTTTCGACCATCTGCTGGTGTCGTCGCTCAAGAGCAGCATGCCGGTCGGTGGCGCCAGCGTCGCGATTGAACCCATCGCCGCGCTCGACAAAATCAAGGAAAAGAAGATTGTGATCCTGACGGTGTCGTCATACCTGTTCCGGGCGATAGTGATCATTTATTTCAAACCCGATGCCGCAACGCGCGCCTACTTCGACCGCCACGCGACTGAAGACGCGCCGGAGATGACCGAAGACGAGTTCTTCGACCGCGTCGCCGAGTGCGGCAACGTCTGCTGCGGCACCCTCAACCGCGGCCTCGGGGAACACTTTCCGCACGTGGGCATGTCCACGCCCAACATCGTCGACAGAGAATGCATGCGCTACACCGACCTGCTGGCCTGCGGACTCGAGAAGCACTACATGATCACCCTCGACGGCGACCTGACCCTGTACGCGAGCCTGTGTGTGGCCGCCTACGGCAAGATCGACTTCTATGTCGATCCCGTCATTGAGGAAGACCTGAGCGTCGGCGAACTCGAGATGTTCTGAAGCAAGCTCACATCGGCCCGACAATACCGCCCGCCATCAAACACGAAAGGATTGCCCAATGAACGACACCACCCGGTTGGTCAGCAAAGTACTTCTCCTCGAACGTGATCAAGATTGCTTGCGCCAGCTCAGGAGCTTTTGCGGTGAAAACGACCTCGTCGGCTTGAAGGTGCGGCCGGACAACGTGATGTCGGTGCTGAAGTCGAATGTCGACCTCGGCGGCATCTTTCTCGCCGAGGACTTCGGCGACACAAAGGCCACAGGCCGAGCCCTCGCGCACGCGATCCACGCCGTGCGCCCCGAACTGCCGATTTTTCTTCGTTGTGAAACACCCGGCGAGCTGTCGGACGCCGATCTGCGTGTGGCGCGTGCCGTTTACTCGACAACCGACATCGCCACATTGGTGCCGGTCATTGCCGCGTCGATCTTCTGCCTGGTGTACCCGAACGCGCTCGTGCGCGGCATCAGTGAACTCACGCTCACCGCCCTGAGGTCGCAACTCAAGCATGTCACTGTGGAGGGAGAGACGCCCTACATCGTTCGCGACCGCATCATCTACGGCGAGATATTCACGCTGATCCCGCTCGAGAGCACCTGGTGCCGCGGCTATATGATGCTGCAGGCCAAGGAGGATGCCGTACGTCATCTGCTTGGTCTAAGCGATGCAACGTACACCACGCGGCCTGGGCTCGACTTTCGCGACCTGAACAGTTTTCTCGGCGAGGTCACGAACCTGATCTGGGGAGCGTTCAAGAACCGCTACATCTCTTACAGCGATACGAACGGGCGTCATCTGAGCCAGGTTCCCCTCGTGATCAATCACCTCCAAAAATACGTCTCGTTCGGATCGGAAGACCCTCAGCTCTGTTTCTGCTACACACTGACCGATCCCGAACGCCCAGATTTGCCACCGATGCTCATCTACCAACGGTTCGTCTTCAATCTGAGTTGGTCACCGGACGAAATTAAAGATAACCAGTCTTCTGTCGAAGACCTGTTCAAGTCCGGCGAACTCGAGATGTTTTGATTGCGCAGGTTGGAAACAAGAGGTTCTCCATGGCAAGGATTTTGGTTGTAGATGATTCCAGCACCGTCCGCGACGAAGTCGCCGGCTTTCTGAAGCGCAATGGCCTGGATGTCGCCACGGCCGTAGACGGCAAGGACGGCCTGGCCAAGTTGCGCGCGGACCCCAATGTCAAGCTCGTCGTCAGCGACGTCAACATGCCCAACATGGACGGCCTGACCATGGCGGAGAACATCCGCGGCGAGCTCAACAACAAGACCGTCAACATCATCATGTTAACGACCGAGAACAACCCGATCATGAAGGAACGTGGCAAGGCCGCGGGCATCAAGGGCTGGATCGTCAAGCCGTTCAAGGGGGACGCCGTGCTGGCGACCTTCAAGAAGCTGAGCGAGACTTAGGGCCTGTTATCAAAGCCGTCGTCGGGCAGAAAATGGTCTATTGGAGTGTGCTGCAAGGCGCAAAGCGCAGCAATACCAGTTGGTATTGCGAGCATTTGCTACAAAGCAGATCGCTTCAAGAGGCCGTTTTATGGCTGGCGACGGCTTTGATAACAGGCCCAAAGGCCTGTTCGGCTTTGATGGCGGGCATGTCGGATCGCATGCGCCGCCTCATAGGGCGCTCAAGGCTCGCTCTATGCGCCGGCGCCCCACCTGAGTTTTGGGCACCGACATGGGAAACCAGCTGCGCACATCTTCTTCCAGGCCGATGCCATGCATGTAGTTGTACAAGGCCTTCTTCAAGGCCCGGCCCAAGGCATCATGGTCAACCCCGGTGGGGTCGATGAACGCAATGTCGTTTTTGGCAAACGACACCGGGGGCAAGGGTTGCAGCGTCACACCGTAGTCTTGCGGGTTTTGTCCGACGGGTGAATGCACGGTGCACGCAAAGCGGTGAAAGAAGCCCGATTGAATGCACCCGGCTTCAAACAACTGCCGCACGTATTCCAAGGCGTCCACGGTGTCTTGCACAGTTTGGGTCGGGAAACCGTACATCAGGTAAGCGTGCACCAAAATGCCGGCATCCGACAGCGCCCGGGTGACACGCGCGACCTGGTCGACTGTGACACCCTTTTTCATCAAGTTCAACAAACGGTCGGAGGCGACCTCCAGACCTCCCGAGATCGCGATGCAACCACTGTCCGCCATCTGCTGGCACAAGGCCGGGGTGAATGATTTTTCGAACCGGATGTTGCCCCACCATGAAATAGACAAGCGTCGGCGCAGCAATTCGGCCGACAGGGTTTTGAGGGCCTTCGGGGGGGCCGCCTCGTCCACAAAATGAAACCCCGTTTGGCCGGTTTCTTGAACAATGGCCTCAATGCGATCGACCAAGACCTCGGCCGTGGCCCCTTCGTAGCGCGAGATGTAGTCCAGGCTCACGTCGCAAAAGCTGCATTTCTTCCAGTAGCAGCCATGGGCCACCGTGAGTTTGTTCCAGCGGCCATCGGACCACAGGCGGTGCATGGGGTTGAGCATGTCGAGCAGCGAGAGGTAGCTGTCCAGCGGCAGGCCGTCCCAGGTGGGGGTGCCGACCTCGGCAAAAGCCACATCAGGCTCGGGCCAGTTGATGTAGGACACGGTTTGACTGGCCGCATCACGCACAAAACTGCGCACCAGGCGCTGCTGAGAACGTCGGCCTTGCACATGCTCCAGCAAGCACAGCACCGGGCGCTCGCCGGCATCGAGCGTGACGTGGTCGAAGTAGTCGAACACGCGCGGCTCGCTCAACTCGCGCAGCTCGGTGTTGACAAAGCCACCGCCCAAGCAGGTGGTGATGTGCGGCGCCACGCCCTTGATGGCCTGGGCCATGCGAAAAGCGGCGTACACCGCCCCCGGGAAGGGCACGGACACCAACACCACCGTCGGCTGATGGCGCTCAATGGCCGCCAATGTGAGGTCGACCAGGGTTTGATCGACCAAATTCAAGGGGGCGGCGAGAGCTTGCGCCAGGGGCTCGAAGCTGGCTTGGCTTTGAGCCAGCGACTCGGCGTAACGCACAAACTCAAACCGCGGATCGATGCCCTCACGCACCACGTCCGACAGGTCATTGAGGTACAGCGTGGCCAGGTGGCGTGCACGGTCTTGTGTGCCCAAAGCCCCAAAGGCCCAGGCCAAGGGGTCTTCACCCTCCTCGGCCACATACACATCCAGGGATTCGAAGCGTGACCCCTCGGGCAGAAAACGACGCGTGCTGATGCGGTGGGCCAGCGTGGCATCGCGCCCCTGCAAAAAAGCAATGGTGGAATTGATCGTCGCTTGGTAGGCGTCAAAATGATCGAGGAACGCTTGCACCTGGGGGGAGCGCTGGCCCTGTGGCAAGGTGTCAAGCTGTGCTCGCACACGCGCCAAACCGGAATGAGAAAACAACTGCAGCACCAAGGCGAGTGCAATGTCTTCTTGCACGGCATCAATGCCGCGCGAACGCAAAAAACCAGTCAGGTAAGCGGTTGAGGGGTAAGGCGTGTTGAGCTGCGTCATGGGTGGGATGACGGACAACACACGCAGTGCAGGTGCAGACATGGGGAGAGTCTGCCACGGCAGCACGACCCCTGGGGGTCAGCGCGTGCTGTGCCTATTGATCCAGTTCGCGGGAATAACGGGCCTGAGGCAGCATCCTGGATCCCCGCCTGCGCGGGGATGACGTGCTGAGGATTGTGCAGTCATCCCCGCGCAGGCGGGGATCCAGCGGCCTGCGTACGACGCCATTGGCCGCTTCACGCGGCTTGTGGAGAAATGCGCAAGTCCAGACTTCATCGGGCCGAATCAATATGATTCCTGGCTTCAATAAGTCCCGATGTAGTCCTTCTTACCAATGTCGATGCCGACGTGACGCAAAATCGCGTAGGCCGTCGTGACATGGAAGTAAAAATGCGGCAGGCCGTAGTTCAGCAGGTACGACTGGCCGCTGAAACGCTTTTCTTTGGGTGTGCCGGCCTGGGTGATGATCTCGCGGGTTTCGCTGCCTTCAAACTGGGCGGCCTGCAAACCATTGATGAACGCCAGGGTCTTCTCGATGCGGGCCTGCAGATCGACGAAGGACTGCTCGTTGTCCTCAAAGCTCGGCACGTCCACCCCGGCCAGCCTGGCCGACACGCTTTTGGCGAAGTCGCACGCCACCTGCACTTGGCGCAGCAAGGGGAACATGTCGGGATACAGACGCCCCTGCAGCAGCACAGCGGGCTCGATTTTGCGGGCCACGGCGTGCGCTTGGGCCTTTGACAAAACGTTGTTCAATCCCCCCAGCATCTGATTGAACACAGTGTGGGACGTGGTGTGGAGCGAAGAGGTCATGGGTGCTTTCTTTGATGGGTAAGGTGAAAGGCCTGAACCGCGGCCCCAATGAAGTGCAGCGCCGCTGCGTTCAAATACCCGGTATTTCAGGGCCAGTTGTCGCCGCACAATCGGATTTTGCGCCACTAAACTGCGAGCACCATTTTCAACTGCCTTCGGCCTGTGCCGTCAAGACCATGCCCACTCCAACCCAGCGTGATGTCCAGCCCTTTGCTCGCTCCGTCCTTCGTCTGGGTGCCTTCAGCGCCTTGGCTCTTTGCGCACTGAGCAACGCCCAAGCCAACGAGATCTATGGCGCCATCGGTGTGCCCGGCGTGATGCTGGGCTATGCCCACTCTCTGAGCCCCTCGGCCACGGTACGCGCTGACTACGGCACTCTGGGCAGCCGCACCAGCACCAGCACCGAGGAGGGCATCAACTACAGCACCCGCCTGAAGGCCAACCGCCTGGGCCTGTTTGCCGATTGGTTTCCGAGCCAAAACAATTTTCGACTGACCGGCGGGCTGACCGCCAACCAGTACAAGGTCGATCTGGCGGGCGGGGGCTCTGGGTCCACCATCTCCATCGGCAACACAACCTACGCCCTGCAAGCCGGTGACCGCTTCAACGTGCAAGTCAAGTTTCCAAGCACCACGCCCTACCTGGGTTTGGGCTGGGGCCACCAACGGGCCGCCAAAGGCTGGGGCTTCAATGCGGACCTCGGCGCTTCGCTTGGCAAAGCCAAGGTCACCACCTCACTCAGCGGCGCCCTGGCCTCGCAAGTGTCGCAAGCCGACTTGGATGCGGAAACCGCCGAGATCCGCGACGGCGTGGGCAAGGTGCGCTTCATCCCCCAACTGACGGTGGGCGCGAGTTACCGGTTTTAAGGTCAAACGAAACGTCTCAGCGGAGGGCGCCGAGCAGCCCTTCAATCCTCGACCCCTGCGGGCACTGGCGTCACCTCCAGGGCCTGCAGTGTCCGTCTCAGCCACCACAGCATGCCCAGCGCGGGCACTGCAGCCAGCGTTGAGATCACGAAAAACACGGGCCACCCGACCGAGTCGGCCAGCACGCCCGCCAACGGCCCGACCCACACGCGGCCAATCGACGAAAACGCACTCATCAGCGCAAACTGCGTGGCTGTGAACCGTTGCTGGCACAAGCTCATGAGCAAGGCCACAAAGGCGGCGGTGCCCATACCGCCGGCCAGATTTTCAATCGCGATCACCGCCATCAAACCACCATCGATGGGTGTCGCCGCGGCCAACTTGACGAAGCCCCAATTGAAAGCCGGCAGCATCACAGCGCCCATCAAACCCTTGCCTTGCACCGCGAGCCACCAAAAACCGAGGTTGCTGAGCATCTGCAGCACCCCGAACAGCAGCAGCGAGCGCCACAATCCGAGCCGGATCATCAACACCCCGCCCAGCACGGCACCCACAATCGTGAACCACAGCCCGATGATCTTGTTGGCCACCCCCATTTCAGCGACGGCAAAACCCACGCCCTGCAGCAAAAACGGGGTCATCAACGAACCCGCAAACGCGTCGCCCAGCTTGTAGAGGACGATCAACACCAAAAAAGCCGCCGCCCCGGGTTGTTGAAAATAGCTGCCCAACCCGCCCAGCAGTGTTTCAAAGCGCGCGGCGCGGGCCGCCCACGTGGCCAAGGGAATGCTGAACGCGAGCCCCATCGCCAGGGCCAAGAGTTCAGCCCACTTCAGCCCCAAGGGCGATAAGCCCCCTGACAGCCACCCCAACACGGCCCGTGAGGCGAGCGAAAACGCGCCCTGCTCCAGCACCCCCCCGGGGTTGAAGACCCCACACGCCCCGGCCGGACACCAGCTCTCGCGCAGCCCAGCCACCGCCGCGGAGCCCAGGCCAGCGGTCAGCACAAAGCCGAGTGCCACCACCAGCACGACACTGGCAAAGCCCCAGAGATCGTTGCGCGCCCGCCCCACCAACTTGGGTACGGCGGGCAGGCGCGGCAAGGCCAGCGCAGAAAAAACGGCTGCAGCCACCATCAAGCCGGCCATGAAGCGGTACACCTCGGGCCACGTCCAAGCACCGCCCTGCACGGGATCGACCCAAATAAACGCCACACCGCCGGACAACACCATCGCCAGGCGATAGCCCAACACCGTCAACGAGGCCCCAGTGCCCCGCTCAGCGGCTCGCAGCACGTCGGTGCGGTAGGCATCGACCACGACATCTTGCGAGGCCGACACAAAAGCCACCAACAGCGCGGCCAAGGCGAAGCTGCGGGTGGACTCGGTGGGCGACACGCCAGCCATCCACCACAACGCCAGCCCCAGCCCCAACTGCGTCACCACCAACCAACCGCGCCGCCGTCCGAGCCAAGGCAGATCAAAGCGGTCCATCAGCGGCGCCCACAAAAATTTGAAGGTGTAAGGCACGCCCACCAAACTCAAAAACCCGATGGTGGCCACCTGCACCCCGGCACCAGAGAGCCAAGCCTGCATGGATTGCCCTGCCAGGGCCAAGGGCAGCCCCGACGCAAAACCCAGCACGGCGACCACCACCAAGCGGTGTGCGGTGTCCCAACGTTGTGATGTTTCGGTCATTCTGGTGTCGTGTCAAAGCTGTTAGCTGTTGCTGGGCTCGAATTTAGCTGCTTGTGTGCGGCAACTCCTTCACAATCGCACTTGCACGATAGATATTTACCCTGCCCCCCCTGCGAGCGCCCCCAGCCTCACCCCGACCATGACGCCCACCCAAGCCCAAGCCCCACAGTTCACGTCCACCGAGTTCAGGGCCGCCCTGGGCATGTTTGCGACCGGCGTGACCATCGTCACCGCCCGCAGCCCGGAGGGTGATTTTGTCGGGCTGACGGCCAGCTCTTTCAACTCGGTGTCGCAGATCCCGCCACTGGTGCTGTGGAGCCTGTCGCTCAAGGCGCGCTCTTTGTCGGCATTCTCACAAGGCTCGCACTACGCCATCAACATCCTGGCGGCCGAGCAACGTCACTTGGCGGAGCGCTTTGCCAGCCAGGTGGCAGATCGTTTTGAGGGCATCAACTTTCATCTGGGGGCCGGTGGCGCACCGGTGCTGGAGGGGGTGGCGGCGGTGTTCGAGTGTTTCAATCGGAGTCAATACCAAGAGGGTGACCACACTATTTTTGTGGGCGAGGTTGAGCAATGCCATCGGCGCGAAGGCGCCCAGCCTTTGATCTACCACGGCGGCAAGTTTTTCACTGAACTGCCGTTGTGAACGCGGAGCCCTCCGGGTTGGCGCGTTTTGACGCGCTGCTGAGCCATGCCGCCCAGCAACAGACCTGGGTTCAGTTGTTGCTGTCCAAGTACCGCGGACCTGAGCCTGATTTGTCGCGCGTGACCATACGCTGGGTGCTGTTGCGCGAGCAGCCGCATCTGTCGTTTGTGTACCGCCATGCGCGACGGGACGTCACGCGCAACTGGCCCCTGGTGGAGGGCTTGGCCGAGATTCAACGCATGCTGGGCACCGAATTCAGCCAAGCGCATCTGAGCACTACCACCCATGAAGCGCAGCTGATGCTCAGCCGCGCCAAGAAAACCCGGCCAGGCAGCCCGACTCCCACCCAACAGGCCACCCTGCGCGTGCGGCCCTTGGACGAGAGCGGCGATGCCCGCCAAGCCCCCACCGAACACAACCGCGACAAACAGCGCTGGGTCGCGTCCGACCGCCCCTACCTGCGCGCCTTGGGCGTGACCACCGCCGGTCACACCGTGATCCCTGCCATGTCGCGCAAGTGGAAGCAGATCAACAAATTCGTCGAGGTGTTTGCGGGGGCGCGGCAACGCAGCACCTTGGCCCAAGCAGCCCACATTCGCGTCGCGGACTTTGGCTGTGGCAAGGCTTACCTGACCTTCGCCATCCACGACCACTTGCAACAAGCCGGTGTGCAGGCCGAGGTCATTGGCGTCGAGCTGCGTGCTGACCTGGTGTCGCTGTGCAGTGACATCGTCCGTGAGTTGTCGTTGACCGGTTTGCGTTTTGAGGGCGGCGATGTGAGCCGCTGCGACGTGGGGCCGCTGGACGTGATGATCGCCCTGCATGCCTGTGACACCGCCACCGACCATGCCATCCATGCCGGCTTGCGGGCGGGGGCTGGCATCATCATGTGCTCACCTTGCTGCCACCAGCAAATTCGGCCGCAACTGCTGAGCCCGCATCCCTTGCGACCGCTGTTGCAGCATGGCATTCATCTGGGCCAGCAAGCCGAGATGCTCACCGATGGCCTGCGGGCCCTGTGGCTCGAAGCCTGTGGCTACAACACCCAGGTGTTTGAATTCGTGGCCTTGGAGCACACGTCCAAGAACAAAATGATTTTGGCTGTGAAGCGCCCGCAACCCGGGCCCCCTGACGAGGTGCTGGCGCAGATCGAGGCACTCAAAGATTTTTACAGCATCCGTGAACACTGTCTGGAGCAGTTGCTGCGCGCGGACGGCTTGCTTAGGGCGGGGGTCACAGGGCGGGTAGAGTCGACGGCAGCCGGCGATACCCCTCCGATCTGAGCAGGGCTCAAGTTGCGGTAGTCAACCCGAGGCTCCAGGGCCGCGATAAACCTTCATCGAACTTGGAGTAGCAGCATGGATGCTAGGGCCTGTTCGGAGTTGGCGTCGTCGCTGCCAATTTGCCCAGAGCACTCCACCGCCGGTCAGGCGGCTCAGGAACTGGGGATCACCGGATCACTTCGTCAGTGTCACGCAGGCGCGCGCACTGTGGATGCTTGGTCCAACGGCCCCGGGCGCACTGGGTCTGCATGCAGTTGTAGAGCGCAAAATCAGCGCGCTCGCCACAAACTTCGCGGGGTGAAGCGGGCTCTTTCACCGGCTTGACAGGGGCCTCCTCGACCGGCAGAACCGCTGGGTACCCGGCAGCCGGTGGCGCCATGGAAATCTCGACCTCGGGGACGGAGGGCATCACAGCGGCCTGAAGGGGTGGGGCGGGCGGCGCCGAGGGCCACGTAATGACAACACCCGCAGGCTGAGGGGTATTGACCGAAGGGGCCGGTGGCACTGTCCGGGAGCCTCTGAACCCGGGCGAGTCACGGGATGTGTCAATGGGCGGCGGGAGCGGCTGGGCGTCCCTTGTGGCGGCCGCAGGGGCCACAAGGGCTGCTGCGCTGAGCAAGTCATCTGTTTTATGCTGTTGTTGAAGCTTCCAGCCCCCCCAACCCAAACCCGCGAGCACCACCATGGCCCCCAGCAGCCCCAGGGCCCACCTCGGTAGCCGCTTGGATTGAGGACGGATGGGCCCCGCCTCAGGAAACTGCACTTTGGCTCGCTCGCGACGCATTTCAGCGACGACACGCTCCTCGGACTCGGCCATCATTTCTTCGAGCGACGGGAACAGGCGCGAGGGCACCGGCTGCACTGCACTTTCGTCCTGGGTCGTGTGCACGGGCATGGGTGCGATGCGCCCCGGAGCCGCCGCAGGCGGTGCCTGAAAAGTAGACTCTTTGCGCCGCGCAAAGGGCACCACCCTGCCCTGCACGTTCACCATGTCGTCACTGGCTGAGAACGCGGCAGGGGCCAGCGGGGCGCTCTCAGCCGTGGCCGGTGCGGGTGAGCTGTCGGCAGAGGGGGGGCCATCGAGGAGCAGCAGAAACTCCGCGACCGTCGATGGCCGCTCATGCGGGTTGTCGGCCAAGGTGGCGTCTATGCATTGCAGCAAGGCGGCGCTGTAGTGCAAACCTGGCTGGCGTTGTTGCAGCCGACGAACGACCTTGGTGATGGGCTCGCGCTTGGAGCGTTTGGGCAAATCACCTGCAATGCAAAAATACAAAACTGCAGCGACCGAGTACAGGTCACTCCAGGGGCCTGGGACGAGCTCAGGCGGCGCAGGCTCGATTTGCTCCGGGGCCAGGTAGGACGGCTCCAGCGAGGCAATCAGACGCTGGGTCTCGGGGCTCACGATGGCCCGGCGCACCGCGCCAAAATCCATCAGCACCGGCCGGTCGTCGGCCAACAGCAGGATTTTTTCTGGCGAGACAGCGCCGTGCACACAGTCTTGCTCATGAAGGGCTGCCAAGGCGCCCAACAGGCCGTCAAGCAAGGCCCGCAGGCTGGCTTCGTCGGGGGCTTGTGGCGCGGCTTGCCGAGTGACTTGCAGGTTTTTGCCGAAGTAGTAAGGCATCACCCGGTAAATCGTGCCGTTGGCGTCCCAGATGCGGTTGACGCGCAGCAAGGAGGGGTGATCACAGGTGGCGAGCATGCGTGACTCGCTCATGAACGCGTACTTGCCGCGCTTGAAGGCGGTGGCATGGGCCGGGCCGCGCAACTCCGCACGCGACTTGTCGCTGTGCTCAGCGAGGGTGCTGGGCTGGTATTCCTTGATCACGACCAGGCGGTCAAAGGTGTGATCCATGGCCAGGTAGACCACGGCAAAACCGCTCTCGCTCAAAACACGCTGGATCTCGTATTCCTCCAGCATGGTGCCCGGCACGAGCGCACGCCCGGTCCCGACCACGCCCTCAGGGAGCGGGTCGAGAACGGTGTCTTGGCTGCCGGCATCAGCAGGCCCATTGGCATTCGATTTGGAGGCCATCGGGAGTATGGGGTCGCTCACTGAACGAGGAGGATCAAAAATTCGATCAGCTGATCAGCTTAGCTTCCTTCATTTGAAAAGGTATGTGATTTTGAACGATATTTGGGGTGCAATCAGTAAATACCCCGCCTTTTCCTGGATGCAGCCCCCCTAAGGGGGCCTTACCCCCCTTTTGGGGGATAGCAATTTCAGCGTTAGACTCTTGGCTTGAGCGCTCATGGGGCGCTGATGGTCTAGGGCCTGTTAACAAATACCTGGCCCCCAGCGGTTTCACCCACTCGGCGAGTCAGGTGGGCCATGGCTTCTTCCACCTGATCCACCAAAATCAGGCACAAGTCACCGGGGCACAGTCGGGCCAAGGCGGCATCAATGGCTGTAAATTCGCCATGAAATTCGTCCACCCGCTGGGTGCGGCCCACGCCTTGCAAACCTTCGCGCAGCAGCTTGATGACCTCACCGTCGGCACGGCCGCGTTGGCAGGCGTCTTCAAACAGCAGGGCTTCGTCAAAGGCTTCGCCCAAAATGGCGGTTTGGGCACGAATGTCTTCATCGCGACGATCACCGGCACCGCTGATGACGACCAGGCGCTTTTGCGCCGGCAGGGCGCGCACGGCCGCAACCAGGGCATGCATGGCATCGGCGTTGTGGCCGTAGTCGGCAATCACGGTGGCACCCCGGTAGTCGAGCACGTTGAAGCGGCCCGGCGCGTTGTCGGCATCGCTGACAAAGCTGGCCAAGCCACGACGAATCGCATCCCATGCCACACCCGCCCCCCAGGCCGCCGCGATCGCGGCCATCACGTTGTCGACCTGAAAAAGAATCAAGCCATTGCGGGTAAGCGGCACATCGCGCAGCGCGATGCGCTCACGCCAGGCGCCTTGCGCAGCCACCACCACATCGCCCTCGACGCACACGGTGCGTTTGCTCTGAGCGCGGTGGGCGGCCATCACGGGGTTGTGTCGGTCATTGGCGAAGAAAATCACCTCGCCAGGGCAACTGGCGGCCATCGCCACAGTAAGAGGGTCGGCTGCGTTGAGCACCGCATAGCCTGTGGGTGCCACGTTTTGGACGGTCACGCGCTTGACCGCCGCCAGGTCTTCCACGGTGTGGATGTGGTTCATGCCCAGGTGGTCGCCAACGCCGATGTTGGTGACCACGGCCACTTGGCAACGGTCAAAACCCAAGCCTTCGCGCAGGATGCCACCGCGGGCGGTCTCGAACACAGCCGCATCGACATCAGGATGCAAGAGCACATTGCGTGCACTTTTGGGGCCACTGCAGTCGCCCGCATCGATTTGGCGGCCATGCACAAACACGCCGTCGGTCAAGGTCATGCCCACACGCAGACCGCTGGTGGCAAAGATGTGTGAGATCAAACGCGTGGTGGTTGTTTTGCCATTGGTGCCCGTGACACAGACCAAGGGAATGCGGCCGTCTTCGCCGGGCTCAAACAGGTGCGCCACGATGGCCTCGCCGACCTTGCGGCCCTTGCCGTAGGAGGGGGACAGGTGCATGCGCAAACCCGGGGCGGCATTGACTTCGACAATGCCGCCAGCTTGCTCTTCAAGGGGACGCAAGACCGACTCGCACACGGCGTCGACACCGCATACGTGCAGGCCGACCATCTGCGCTGCAGCGACCGCACGGGCGGCGACTTCGGGGTGCACGTCTTCGGTCACGTCTGTGGCCGTGCCTCCGGTGCTGAGGTTGGCGTTGTTGCGCAGGACCACGCGTTGGCCTTTGGCGGGGATCGATTCGGGCGTCAAGCCGTGAGCGCTTAGGCGGGCGATGGCGATGTCGTCAAACCTGATTTTGGTGAGCGAGGTGGCGTGGCCCTCGCCGCGGCGAGGATCTGCATTGACGGCATCGACCAGGGCCTTGACGCTGTGCACACCATCACCGAGCACATGCGGAGGGTCTCGGCGGGCGGCAGCCACCAGTTGCTTGCCCACGACCAGCAGGCGGAAATCATGCCCTGGCAAGAAGCGCTCGACCATGACCTCGCCAAACTCAACGGCCACGTCATACGCTTGCCGCAACTGCGCTTGGGTGGTGATGTTGACTGTCACGCCCTTGCCTTGGTTGCCGTCTTGCGGTTTGAGAACCACGGGCAAGCCGAGCTCGTTGGCAGCCACCCAGGCATCGTCGACGTCTTTGACGGGGCGCCCCCAGGGCACCGGGACACCCGCGGCACGCAGGAGTTTTTTGGTGAGGTCTTTGTCTTGGGCAATCGCTTCGGACACCGCACTGGTGGAGTCGACCTCGGCCGCTTGAATGCGGCGCTGGCGTGAACCCCAGCCAAATTGCACGGTGCTGCCTTGGGTCAGGCGGCGCCATGGCACGCCGCGCTCCGCCGCCGCGGACACAATGCAGCCGGTGCTGGGCCCCAGGCGCACGTCTTCGTCAATGTCTTTGAGCTGCTTGACTGCGGCCACGACTTCGAAGTGGCCTTCGCCGCGCGCGGCCAAGACCAAACGTTGGGCGAGCTCGAATGCTTGGCGGCCGACGTCTTCCTCGGTGTATTCCACAACCACCTGAAAAACGCCCGGCTCGCGCGTGGCGTGGGTGCAGCTGAACGTCACCGGGCAACCGGCATCGGCCTGCAAGGCCAGGGCTGCCGCCTCCAGCACGTGGGCCAGGGAGGTGGGGCCCGCCTGCCCGTCGGCGCGCAACGCGCCGATGGCTGGGAACAAGGCCCGGATGCGGTCTTCAAACGGTGGCTGGTCGGCCAAGGTGCACTCATCGGGCGTGCACGCCACGACGGCTTCCATGGCGGTGTGGCGGCTCCAGAGGTTTGGCCCTCGCAGGGCTCGCAGGCGGGTGATTTCCATCAATGGCTCTCGGATTGATCAGGGTACTAGGGTCTCACAAGGCGATGCGCAGCAAGTGATTGGCGACAGGTTGAGGATGCTTCACAAGCGGCTCACCGACCCGGAACCAATGCCAGTGCCGGCGTCAGCAACACACCCGTCTCGAAAGCGCGCAGCCCTGCTGCAATCAGCTCGGACGATAGCCCCAAGGCCCACGCTGTCGCGGCCGCAGCCAACAGGGTGTCGGGCACCTGGGTGGCAAAGCGGGCGTATTTGCCGCGAAAACTGTCTGTGTCAACGCACACGACTTCGGCTGCGCCGGTGGCCAGCACCAGCTCGCTGCGGCGCATGAAGGCCACCATGCCACCTTGCTCGCGGTGCGCCACCACCCAGGGCAGGCTGACGTCGGTGGTGTACAAAATCACCCCGCCGTCACACAGTGGCGCCAAGCCGGCCACGCGCTCGTCGGCGGCGTTGAGCACGGCCATGCCATCGGGTAACACGACATCCACCTGGGTGCGCAACACTTTCACCAACTGGTCCGCGGTTTGCACGTCGTAGTGACCCAGGGTCTCAGCGCCCCCAAGATCGGTGACCACGCCCACCTGGCAGCGGTCATAGACCAAGCCGTCCTGCAAAATGGCCTGGGCATTGTTTTCAATGACGACGGCATCGACCGAGCGGTTGATCAGTAAGCGATGGCCGTGGGCCCAATCGAGGCAGGGGCCGCGCTCGACTTGGCGGCCGTGCAAGAACAAGCCCTCTTGGCTGGCCAGCCCCACATGGCGCCCCCCCAGCTGCATGAGCCATGACACCAGGCGCGCGATGGCTGCGGCGTCTTGCGAGCCGGCAATGCCGACAACAGGGATGCGGCCCGTGTCGCTCGGGCCAAAGAGGTGGTCCACAATGGCCCGGCCCACAGGGCGTGGCGTGCCCTCGGCTGGCTGCAAATGCATCAACAAACCCGGGCCGGCGTTGACCTCAACCACCGCCCCGCCCTGTTCATGCAAAGGCTGGCTGATGTCTTGCGCCACCAAATCGACACCGGCCACGTCCAGGCCGACCACGCGCGCGGCCAAGGACACCAGGTGATCGACATCGGGGTGCATTTCGTCGGTGCAATCAATGGAGACATTGCCGTTGCGCTGGATCAGCACTTGCCGCCCGGCCGCAGGCACGCTCGCGGGGGTCAGGCCCTGGCGTTGCAACTCCAACAACACGGCCTCGTCGTCACCGGTGCGAATGTAGTTGAGGGGGAAGTCTTCGGTCAGGCCGCGACGGGGATCGGTGTTGATTTGGGCATCGATCAAGGCGTCGACGGTGGCTTGGCCGTCGCCCGTGACCCACGCTGTCTCGCCCCGCGCTGCCGCCACCACGCGCCCGCCCACCACGAGCAAGCGGTGCTCGTGGCCTTTGATGAAGCGCTCGACCATCACGTCACTGCCCTGGGGTTCGGCGACCGCATAAGCCGCGACCACCTCGTCCTGCGTGCTCAAATCGAGGGACACGCCCCGACCATGGTTGCCGTCGGTCGGCTTGACCACCACCGGCAGGCCGATGGCCTGTGCCGCGTCCCAGGCCTCTTCTGGGCTGTGGACGACACGGCCCTCCGGCACGGGCACCCCACAGGACTTGAGCAAACTTTTCGTCAAGTCTTTGTCACTGGCAATGCCCTCGGCGATCGCGCTGCTCAACTCGGTCTCGGCGGTCCAGATGCGGCGTTGCTGGGAACCGTAGCCGAGTTGCACCAGGTTGCCGTCATTGAGCCGGATGTGCGGAATGCGCCGGTCTGTTGCCCCGGCCACAATGCTGGCGGTGCTGGGGCCAAAGTAGCACTGGTCGATTTGATCCTTGACCAAGGCCACCGCGGCCGGCACATCAAAAGGCTCGTCATTGATTGCCGCCATCAGCAAGCGATGGCCACAATTCAAGGCCACACGGGCGACTTGCTCATCGCGCGCACGAAACACCATGCGGTACACCCTGCGCTGCGAGGTGCTGCGGGTTTGGCCAAAGCCAGTCGGCATCCCGGCCAAATTCAACAGCTCAATCACCACGTGCTCAAGGACATGCCCGGCCCAGGTGCCCGTGCGCAAACGCTCAATAAAGCCCCCCCGCTCACCCACCCCGCAGTGATGCTCCAAGAGCGCGGGCAACCAGGCCAACAACCTGTCATTGAAGCCGGGGAGCAGGTTGGAAGGGGACTCCTCTAACTCACCCAAATCGAGCCACACCTCCAACACCGGCCGATAGGTCCAAAGATTGGGGCCACGCAAGTAGTTGATACGCAGCAGTTGAATGTCGTTCTTCTTCATGATGGTGTGGACGGCCTTGACAGAGGGGGTCATTGTGCGGTGTGACGCAGTGCGCTGGGCACACCAACCAACCGATGTCCCTGCCTCAGCCAACAGTCTACTGAACAAGCGGGCACTGCAGGCGCGGCACCGCCCACACGAGCAGCCAACACCGTGTGACAGGCACGGCAAGCACGCACATCCGCGACAATAGGCGGCTTTGGCGGACCCCCATGCCGTCTGGACCCCCTGCATGCAAACTCAAGCCGCTGACACGCCGCACGCCACGTTGACCGATCCGGGCAGCCTGGCCCCCCTTGAGCCCGGTGAAACCGTCGTGGCGAGTTTGCCACTGGATGTGGACGCGCAGCTGCATTTTGCCCGGGGAGCTTTGGTTCTCACTCAAGCCCGATTGCTCGCACTGCAGGCCACCGTGGATGGCAGCGCAGACGGCCCTTGGCACAGCTGGCCTGTGCGCGCGCCCCTGGCGCTGCGCCTGAGTGAGCATGCTGGTCTGGCCACCCTGGAGCTGCACGACGGGACGCAACGCTTGGGGCAATGGCACTTCACGGTGGCTCACCATGCCAACGCCCTGCGCCTGATCAAGCAATTCGATTGGCAGCTGCAGCCCCGCGCGCAAGACACGCCCCCGCCCGAGGAAGAAGAGGCGCCCCTATGGGGCATAGAATCACCCACACCCCCCTCGACCTGGGTGCTGCTGCGGCTGGGCCAGTTCGCCAAGCCCTATCGGCTGCAGTTGCTGGCCGGCTTCGTGCTGACCTTGGCGGCGACGGGGGCCACCCTGATCCCGCCTTACCTCAGCATCCCGCTGATGGACGACATCCTGATTCCGTTCCAAAACGGTCAGCAGATTGACCAGAGCAAGGTCATCATTTACCTGCTCGGTCTGTTGGGCGCGGCACTGGTCGGATGGGGTCTGAGCTGGGCACGCACTTACCTGCTGGCGCTGGTGTCTGAGCGCATTGGCGCTGACCTGCGCACGGCCACGTTTGACCACCTGCTGCAGCTCTCGCTCGACTACTTCGGCGGCAAACGCACGGGCGACCTGATGTCCCGCATCGGCAGCGAAACCGACCGCATCTGCGTGTTTTTGTCGCTGCACGCGTTGGACTTTGCCACCGACGTGTTGATGATTTTGATGACCGCCATCATCCTGTTCACCATCAACCCCTGGCTGGCTGTGGTGACGCTGGTGCCGCTGCCCTTCATCGCCTGGATGATCCACCTCGTGCGCGACCGGCTGCGCACCGGCTTTGAGAAAATCGACCGTGTGTGGTCTGACGTCACCAATGTCCTGTCCGACACCATCCCCGGCATTCGCGTGGTCAAGGCCTTTGCCCAAGAGCGCCGCGAAGCGCAACGCTTTCGCGAAGCCAACGCCCGCAACCTGGAGGTCAACGACAAACTCAACAAGACCTGGTCACTGTTCTCGCCCACCGTGTCCTTGTTGACCGAAATGGGGCTGTTGGTGGTCTGGGCCTTTGGCATCTGGCAGGTCTCGCGCAGCGAAATCACGGTCGGCGTGCTGACCGCTTTCATCGCCTACATTGGCCGCTTTTATGGGCGCTTGGACTCCATGAGCCGCATTGTGTCGGTGACGCAAAAGGCGGCGGCGGGGGCCAAGCGCATCTTTGACATCTTGGACCATGTGTCCAACGTGCCGGAGCCGGCCCAGCCCGTGCCCTTGAGCCACCCGAAAGGCCATCTTGAGCTCAGCGGACTCGGCTTTCGCTACGGCAGCCGCTCGGTGATCCGTGAGTTGGATCTCACCATCGAGCCCGGTGAAATGATCGGCCTGGTGGGCCACAGCGGGTCGGGCAAAAGCACCTTGGTCAACCTGATCTGCCGCTTTTACGACGTCACCGACGGCAGCATCAAGCTCGACGGCACCGACATCCGCCGCTTCAAAGTGCAAGACTATCGGCGCCACATCGGCCTGGTTTTGCAAGAGCCTTTCTTGTTCTTTGGCACCGTCGCTGAAAACATCGCCTACGGCCGCCCCACCGCCAGCCGCGAGGAAATCATCGCAGCGGCCCGTGCCGCCCATGCCCATGAATTCATTTTGCGATTGCCCCATGGCTACGACTCGCTGGTGGGCGAGCGTGGTCAAGGCTTGTCCGGCGGGGAGCGGCAACGCATCTCCATCGCCCGGGCGCTGCTCATCGACCCCCGCATTTTGATCATGGACGAGGCCACGTCCTCGGTCGACACCGAGACCGAGAAAGAGATCCAAAAGGCGCTCGACAACCTGGTTCAAGGGCGCACGACCATCGCCATCGCCCACCGTTTATCGACCTTGCGCAAGGCCGACCGCCTGGTCGTGATGGACCGCGGCCGCGTGGTTGAAGTGGGTCCCCATGACACGCTGATGGCGCAGCAGGGGGCGTACTGGCGCCTGTACGAAGCCCAAGCCCGCCGCGCTGATACCGAGGGCGAAAGCCTGCCCCTGGCCCTTATTCCTGCGGCCCGCCCTGCTGCACAAGCAAAATGATGTCGCCTGCTTTTGAACTGCACCGCACCCCCTTGGGCCGCCTGGCCCTGAGCGTCGGGGGCGAATGCTTTGACGGCGTCGTGCCTGTGCGCAGCTTCCCCATGACCGCCCCCAACGCCGGCTTGTCTCTTGTGGATGGGGAAGGCAAAGAGCGGCTGTGGATCGAACACCTGGACCAGTTACCGGCCGCCGCTCGGCAGCTGATCGACGAAGAGTTGCGCCACCGCGAGTTCTCACCGCACATCCGCCAGATCAAATCCGTGAGCACCTTCACCACGCCCAGCACCTGGGAAGTCGATACGGACCGCGGCGCCACTTTGCTGGTGCTCAAGGGCGAAGAAGACATCCGGCGAATGCCCGGCAGCGGCCTGCTGATCACGGACGGCCAGGGGCTTCAATTCATCATCCCCGACACCACCCGCCTGGACCGACGCTCCAAGCGCCTGCTGGAGCGGTTTTTGTAGGTTGGCCGGGGGCTGGTACCCCGCCTCAGTGGATTTGAAAGGTTGGACGCGGTGGTTTAGGAATAGCTCCCCCACCCGCAGGGGGGCTTGTCGGCCTTGAATCTCTGCGAGGTCGATGGCGAACTACACAGGCTGCTGGATTCCCGCCTGCGCGGGAATGACGTGGGGAGATGCCAAACCCGTCATCCCCGCCTCTCCCGTCATTCCCCGCCTCTCCCGTCATCCCCGCCTCTCCCGTCATTCCCGCCTCTCCCGTCATTCCCGCCTCTCCCGTCATCCCCGCGCAGGCGGGGATCCAGGAACGTGCCTCAGGCGCGCTATGCCCGCGCGCTGCATTCCTCCCGGCTCAGCTTGCCCATGCGCCACCTGTTCGCTTTGGCGACATCAACCTTTCAAATCCACTGAGACGGGATACCCGACTCAGTGGATTTGAAACGCTTGCATTCGCTTGATTTGTTGTAGCAACATTTCTACATTACTCCACCATGCACGGTGTTTGGCTCGGCCTTTGGGGAGGATATGACCTCTGGCTTGGTGATTCTTGCGCTGAACATGGCGCTCATGACCCGTCAGCCCGAGTCGGTGATTCACCACTCAGATCAGGGCAACCAGTACACCAGCATGGCCTTTGGCAATCGATGCAAGGACATGGGCGTGCACCCCTCCATGGGCACGGTGGGGATGCATACGACAAGGCCATGGCCGACTCATTCTGTCCGCCGAGCCGTGGCTGCGCCTGATGCGAGGCGAGCTGCATGTGAGCCTCATTGGCATGGTCTTGATGCGTCGGGCGCTGAGTGCCCTGCGCCATGGCGTTTCACAATGGCGGCACAGGCTGGGCGCACCCATCGCCAACGAGCTCATCACCAGCCTGAACGCCGCAGTACAAAACGGAGTTACGCTGCGGTTTGTGTTTGCTGTGGGAGATCCTGGCCATGAATTGCTGGTGCGTGATGGCGGCGAGGTATTGCACAGGCTGTTGGCACAAGGCTGCGTTTCGATCCATGGGGTGCCAGGGGGTGACCACACCTTCACCGGCCAGGCCACGCGCGAGCAGCTGAGTGCAACCCTCAGCCAACTGTTGCTGTCCGATTTCCCCGGCACTGAGAAGTCCAAGTCCGCCAGCGTCCCAGGTTCAAACCGGAGTCAGTTTTTTGATGAGCATGATGACAGCGAGGCGGTGGCGCCGGGCGGCACAGGTTTGGACGGCGTCGCTGGCGGTGTCGTGCATGGCCAGCGGGCAGGCCCAGACGCTGACGCCCACCCCAGCGAGCCCCGAAGCATCGGCGCCCGTGGCCTATGAGTTGGAGATCGAAGCCCCGCGCAGCCTGACGCCCCTGCTGCGACTGCACCTGGACTTGGCCCGGTTTCAGGCCGCGGCGCAAGACGCGGGCATCACGGAGGAAGAGTTAACGCGCCTGGTGCGGGCCACCCCCGCGCAGGTGCGGGCCTTGCTCGAAACTGAAGGCTATTTCAATGCCCAGGTTGAAGTCGAGATCAGCCGCCCTCAAGGCCAAGAGCCACCGCAGGTGCGGGTGCAGGTTGAGCCAGGCCCGCAGGCCAAAGTGGCGTCACTGAACATCGAGGTGCAGGGTGCCATGCAAGACGCCTTGCTTCAAGATGACGTTGAGGCGCAGCGAGCCCTGCGAGAGTTGAATCAGGCTTGGGCCTTGCCGGTGGGCGCCGGATTTGCGCAAGGGGACTGGGCCAACGCCAAGGCCAAGGCGCTGACGCAATTGCGCACGGTGGGCTACCCCGCAGCCACATGGGCCCAGACACAGGCCTCGGTCGATGCCGCGCGCCAGGCCGTGGATCTGCGGGTGGTGCTGGACAGCGGTCCCTTGTTTTTATTTGGTCCCGTGCAAGTGGAGGGGCTGTCTCGGTTTGATGCGGCCAGCGTGCAGGCCCTGCAACCGTTTGTCACGGGCACAACCTACAAAGAGCCACTGCTCTTGGATTACCAAGAACGCTTGCGCAAGCTGGGCTTGTTTGAAGCGGTGTCGATCGAGCTCGACACCGACCCCACGACGGCCAAGGCCGCGCCCGTGCGGGTGCGGGTGCGCGAGCAAAAGCTGCAGCAAACGACGGCGGGCGTGGGCTTCAGCGACAAGGCGGGGCCGAGGGTGTCATTGGAACACCTGAACCGGCGGGTGTTCGGCAGCCGTTGGGTGGCCAAGAACAAGTTCGAGATCGGGCGTGACCAGAAGTCTTGGCAAGGTGAGCTGCTGTCGTACCCGCTGGACAAGGGCTATCGGCAATTGGTTGCCGGCAACTACCAAACGGAAACCGCCGCAGGGACCACGGTGCGTGCGTCGCGCTTGCGGGTCGGTCGGTCCCTCGATGCGGAAGACCTTGAGCGCCTGGTCTTTGTGGAGGCCATCACCGCTTCGATACAAAACGACGAGGGCAGCCGAACGCCCACCGCCACGGCCAACACGGCCCACCGCGCGGCCTCGGGCAACGTGCATTGGCTGCGCCGCACCTTGGACAATGCGCTGTTGCCCACCCGCGGTGAGAGCGCGAACTTGCAGTTGGGGGCCGGCTACGCGCTGGGAGGGGAGACGGCGCGCGACGGGCTTTTTGCCCGCGCGCTCGGGCGCTTGACGGCTTACCGGCCCTTGGGCTCGTCGTGGTATGGCAATGCGCGGGTGGAGGTGGGGCAGGTGTTCACGGGCGATCAAGTCGGCATCCCCGATCCTTTGCTGTTTCGAGCCGGGGGGGATGAATCGGTGCGGGGATACGGCTATCGCTCACTCGGCCCGCAAGAGGCCGGCGTGGTGCGCAGCGCGCGGGTGCTGTTCACCAGCTCACTGGAGCTGGCCCACCCTTTGTCAAGCCGCTGGCCTTCTGTGTGGGGCGCAACCTTCCTCGACGCCGGCCAGGCCGCTGACCATTGGAACGAGCTGGACCCCGTCTTGGGCTATGGCGTGGGCGTGCGCTGGCGCAGTCCCGTGGGCCCCTTGCGGGTCGACTTGGCCTATGGCCAGGCGCTGCGCAAAACGCGCTTGCACGTCAGCCTGGGCGTGAATTTCTGATGGCCACCCGCCAAGCCCCCGCGCCCCATTCACGCCCAGCCTGGCGCCGTTGGGTGGGGGGTGCCGTGGGCGCCTGCGTTGTGGGCTTCGCGCTGTTGGGCGGCCTGGCGCAAAGCTTGCGCACCGAAAGCGGCACGCGCTGGCTGCTGCGCCAATGGCCAGGCTTGACGGTTGACCAACCCCGTGGGGCGTTGTGGGGTGACTTTGAAGCCCAACGCGTCCAATGGACGCAAGGGGGCACGCGCATCGACATCCGCAGGCTGACTTGGCAGGGTTTGAGCTGGCAGGTCCGTCCCGCGCCGGGGGCGTGGCTGGGGCTGCGCTTGGCCTCACTGCAAGCGCAGCAAGTCGACCTCAAGTTCGGGCCCCAGCAAGCTGCAGGCGCGCCCAGCCACTTGCATCTGCCCCTCACATTGGAGCTCGCCCAACTGAAGGTTGGCACCCTGACATTCGCGTCGACCCCTGCAGCCCCTGCGAGTGCCCCAACCGCAGCCCCCACCGCAGCCCCCACCACGCTGCATGATCTGCAAGCCCAGCTTCATCTGGGCGCACAAGGCGGACAACGGCACCAACTGCAAGGGGTGCAGTTCACGTGGGGCAGGCTGCAAACCCAAGGTCACGCACAGGTTCAAACAGCCGCGCCCATGGCGGTGCAAATGGAGCTCACCGTCCAGCCGCAGCCCGAGCGCGAGCCCGAACCTCAGCCCGCCGACTCATCGTCCGCAGCACCACCCGCCGCTTGGCAAGGTCGGCTGCTCGTGTCTGGCCCGTTGACCGAGCCCACGGCGCAGGCCACGATCCGGGGCGACACCGCCGCGTCCAGCGCGACCCGACCTGCCCACCTGCGCGTCGTGGCCACGCTGCGCCCCTGGGCCGCATGGCCCTTGACCGAGCTGCAAGGTGAGGCCAGCGACATTGACCTGTCGGCCTTTCACCCGCAAGCGCCTCGCACCGCGCTGCGCGGCGAAGCCCTGGCTCAAACCCACAGCGCCAACGAGCCCGCGGCCTTGACCCTGCAAGTGCGCAACGATGATGCCGGCCCGTGGAGCCAGCACCGCCTGCCCCTGCGCCAACTGAGCTTGCGCCTGCAAACGCGCCCCGACCAGCTGACCATCATCGACCTCCATGCTTTGAAGGTGGACTGGGGCACCCTGCAACAGGCGGCCGGTCAACTGGAAGGCCGGGGACACCTCAGCCACGACAGCTGGGCGCTCGATCTGCAATGGAATGATCTTCAACCTGCCACGCTCGATGAACGCGGCGCGCCCATGCGTTTGTCGGGCCCCGTGCTGGTGTCGGGCATTGGGGCGCATTGGCAGGCCCAGGGGGAGCTGGAGGGGATGTTGCTGCCCCCGCCCTCAAGCCGCCCGAACGCAGCCCGCGGCACGGCCCCGGTGCGACTGCAATTCAAAGCGGATACCGAGCCCGCAACGCCCGCCTCACCCACCTCACCCGCCCGCCCTGAAACCTGGACGCTGCATGCCCTGCAAGCACAACTGGGTGAGGCCAAACTCGATGCCTCAGGGTCGGCCACGCGCAGCCACGCCGCTGCGCCCTGGGAGATCCAAGTGCGCACCCAGCTGCACCACTTTGACCCCCTGCCCTGGTGGCCCGGCCCGCCTGGCTCGGTGTGGCGCGAAGGCGGCCACCGCTTGCATGGCGAGGCATCCGCAGACATCCGCACCGTGACCGAATCAGGCCCTGCGCTGCCCGACGGGGGCCACCCCTGGCTGCGCGGCTGGCGCGGGCGGATGCAGCTGCAACTGACAGACAGCCAACTCGCTGGCGTGCCCTGGCGCGCTGAGGCCGAGCTGCGCCACATGGAAGGCCCAGCGCAAATTCACCTGCTGGCGCAGGCTGCCGGCAACAGCCTGCGCATCGACGGCCCCTGGCCGGGACACCCCGCCGCTGCAGGGCCCACCACCTTCGATCTCAGTGCCCCGGACCTGCGCCCCCTGAGCCCTTGGGGCTCATTGATGAGCCCCCGGGCCAACATGGCGGCCCTCAGTGGGCGGGTCCAGGGCCGAGGCGAGCTCACCGGCGCAGGCACCCAACTTCGCACCCAAGGCCAACTCGACGCCACCGACGTGCAGTGGGGTGCGCAGCGTCTGCAATCCCTGAATGCGCAGTGGCAGCTGGGGATCACCGCGAGCAGCCCACTGCAGCTGAGCCTGCAACTCCAACAAGCCCGCTGGCAAGGGCGCCGCCTGGCCAGCCTGGACCTGCAAGCCAACGGCAGCGCTGAAGATCACACTCTGATCCTGCAAGCTCAGCTTGAGGGGCATCCCCCGGCCTGGGTCGACGAACTGCGGCAACTCAAGCCGTCCGCCAACCCCAACCCCAACCCCGCCCCCGTGCTCGGCCGACGCACCATCGCCCATCTGACGGCCCAAGGCGGGCTGCACAACCCAACCCCGGCAAGCGCCGGTAGCACCGAGCTGCCCATCGGATGGCGCGGCCAGATTTCCCAATGGAGGGTGCACAGTGAGCCTGCCGCCGGGCTGCCCCCCCTGTGGGATGGCCAACCCGTGAGCCTGGCCTGGGACTGGGGCACGCCCAGCGCGCCGGCACCCAGCCTGCGCCTGTCGGCCGGCCAGGCGCAATGGGCCGGAAGCACCCTGCGTTGGGGCCCCATCCAATGGCAAACCACCGCCACGGGTGAGCCGCAACTCGATGCCGAGCTGAGCCTCGACCCCTTGCCGGTGGCGCCTTGGCTGGCCCGCTTGCAACCCGACTTTGGCTGGGGTGGTGATCTGCGCGTCGGCCTGCAAGCCAAAATTCACAGCCACCCCGAGATGCAAGCCGAAGTGGTGCTCGAGCGCCAAAGTGGTGACCTGCAGGTCACCGATGAGACGGGCACACAGGCCCTGTCCCTGAACACCCTGCGCCTGGCGCTCAATGCCAGCGACGGGCAATGGACCTTCACCCAGGCCATTGCGGGGCAAAACCTGGGCGTGATCTCCGGCGCCATGGTGGCACGCACTGGCCCCGGCGTGCGATGGCCGCGAGCCGACACCCCTGTGCAAGGTGTGCTGGAGCTGAAGGTGGCCCAAATGGGGGCCTGGGGCACCTGGCTGCCCACCGGCTGGCGACTGGGCGGCCAACTGCGGGTCAGCGCCGGCCTGGCGGGGCTGTGGGGCACGCCACAGTTCACGGGCGCCATCCAGGGCACGGACTTGAGTGCGCGGCACGTGCTGGAGGGCGTGAACATCACCGATGGCAAGGTCGATGTTCTGCTCAACGGCGACACCGCCCAAATCAACAACATCAGCGCCCGCAGCGGCAAAGGCACCTTGCAACTGCAAGGCCAAGCCCACCTCGGTCAAGCCCCCAACGCACAACTCAAGATGGTGCTTGATCACTTCCAGTTGCTGGGCCGGGTTGACCGCCGCCTGATCGCCAGTGGCCAAGCCCAACTGAACCTCAGCCCCAACGCGCTGGACCTGCGCGGTCAATGGCTGATTGATGAAGGCCTGATCGACTTCTCACGCGGCGATGCACCCAGCCTGGCGAGCGATGTGCATGTGGTGCGTGCGCCTTCAGCGGCCAACACCCCCACGCCCGACCCCACCCCCCTCCCGACGCCCGCCCCACCACGACGCATCCCCGTGCATCTGGACTTGGGGGTCGACTTGGGCCGCCAACTCCGGCTCAAAGGGCGCGGCCTGGACACCGCCTTGCAAGGCACACTGCAAGTCAGCTCAGCCGGTGGGACGCTGCAAGTCCAGGGCACGGTCAACACCGACGGCGGCACTTACAAAGCCTATGGTCAAAAGCTCACCATCGACCGCGGCGTGGTGATCTTCAGCGGTGATGTCAACAACCCCCGACTGGACATTGAAGCCACGCGCCCTGACACCGACGAAGTGCGCGTGGGGGTGCTCATCACCGGCAGCGCACGCAACCCCCGGGTGCGCCTGTTCTCAGACCCCGACATGGCCGACGTCGACAAACTCAGCTGGTTGGTCTTGGGACGCGCCAGCGATGGCCTGGGCGGCACCGACATCGCCTTGTTGCAACGCGCTGCAGTGGCCTTGTTGAGCGGCGAAAACGAAGGTGTCACCGACCAACTCATCCGCGCCATTGGACTGGACCAACTCTCCGTACGCCAAAGCGATGGCGCCGTCAAAGAGACCATTGTCTCGGTGGGTAAGCAGGTCTCAAAGCGTTGGTTTGTCGGCTACGAGCGCAGCCTCAATGCCACCGAAGGCTCATGGCAGCTCATTTACCGCCTTGCCCAACGCCTCACCCTGCGCGCCCAAACCGGCCATGAAAACGCTGCCGATCTCATCTGGTCGTGGCGCGGGGATTGAGGCTTGCTGAGTTTTTACGAGACAGGCCCCCGGGCTCAAGGCAACACCACCACCAACCCCAGGCTGACCAAGCCATACCGCTGCCCCATACGCGATGCTGTCAAACCGTTGTAAATGCTGGGAACATCGGCCATCAGCTGGCTGGACGTCAACTCAGCGCGGGCGACTGCAGCCACATGGGTCGACAGACGATAACGCAGCTCAGACGACACCACTTGCACCGACTTGATCGGCGTGACACCCTGCGCAGCGAGGGCATCATCGACCCCTTCGCGGCGAAACTGCCGCACCAAATACCCCGCCCTCGCGCCCCAGTCGCCCTGCCGCCAGCCCAGATTGAAACCGGCCTGGGCAAACGTGGACTTGTAGCGTGACTGGGCCTCAGGGTTGATGGGAAAAGCGGAGATCGGGATATTGAAACTGGCGTCAAGCAAGTCGCCACACGGGCCGGCCAACTGCCCCTGGGCACGCCCCTGAGACAGGTTCAAGTTGTACAGACACCCCCCATCGCGCGTCGTAGCGGAAATAGCGCCCACACTCACCTCACTGCGCCCCCCGCCACCCCACACATTGAGCAGCGTCGACGGTGCCAACGACCAGCTGGCGATCCAATCGCCCTGAATCTGCGAGTCTCGGGGGTCCGCCACCTCAAACGACTCCAGCGTGGTGCCATTGAGCGTGGCCGGCGTCGTGCGCCGAATCGCTGATGCGCTGCTGCCCCATTGACTCAAGCGCAACGCGCTACTGGGCCACCCACCGCTTTGGCTGCGCCACTGATACTGCGAAGCGACATGCCAAGACTCAAAACGCACGGCGTCACCGCGAAAATCCACCCGCCGCCGCCAGAACGAGCCCTCCACCTCCCACTTGGGCGTGATCTGCCAGGCGCCGTGCACATGCCCGCCCGCATAGTCACCCGTGGAGGTACCCGCATAGCGCGAATCGTTCTCACGCAGCTTGAGAACATCCACGGTGTCATTGACCATATCGCTCATCAACTCGATGTGGGCGCGGTGGGGCAGCGGCTCAGCGCTGAGCCAAGCGTCGCCCGGGGCGGCCTGCCCCGACAGCGACACCACCACCAGCCCACCGCAACACCACCGGCCCACACGAGTGGCACGCGCACGCGCGCCACCGTGCTGAGTCAGGCGCACCAATCCATCCGGCACCCCTCAGTTGACCGTGACTGTGCCCGACACCGAGGGGCCCGCCACGGTCTTCGTGCCCACAGTAACGGTCTTAACATCGAGCAAATTCTTCCCAGCGGTGCGAATGGGCACCGCGTTGGACAACACCCCCTTCAATGCGAACGTTCCCGTCGAGTCCAAGAATTTGGTAAAGAACGACGCTTGAGTGCTATTGGACTGCGCCAAAATCTTCGTCACCACCGAGCTCGCATTGAACGTGACCGACCCCGCGCTGGTGCTCAAGGTGTCCGCCGCAATATTGGTCAGCGTGAACGTCACCTCTGATTCATCGAGCTTGCGGGCATACACCGACAAGGTCGCATCGGCCGGTACCGAGGCGCTGACCACCCCACTGGCCAGCGTCAAATCCACCTTATCGATGATGAAACGAAACACCCGCTTGTCCGTCCCCGACCCAGCCAACTCAAACCCCAGCCCCGTGCTGACCGACGTAATGGGCGTGCCCACCGTGGTCAAGGTGAAACTCAGGTTGAACAGGTCATCGGTCGAGCTGGTGGGCCCCACCAGCGTGATGCCGCTGGCCAACTGGCTCAGGGTGTAAGTGTTTGGCGTTGTGTTACCCAAGGTGATCGAGTCACTGGCAATCGCAAAATAATTGGTCACCACGGTCTCTGCGGGCAAGGTCGACACCCCTGCCGAACTCAGCGTTGCACGCGTGCTGGCGCTGATTTGTCCGTTGGAGACGGCCTGTTGCGTGGCCGTGGCCACCGACGCCAAGGTCACCGTCGAGGTGGCTCCAAACGCCCCATCCGTGCGCAACGAACCCGCCACGTCCGTCAAAATCGTGTCCGACCCGGAGCGCTTGGCCAAAACTTCCAGACCCGTCTGCGTGGCCACCGCCAAATCACCCACTTGATCGGTCAACGCAGGCTCCAGGAATGTCGCCAAGCGAGAAGCGCTCAAATTAGCGGCCCCTGCCTTGAGCGCGGCCAAGGTCGTGTCCGTGCTGGCCTTGATGGCCGTGACCGACACCTGGATCAAGGTGGACACCAAGCTCGAAGACACCACACCGGCGCTGGTGATCAGCGGCGCGCTGCTGGTGGCCGAGCTCAACTGTGTCGCCACGGCCTGGGCAATCTCAGCATACTGCGCCTGTCCCACAGCACTGGAGGCCGAACCCGACAACGAAGCAGCGAAAATCACCTCGGCGGTTTGTTGAATGATTTGCTGCAACGCCAGGGTTTTTTGGAACAGTGCCTCATTGACCAAAAGCCCGTTGGTCTTGGCCGCCGGATCCACGAGGGTCACATCGGTCCCTGCGGGCAGGCCCAAGACCTCAGCCACCTTGGCCTTCGTCATGCCCAGGGCCACCAAGTTGGTCAGCGGCGTGATCACCGTACTGCCGACGGGGGCCCGCAAGCGGCCCTCAAAGGGCAAATTCGTGTCCACGTTCGTGCCACCCGTGAGCACCAAGGGGCCCTCACAGGTGAGGCTGTAGGCGCCGGTGCTGCTGGTCGTGGTGTTGGTTTCGCCGGCGTCAGCCAAGCCATTGGCATTGGCGTCACAGGTGACCGTTGCACCGCTGATGTAGCCATCCACCGCGCGGCCTGACGCGGTGGTGGCGGTCGTGGTGGTGGTGGGGCTGGAGGACGAGCCTCCACAAGCGGCCAAGACAACTGCAACAGCAAGGGGCGACAGACGATGGATCTTCATGGTTGTGATGCCTTTTAGAGGGGTTTCGCAAGAGGAGGGTTTGTCAAAACTACTGGGGAGACAACATCAAAGACAGCAACATCCAGGCGTCAACATCGACAGCCGCGCAACGGACGCCAAGTTATCCCACACTGCGCCGCACCACAATAGCGGCAAAGCCACACGACGGGCCTGCTTCATTGGGCAGACAAAATGGGGAAAATCTGCTAAGTAAATAGCCTAGCGCTCCAAATACTTCAAGGCAGCATGACACAATGCCCGCCGCATCTCGCCGTAGTTCAATGGATAGAACGGCTGCCTCCTAAGCGGCAAATACAGGTTCGATTCCTGTCGGCGGGACCACTTTGGCGCGTCATCTGGACGCACCCCATCTCGGAAACCCAGCAAACATGCGCCTCACAGGGGGCGGCAAGTGGTGGCTTTTGGAAGGGGTTTGCATCCCCTCCCTTTGAGTCGCCCCTTCGGGGCTCTCCGTCCTGAGGGCCGGGGTTTCAAACCTATTTCAGTTTTTTGATGAAAGCGATGCATTCGGCCCCAAGGCTAGGCGCAGATCTCGCGACACCTCTTGGTATCGCGAGATCTGCAACGACGCCATGGGGTCGAAAGCGCGGTTTCATTGACCAGCTGGCCAGCGACCTGCGCGAGGCCGTCCCCCACACGAAAGGCTTTTCGCGCGCTAACCTGCTCTACATGCGCGCTTTTGCGCAAGCTTAGAGCCACGCAGAAATTGTCCAACAGCTTGCTGGACAATTGACTTGGTTCCACACGGACTTCTTGGCCCTATCTGGAGTAACTGTTCCGCCGTTTTGGAGTTGCACCCCGATGCCGCTGACGTGGCGTTTGTCGCGACAGGTTGCGTCTGGTTTGGCGGACCATGAAAGCCGAAGGGTTGAGTGCCCCAAAGGGCAAAGCGCGACACGCGCGAAATCAGATACAACCGCACATCCACGCGCCCAACCGAAGTCATCTGAAATCAGTCATGAACGCCATCGAACAACAGTTCTTCCACGACCTAGAAAAGAAGCTCTGGACCGCCGCGGACAAGC
Organism: Burkholderiales bacterium; assembly: GCA_031374415.1. Classification (GTDB taxonomy): domain Bacteria; phylum Pseudomonadota; class Gammaproteobacteria; order Burkholderiales; family Burkholderiaceae_C; genus CANHBY01. The sequence continues at coordinate 72,721 of JANMGB010000275.1, forward strand.
TGCGGTCCAGCCTGGATGCTTCTGTCTACAAGCACGTGGTGCTGGGCCTCATCTTCCTGAAGTACGTCTCCGATGCCTTTGAGGAACGGCAGCAAGAACTGCGCGAGCAGTTCCAAAACCCCGAGCACGACTACCACATGGCCCCCTTTGAATACGGAGGCGCAGGCACGCAAGAGTACGAAGACAAC
>JANMGB010000323.1:0-2017 GCA_031374415.1 Burkholderiales bacterium
AGCCCGAGCCCGAGCCCTACGAGCCCAAGGCACCGCACACCGCGACCGCGGCGCCGGAGCCGCCGTCAACGACACCGGCCGACGCGGAGGCGGCGGACGCGGCGCGCCGTGAGGCCACGGCGCACATGGCGGCGACGATCGACGGCGACGCCACGCTGGCCGCCGAGGCCGACGCCGAGCGCCGCAGCTGGGCGACGGCGCAGGCCGAGGATGACGCGCTGCGCCCGTACTTCGACGCGGCGAGTGGCCTGCGGGTCGGCACGCGGCGTATCGTGGAGCGGGAGCCGACGACCGACAGCCACGGGCGCCTGTTCATCCACTTCGGCGCCGCCCGCGGCGCCGCTCGCGTGCGCACACAGCTCCTCGTCGTCCCGACGTCGCGCATGCACGAGCTCGTCGCCGCGACGCACGCCGCGATGTCGCACCGCGCGCCCGCCGCGGTGGCGACCGAGCTGCGCCGCACGCACTGGTGGCCGTACATGGACCGCGACATCAAGCGCGTCGTCGACGGGTGCATGCTGTGCCAGGCGTACACGCGCGCGCCACGGCCGACGATGCCCGGCGCGAAGTACCCAGCCGCTGCGCGCTTCAAGTCGGTGCACGTCGATTACGTGCCCATGCCGCCCGCGACCGATGAGCACGGCGCGCAATTCAACGGCTTCCTGCTCGGCGTCGACCGTACCACTGGTATGGCGCGATCGATGCCCGTCCACAGCAAGCAAGGCGGCGAGCTGGCGCGCGTGTTCGAGCGCGACTGGATCTATGCGCTCGGCCCGCCCGACACGCTCACCGCCGATAACGCGCTCGAGACGCGCGGCAAGGCGTGGAGCGCCATGTGTCGCAAGCATGCGATCACACCGCAAAGCACGACGTCCTACAACAAGGAGGCGAACGGTTTGGTGGAGCGGTGCGTGCAGACGGTCAAGCGCGGCGCGCTCGTGGCGACGCACAACAACGGCGACCGATCGTGGCTGGGCGCGCTGCCGGGCGTCGTTTACAACTACATGTGCGCCGTCCAGCCGGCGCGCGGCCACGTCAGCCCACACGAGCTGACGTACGGCGCGGCGCCGCCGTCGCGCACAGGCAAGCAGCTGTCACCGGCGGCGCCGGTGTACGAGCCGGCCGAAGGCGCGCGCATCGTGGCTACCGTGCACAAGGACCTCGAGGCCACCACCGCGGCGGCCGCCCTGGCGCGGGCGAAGGAGGAGGCGATGCGGGCGCCCGAGGCGGCGTTCTGCACCGGCCAGATCGTCTGGGTCGAGAACACGGACAATGCGGTCGGCGGCACGGCGTTCGCGCAACGCCAGAAGCGTCACGGCCCATACATCGTCGACGAGGTCGACGCCGACAAACCGCGCGTCACACTCCGTGTGCTGGCGACCAACCGCGTCGTCCGCGACAAGCTGAAGGGCCAGAGCCACAACAAGTATTGGGTCGCGACGCGCCGCCTGACGCTGACCGTGGGCGACCCGGCGCGAGCTGGCGCCGGCTGGCTCGGCGTGTACGACCGCGGTGCGCTGCCGGAGGGTGAGCGCGCCGAACAACTGAAGCAGGACACGCAAGCGCGCCGCCCGCCGAAAGCCATCGGCGTGGCGCGCATCCGCGCCAACCACGGGCGTGGCGTCGCGGTCGGGAACGGCAAAGTCGCGGCCGTGCTCGGTCACTTCACCGACGCGGTGGACGGCGTGCGCGTCATCATCCTCCTGGCGAACGGCCTGGCGACGGACGTCGCCGCGGCGCACTACCCGGCGCTGCTGAACGTGGCGCGCCGCGACGCGTCAAACAGCGCCAAAAAGGCGGCCATCCGCTCGGCGCCGAAGACACTGGGTGGCGATTAGAGGCGTCTCGTCACTTATGGCTCCACTCTTTTGTCCGCAAATGTTACAAATGAACGAGCTTCCTCAGTTGAGAAGAACGAAGAAGGTTGACCCTTTCTTTTGACAATGACAACGCTTCACGCTGTCTGGGCGCACTTCGAAATGCAGGTCGAGGTGCTGCTCGGCAGCTCGGCCGCGAC
>JANMGB010000373.1:0-1978 GCA_031374415.1 Burkholderiales bacterium
GCCGAGCTGCTGCGTGTGTTCACGCGCGGCAAGCGCCTCAACTTGTGCTGGAATGTCGACAAGATCAAGCTGTTCCAGCTGGTCGCCGTGGTGCTCGGCTACGAGATCGACTGCCCGCGCCACAGCTTTCGTGCGAACCCGGCGAAGATGCATGTGATCGAGCACATGCAGCTGCCGCGCACGAACAAGTCGATGGACCGAGCGCTGAATATGGCGGCGGCGTGGTCGCACTCAATGCCCGGCCTGCAGCTGATCACGTCGCGCCTGCGCGCGCTGATGCACTTCGGCAAGCCGCTCGTCATGACCGACGACGGACGCGCCGCGTGGTCGGCGCTGATCGACCTGGTGCGCGCGCCGACGTCGATGCGCGCCTACGACCCCGACCTGCCGGTGGAGGTGTGGACCGACGCGTGTGTGACAGGCCTGGCGTGGGCCGTGTCACAGGTCGACGCCGAGGGCCGACGATGGCTCGTTCAAGCCGGCGGTCGCAAAACGCAGGACTTTGAGCGCCGGCTGAGCATCCCAGAGCTCGAGACGCTCGCGCTGCGGCTGGCGTTCACCGACGCGCCCGATCTGCTCGTCGACACGCAGGAGGGCGTCACGTGGCTGACCGATGCGCAGGCGGCAGCACTCGCTCGCGACCAGCAGAGCGAGATCCAGTCGAGAGCGGTGCGCAAATTCGTACTCGAAATGCAGGCTCGCAGCTTCGGCACGTTCAAGATCAAGCAGATCTCGGGCCGAGCAAACACGATCACCGACGCGCTCAGCCGACAGTGGGAGGACGAAGCCGAGTCGGCTGTCGTCGCTCTCATGACGTTGGGTGGTGACTTTGACGAAGAGGTGGTGGCAGCGGTTGTCGAGCCGCACACGCCGCAGCTGGTCGACGACGAGTCGGAGGCGAGCGAGAGCGAGCGAGAGGAGAAGATGCCGCAGCTCGAGCCGGCCGGGCAGGCCGAGCAGGCGGCGCTCGCGCCAACCACGAGCAAGGTGTCGGACGCGATGGGCGTCGCGACCACGGCCGAGCAGCTACTGGCGATAGAGGAGCTGTTGTCGTCGGACGAGTACACGGATCGGGTCGACGCGGAGCAGCGCGCGTTCGCGCAGGCGCAGCGTGCCGACGAATCGCCGTGGATGCAGGCTATGCGCGCGGCGCAGAAAGGCACGTGGGTGCAGCATCGGCCGTCGCGCGGCGAGCTGGTGCAGGCGGACGCACTCGGGCGTTTGTACCGACGCTCGGCGGACGGTGGGCTGCGGCTCATTGTACCCGACCGAGAGATGCACCGCATCATGCTGGCGGTGCACAACAACACGTCGCACAAGAAGGTGGAGTCAATGCTGGCGTCGTTCGAGAAGTATTTCTTCAATCCGCATGCGCGGAAGGTGGCCACCGAGGTCATCGAGGCGTGCCTCAGCTGCCAACGAGTCGATCCGCGACGTGTTGATCGCAGCCATGGTACGGATCCTACGGCGTGGGCGCGGTTCGACATGGTGCAGCTCGACGTGTTCGAGTTGCGCAATGCCGGGCCGTATCAGTTTGCGCTGATGACGATGGACGCCAACACCGGTGTGTTCGAGGTCACGCCGATGCAGCAGCACACGGCGGTAGATGTCGAGCAGGCGCTGCGCGGCGGTTATCTGTCGCGCTGGCCGGCGCCGGCTTGGTGGCAGACGGACAATGCCCAGGAGCTGATCGGCCAGGCGATGACGAAGCTCGAGCAGGAGTTCGGCATCCGGCGCGTGCCCAAGGCACAGAGGAACCCGAGAGGCAATGGCATGGTGGAGCGCCAGATTGGGCTCTACAAGGACGCGCTGCGCAAGATCACGCCAATCGGGGCGGATTGGACGCGATTCGCAGCGCAGGCGCAGTTTGGACTGCTCTGCGCCGTGAGCAAGGCGCGCGGCGGCTTTGCGCCGCTCGAACTGGCACTCGGAGTGGCGCCGGCGGTGGTGCACGGCGCCGAGGTGCAGTACGAGAAGG
>JANMGB010000380.1:0-20607 GCA_031374415.1 Burkholderiales bacterium
CCTTCCTTGACCTCCTTGACTACGTGGCAACACCTTCCCCAACCTCTCCCACTGCTCGTCATCCAACGCGTGGCGTTCTTCGGTCATCTGCCTCAAAAGGCCGCCATTCTCCCCGACTTCTTTTCCGAACAGCCCCTAGACGATTTGGTGTTGATTCCCTTGGGGGTGACCGCGGTGGCTCAACTCACCCCCCAAGCCCTTTGGCAGTCGTGCCTCCAAGAGGCTGATCGACAGCGAGCCCGTTGGCCGAGCTTGTGGCGCAGTTTGCTGATTTTTATGGGGCTGTGGTTAATGGTCCTGTTGGCCTTGGGTTGGTGGTTGTGGGGGTGACTATGAAAAGCAAGACAAGACCGGTACGGTGGCTCGTGTGTTTTTTGGGCACGCTGACAATCGCGTCTGCCGCACAGGCGGACCTGCTAGACGGCGTGGTCACCAAAATCACCGACGGTGACACCATTTGGGTGCGCCCTGCGCAGTGTGATGATGCGGTGCGTTGTCGGCCCATCAAAATTCGCATGCAGGGCATTGATGCGCCGGAGCGTTGTCAAGCGTGGGGCACGCAAGCCACACAGGCACTGCGCGCACGTTTGCTCAATCAAACTGTGCAGGTTCGCTACTCCTCTCGGGATGTTTATGGCCGAGCCTTGGGCCGGGTGTCTATGGGCAATGAAGACATCGGAGCGTGGATGGTGAAGCAAGGACACGCCTGGAGTTACCGTGAGCGCCACAATGCAGGCCCCTACGCACAAGAGCAAGCACGTGCAGAGCGATCTCACCTCGGCTTGTTCGCGGACTTGCAGGCCACTGAGCCGCGAGTTTTTCGCAAGAGCCATGGTCCTTGCGGGGCATCAGACCCCCCCTGAGTCGGGGGAAATCACGACAGACCCTGCCGACGAAGGCCCCCTGTGTGCGGGATTCAACGGGCTGCGGTGGCGCTTTCGGGCTATAACCCTGCGTCACACTTGGGCCGCCTAGCCGGTCGACGCAAGTCTGTGCCCCCAAAGGCCGTTTCAAGCCTTATCATTCGCCCCCCTTACTGCCCCTCTTCATGCAAGCTGCGTCTCTGTCACTGAAGTCTCGTTTGCTTCGCGCTGGTAGCTGGTCTTTCATCGGCCATGCTGCCTCCCAGGTGATCCGCTTTGTATCTAACGTCCTCTTGGCGCAGTTCTTGTTGCCCGATGCTTTCGGGCTGATGAGCACGGTCACCGTCATTGCGGTGGGACTCCACATGTTCTCTGACTTGGGAATCGTGCAAAACGTTGTGCGCCACCCCAACGGAGAAGACCGCCAGTTTCTGAATACCGCGTGGACCCTGCAAATCGTTCGGGGCATCGTGATCTGGCTTGTCGCTGTGGGTGTGGCCTGCGGGTTGTTGGTGGCTGCGCCACTGGGTTGGGTGGCTGAAACCTACGCTGATCCGCGCATGCCCTGGATCATCATCGCCACGTCATTCACGGCGGTCTTGTTGGGCATGGAGTCCACCAAGTCCTTGGTGGAGCGGCGCCACATGCGCTGGAAGCGCCTGACCCAAATCGACTTGTGCAACCAGGCCGTAGGGGTCGTGATCACCGCCACGTTAGCCTGGTGGACCAACTCGATTTGGGCCTTGGTGGCCGGCAACATTTTTGTGGCGGCCTCCAAAACCTTGCTCACCCACCTGGCCATTGAGGGCCCCCGCAACCACTTGTGTTGGGACCGGGAAGCTCTCAAAGACCTTGTCGGGTTTGGCAAGTGGGTGTTCATGTCGTCCATTTTGTTCTTCCTGGCGGCCAATGCCGACCGCCTGATCTTGCCAGCGCTGGTCTCGCCCACCATCATGGGGTTGTACGCGATTGCCTTCACCATCATCAGCGCGCCCACCCAGGTGGTGGCCACCCTGGCTGGCAATATCGCATTGCCGGCCCTGAGTGAGGTTCTGCGCGAACGGGCGGCCGACTTGCGCAGCGTGACCATCAAGTTTCAGAAGCTGTCAGATTACTTCCTGATGCCGATGGCCGCGGTCGTGTTCGTGGCGGGCCCATCAATCGTGAACTTGTTTTACAGCGGCAGCTTTCAAGACGCCGGCACCATTTTGCAGATCCTCGCCATCGGGGGGATCTCTTACCGCTATGGGGTGGTCGAACAGTGCTATTTGGTCATGGGAAAGCCCCAAATTTTCACCCTCATCAATGTCATCCGATTTGTCGGCTCTTATGTGGCCATCCCGTTGGGGTTCTATCAGGGGGGATTTGACGGCGCGCTGATTGCCATCGTTCTGATTCAGTATGTGGGGTGGCCCATTGTGTTTTATTTCAAAATCAAATACCAATTGTTTGACTGGCGGTCCGAGCTCATGGCCATTCCCCTGTTGGCCCTGGGCTTGGCCTTGGGGTGGCCGATCGCTCTTGCGTTAGATCAACTGGCGCCGGTGGTGCACGACAACATCATCCCGGCCGTCCGTGCTTTCGTAAAGGGTGGGGCCTGATGCTGGGCGTCGTGGCCATTGGTCGCAATGAGGGCGAGCGCTTGCGCGTTTGTCTGCGCTCCGTTTTGGCTTCACGGGACGTAGGTTCCATTCAGGTGGTGTACGTCGATTCAGGCTCCACCGACGATTCGGTGTCGTTCGCGACATCCTTGAACGTCGCCGTGGTGCCGTTGGACATGAGCCAGCCTTTCACGGCAGCGCGCGCACGCAATCAGGGTTTTCAGCGCTTGCTGGCACTGGCGCCGGAGTTGCGCTATGTGCAGTTTGTGGATGGCGATTGTGAGCTCATCGCTGATTGGATGCCTCAAGCCTTGGCCTACCTCGATGCACATCCTGAGGTGGTTGCCGTGTGTGGGCGCCGCCGTGAGCGGTTTCCTGAGCGCTCGGTTTTCAACCTGCTGTGCGACCAAGAATGGGACACGCCCGTGGGCGAAGCCCGCGCTTGTGGTGGGGACGCCATGATGCGAGTCAGCGCCTTTCAAAGGGCAGGGGGTTACCGCGAAGACCTCATCGCTGGCGAAGAGCCCGAGTTGTGCGTGAGGCTGCGTCAGGCGGGGGGACAAATCTGGCGCCTGCCCCTGGAGATGACCCTGCACGACGCGGCCATGTTGCGCTGGTCCCAATGGTGGAAGCGCACTGTGCGTGCGGGTTTTGCTTTTGCGCAGGGCGCCGCCATTCACGGCGCCCCCCCTGAGCGTCATTGGGTACGTGAGAGTCGCAGTGCGTGGGTTTGGGGTCTGGGTTTGCCGGTCGTGCTTTTGGTCTTGAGTGCGTTGTCGCCTTGGCTCGGCCTATGGCTGATCGGCCTATGGCTGATCTACCCTTTGCAGGTGGCCCGATTAAGTTTGCGCGGCGTGGGGTTGCCTGCTGCGCGGCGAGCTCGGGCAGTGTTCTTGGTGTTGGGTAAATTCGCTGAGGCGTTTGGGCAGCTAAAGTTCATGGCCCATCGCCTCGCTGGCCGTCGCGCCAGCCTGATCGAATACAAGTAACCTGCGGAGAGAGCGATGACGCTGCACGTGGCCTACCTGGTCAACCAGTATCCGAAAGTCAGCCACAGCTTCATTCGTCGCGAGATTTTGGCGCTTGAGCGTCAGGGTGTGCGTGTCCAGCGCATTGCGCTGCGTGGTTGGGACGGTGAGCTCGTCGACGCCCAAGACCAACACGAACGCCAGCAAACGCAATACGTCTTGCAAGGTGGCGCGGGGACTTTGTTGCAGTCCATGTTGACGCTGCTGCTCAGCCATCCTGTGGCCTTCTTTCGTGCCCTGGGTTTGGCCACCCGCATGGGTTGGCGCGCAGACCGCCCCATGCCCCTGCACTGGATCTACTTTGCTGAGGCCTGCCTCATCTTTCGTTGGCTCAAAGCCTCAGGTGCCAAGCACATCCACGCGCACTTTGGCACCAACCCTGCCGAAGTGGTGATGCTGGTGCAGGCCTTGGGAGGGCCCCCTTACAGCTTCACGGTGCATGGTCCTGAGGAGTTCGACAAGCCAGAGTTCCTGAGGCTGGGTGACAAATTACGCGCAGCAGCCTTTGTGGTGGCGATCAGCTCCTATGGCCGCAGTCAGCTGTACCGTTGGGTTGCTCGGCCCTATTGGAACAAGGTGCATGTGGTCCACTGTGGACTCGAGCCCGAGTTTCATGCGGTGCAAAGCGGCGCGCCACCTGGTGTGCCGCGACTGGTGTGTATCGGACGCCTCTGTGAGCAAAAAGGGCAGCTGTTGTTGATCCAGGCGGCGCATCAAGTGATCCAGCAAGGCTCGCCCCTTGAGTTGGTGCTCGCCGGTGATGGCGAAATGCGCCCCGAGATCGAAGCACTGATTGACCAGCTTGGTTTGCGTTCGCATGTTCGCATCACTGGCTGGATCAGCAGTGAGCAGGTGCGCACCGAACTGCTGGCCGCAAGGGCCATGGTGTTGCCGAGTTTTGCCGAAGGCTTACCCGTGGTCATCATGGAAGCCATGGCCTTGCGCCGCCCCGTCATCACGACCTTCGTGGCCGGCATTCCCGAGCTGGTGCGGCACGGGCAAGACGGCTGGCTATTCCCGGCTGGTGACGTGACAGGCTTGGCCCAGGCCATGACAGACTGCCTGGCCACGCATGTCGAGCGTTTGGCACAGATGGGGCAGGGCGCACACGATCGCGTGCTGGCTCGCCACGACATCGATACCGAAGCGGCCAAACTCAAGGCGCTGTTTGAGGGCGTGCGATGAGTGCGTTGTGGGTGTTCCTGAACCTGCTGTGCCTGTTGGTGTCGGGTCTGTTGTGCATTCCGGTGGTTGTTCTGGTGCTGCAGGTGGTGACAGCCAGCTTTGCACGCCGCAGGTCGCCCCAAGCAGCGATGCTACCGAGCCCCACCCCGACTGCGCCACGTTTTGCCGTGATCATGCCGGCCCACAATGAAGCCCAAGGCATTACACAGGCCATTCAAACCGTCCTGCCGCAGTGTCAGCCTGGCGACCGATTGATCGTGGTGGCTGACAACTGCAGCGACGATACGGCTGCGGTGGCGCTTGCTGCCGGGGCAGAAGTCATCGAACGCTTTGACACACACCTGCGTGGCAAAGGTTACGCCCTTGATTTTGGGGTGCGCCACTTGGCCGCCAGCAAGCCACCCGAGGTGGCGGTGATCGTCGATGCCGATTGCCTTGTAGCCCCAGGTGCGCTGGCGACTTTGGTGCTTAGCAGTGTTGCCCATCAGCGCCCCGTTCAGGCCCTGTATTTGATGCATTCGCCGCCCGATGCAGGGCTCAAGACCCGCATCGCTGAGTTTGCCTGGGTCGTCAAGAACCACGTGCGGCCTCTGGGCTATGTCCGTTGGGGTTGGCCGTGCCAGCTCATGGGCACGGGCATGGCATTCCCTTGGGAGTTGATTCGGCAAGCTCCCTTGGCCACAGGCCACATCGTTGAAGACATGCAGCTCGGTCTTGACCTGGCCGCGGCAGGCTCGCCACCATTGTTTTGTGAAGCTGCCCTGGTGAGCAGTCATTTCCCGTCCCAAGCCGAGGGCACTCAATCCCAGCGCACGCGCTGGGAGCATGGCCACCTGAGTGTGATTGCAGCGCACGCACCTCGTTTGATATGGCAGGCACTGACACGCCGACAGGGTGTTTTGCTGGCGATGGCCCTTGACCTGTGCGTGCCGCCCCTGGCATCACTGGTGCTCATGTTGCTTGGATGGTTTGTACTGTCGGGGCTGTGGTGGTGGCTTGCGGGGTGGGGCTCGCCCGCGGCGCTGGCCGGTGTGGCGCTGGCGGGCCTGAGCCTGGCCGTGGGCTTAAGCTGGTACGGCTTTGCCCGGCACGTGGTTTCTGGTCGCGAGCTGCTGTCGGTGCCGGCATACGTCTTGGGCAAAATCCCTTTGTACATGCGCTTGTTGCTCAAAAAAGGGCAAGCCGAGTGGGTTCGCACCAAGCGTGATCCGGGCCCTGTGCAACCGCCATCCCCACCACCCGATCAAAACTGAGCCTCATGAGTCAAGCCTTGCCCTCATCGCACTTTGATCGCAACGTGGTGGCCTTGCTGGGGCTGCCCTTCGATGTGGTGGACATGCCGGGGGCAGTGGCCTGGGTGCGCGATGCCATCCACAGCCGTCAGCGCTGCTTCATTTCCACCCCCAACCTGAATTTTTTGATGGCTGCACAAGACGATGCAGCGTTCCGAGAGTCGGTGATTCAAAGCGATCTCAGTGTGGCAGACGGCATGCCCTTGGTTTGGCTGGCGCGTTTGTTGCGCTTGCCCATCAAAGAGCGTGTCTCCGGGGCGGGTTTGTTTGAACAACTGTGTGTCGCCCCCTCTCCAGTCGGCGTTTACTTTTTTGGCGGCCCGCCAGGCATTGCTCAGCGTGCTGACGAGCGCGTCAACCAGCAAGCCCACCCTGGGGTGGTCAGCCGGGGCTATCTCGACCCGGGTTCTGGCTCAGTGGCTGACATGAGTCACCCTGAGACCTTGGCAGCCATCAACCGCAGCCAAGCCGAGTTCGTGATCGTGGCGCTGGGTGCGAAGAAGGGGCAAGACTGGATTCAATCCAACCGCGACGCTCTGCGAGCACCGGTCATCTGTCACCTGGGGGCCGTGGTCAATTTTGCTGCGGGTAGCGTCGCTCGGGCGCCCATCGCTTGGCAACGGTGTGGCTTGGAGTGGCTGTGGCGCATCAAGGAAGAGCCCGCTTTGTGGCGTCGCTACGGCCGCGATGGCCTGCGATTTTTACGCTTCTTCCTCACCCATGTGCTGCCCCATGCGGTCGCTGTGCGCTGGCCTTCGGCGGATGCTCGGGTGCCTGCCCATTGGGTCCTGGATCGATCTGGCGTCCTGTTAACGCTTCAGGGGGCTTGGGACCATGCCCAGCTACTGCCGCTGCGGCAAGCGCTCAAGGAAGCCTATGGGGGTGGCCCTCAAGGGCAGAGCAGCCTCAGGGCCCTGGTCATCGATTTGCAAGCCGTCACACATGTTGACAGCCACTTCATTGGCCTGATCATGTTGGCGCGTGGCGCTTTCAAGTCCGATTTAACGGTACGGGGGGCCAGCCCACGCGTCAGAAAAATATTCGACCACCACGCAGCGAGTTACTTGTTGACCTCACGCTGAGGTTTGCGGACAGTATTTTGGGTGGTTGCAATCGTTTGGCTGCCGTGGGGCCTTTTGCAATGCCGCAGATCGCTTCAAGAGGCCGTTTGATGCCTGGCGAGGACCGCTCCGAACAGGCCCGAATCAGCAAGCCCGAAAAAAAAGCACCTTCCGCCCTGGGAAGGTGCTTTGAAGAGAGTCTTAAGTGAGAGGCGAACCTCTCATTCCTAAGTTACAGCCAGATCAGAAGAGCGAGCGACCGTCACCCAGCAGGTACCCATGGCAGTCCCTTGAAGCGTTCGAGCAGTTGCGCGTCCACGTATCGAGAATGTCCTGCTTCCAGCCGTTGAACCAGTCCGCATGCATGGAGTATCCAGCAGGTCCGGAGTAGGTATCCGACGACAGTCTCCAGTTGGCCACTTGGTTGGGCCGGTTGATCTGGAACGAGATGTGATAAGAAATCTCAACCAACGGCACCGGGTGAGAATTCGGGCAGCCCCCATTCGGGTAAGCCATGTGGCTCTTGTGGTCGGGACTGTCGAGGTTCACGCCATCCCAGCACTGCGGGAAGGTGATCACCATGTCCAGCTGATCGCCCACGGCGCAGTCCTGGATCATTGTCGGGCCGCTTTGCAGGTAGTTGTTATGGCACGTCCACTTGTAAGGCGCATTGAACTGAGCGCTTCGATTGCTCGGGTCGCCTGCAATCATGCGCAAACCGGCTGGGAATGGGCGAACGCTTGCAGGCTGAACACCGTTGTAGCCTGTCTTGTAATAGAACATGACTTGGCTGGGCATCACGGGTTGGTTGGTCGCCGTGTCGATGATGGCAGGCACCCAATACGACGAGCGGTTGGCGATACCCCCGGCACAGGTCGAGTTGCCTGAGTTGGCAATGCTGCTGGCCGTGCTAAACGCATTGACATCCGTGTTTCCGATGAACATGTGCAAGTGAGACCGACCAGGTTGTCCGGGGTAGACGATCGGGTCATCAAATGCAAAGTGGCTGACATCGCACACCGTCCGGAAGGCCCCAATGATGTCTGCGGCAGTCTGTTGGCCGCCTGCAGAGCCCACCTTTTCTTGATTGCTGCCAGCACTGATTCGGGGATTCCCGGGTAGTGCACCCAAGCCTGGGGTCGTGCCTGGAGCTGGAGCTGGAGCTGGAGCTGGAGCTGGAGCTGGAGCTGGAGCTGGAGCTGGAGCTGGAGCAGACCTAGGTGCTGGAGCTGGAGCTGCAACAAGAGACTGCTGCGAGCCCAAAACCTGGCATATCTTGGCAACGCCGTAAATGGGGTCATTGCCGAAGAAGCCGTTTGTGCAAGCACCGGTGCCGTTGACCGTGCGTTGAATCCATGCCGAACCAGCGCCGTAACGCACTGTTTGCTGACCGTTGGTCGTGAAGTTGGCGCCCTCGTTGGCGACTTGCGTCCATACGGGCGCTTGAACTGGGGCAGGCGCAGAGAAGTTCACTTCACACACTTTGCCCACCCCATAAATGGGGTCGGTGCCGAAGAAGTCGTTGGAGCAGGTTCCAGCGCCGTTGACGGTGCGCTGCGTCCAAGATGAGCCGAAGCCATAACGAACGGTCTGCAAGCCATTGGTCGCGAAATTGCCACCTTCAGACGCCACTTGGCTCCAGTTGGGGCCAGCCGGCGCGGACTGTGCAGGTACAAACAACTGACAAGCCTTCAAGGTGCCCCAAATGGGGTCGTTACCGAAGAAACTGTTGGCGCAGGTCCCGCCACCAGAGAGTGTGCGCTCAATCCAATTGCTGCCCGCGCCGTATCGAACGATTTGTGTGCCTGTTACTGTGAAGTTTTGCCCCTCGTTGACCAAGGGGGTCCAGGTACCTGCGCCCACTGGCAGCGCTTGCTCTGTGCCAGCCGTCGTTCCGTTGTCACTGGCAGCTGTGTCTACAGCGCCATTGCCACCGCCCCCGCCGCAGGCAGCCAGGGCAAATATCGCTACGGCTTCGGCTACAGCGAGCCGTGCAAATTTGGTTCTGAATTTCATAGCAAGTGCTCCGTCTTCAAAATAATCTCTAACTTCATGGTTCTCGCGGGCAGTGCCGACGAGCGTGCGTACAGCAGTGCCCTGGGCGACGGAACCGACGGAGTCGGTGGGGAAGTGCCCTGGGGCACCGGAATCGCGTTGCACTACCGCTTGGCGTTGCCAGACTCATCTGGGCGCTTGGTCACCGACGGCATAAATTGCGAGTGCAGGTTAACAAGCTTGCTCAGCACGCTCGTAACTGGATGAACAAAGTCGTAACAAGCTGAAGGGGCCTGTCCGACTAAAAAACTTCCCGGTTACGAGCCAGGTCAAGGCTTGTTTACCCCCTATTTGAGGGGGGTGTTGCTCATTGGCATCACTCAGTTCCTCAAGAAAAAATACAAAAGACACAAATTCTTACATTTTGCCATTCGTCCCGTAAGGGGTTCCTGCGCCCCGGGAGCCGTGTTGACCCCTGGCGCGAGTACCTTTATGGGGACGTCGAGGTTTGCGTTGTGTCCACCTCGGCATTGAAAAAGCCTCATCCTCCCGGCTTTTGGGCTCGGGGACAGTCCACTTGAATGATTTCGCGTTCATCCCCTGACAGTCGTACGGCGGTCAGTTTGCCGCCCCACACGCACCCGGTGTCAATGCCCAGTAAGTCGGGACGGTTCACCAGGCCCAGGGTGGACCAGTGACCGAAAGCAATGGGCGTGCCACGGGTCTGTCGATTCGGCGCATCGAACCACGGTGTGCAAGCTGGTGGCGTGGCGCCCGCGCCTTCTTTGCTGCCCAGCTCCAGGCTACCGTTTGCGTGCACAAACCGTACCCGGGTAAGCGTGTTGAGTGCGAAGCGCAGTCGGTCGTGGCCGGCGAGCTCGTTGCGCCAGATTTCCGGCTGGTTGCTGTACATCACCCTCAAGAAGTCAGCCAGGTCGGGGCCTCGCAGTTGTTGCTCGAGCGCGCCAGCCAGTGCCAGGGTGGTGGGCAGATCCCATTGCGGGGCCACACCTGCATGAACCATCAACCAACCATGGGCATGAACCGCCACCCGCTGGTGGCGCAGCCAATCGAGGTGGGACTCGCGCTCAGGGGACTGGAGAATGCCCTCGAGGGTATCTTGTCGGTGGGCAGCTCGAACGCCTTGTGCGGCCGCCAAAAGGTGCCAATCGTGGTTGCCCAGCAAGCACGTGACGCAAGCCCCCAATGCCTGCAAACGTCGCAAGGTGCCCAGGGAGTCAGGCCCTCGGTTGACCAGATCGCCGAGGGCAAAAAGATGATCTCGAGAGGGAGAAAAATCGATGGTTTGGAGCAGTCGCTCGAGGGCATCGCAGCACCCTTGGATGTCGCCAATCAGATAGATCATGGCCCGATTCTGCTACGCTCGCAACGCTATTCACTACGCACCCTGTTGCATGGACGTTGCTCTTTTGATTTTTCTGGTTCTGTTGAATGCGCTGTTTGCGATGTCGGAGATGGCGCTGACGGCCAGTCGAAAAGCCCGCTTACAGGTGATGGTGGAGAGTGGTGATGTTGGCGCTCAGGCCGCCATGACGCTCCATGATGACCCCACGCGGTTTTTGTCGGTCGTACAGATCGGCATCACGTCCATCGGCGTGCTCAACGGTATTGTGGGCGACGCTGCTTTTTCGGCGCCATTTGCCTCTTGGTTGCACGAAACCTTCAGCATCCATGACCGTGCGGCCGGCATCACCGCCACGGCCATGGTGGTAGTGGTGATTACATTCATCTCAATTATCTTTGGTGAATTGGTTCCCAAGCGTTTGGGTCAGATGTACCCCGAGTCGGTGGCTCGCTTGGTTGCGCGGCCCATGGAGTGGTTGTCGCTGATCGCTCGGCCCATGGTGCGTTTATTGTCGTTTTGTACCGAGGGCACGCTGCGCTTGCTGGGCATTCATGCCACCACCGGCCGGAGTGTGACGGAAGAGGAAATTGCCGCCAGCCTGGAAGAGGGGTTGGATGCGGGGGTGATTGAGGCTCAAGAGCACCAGATGGTGCGCAATGTGTTTCGCCTGGACGACCGCCAGGTTGGCTCGATGATGATCCCCCGAGCTGAGATCACCTGGCTCGATGTGAATTTGCCCCACGATGCCTTGCTCAAGTGCATTGCTGAGAACGAGCACTCCCGTTACCCCGTATGCCGGGGTGGTTTGGATGATGTGATGGGGATCATCTCGGCACAAAGCTTGTTACAACAGGTCACACAAGGGCGTGAGCTGGATTTGACGGAGCACCTTCAACAGCCCGTGTTCGTGCCTGAGACCTTGTCGGGCATGGGTTTGCTGGATCATTTTCGCGCCTCCAGCGCGCAGTTGGTTTTTGTGGTGGATGAGTACGGGGAAGTGCAGGGCATGATCACCGTGCGGGACGTGCTCGAGGCGATCACGGGAGAGTTTGCAACCCACTCCAGCGACGATTCCTGGGCCGTGCAGCGGGGGGACGGGAGTTGGCTGTTTGATGGCTTGATTCCAGTGCCTGAGCTCAAAGATCGTCTGGGCTTCAAAACCATGCCAGAAGAAGACCGAGGTCGCTACAACACGCTGGCTGGCATGATCATGCTGTTGCTGGGTCATTTGCCACGCACCACCGAGTCAGTTGAGTGGGATGGTTGGCGGTTTGAGGTGGTTGATTTGGACGGTAAGCGGATCGATAAGGTCTTGGCCACCCGTTTGTCCGACGTGGAGCTTGGTGCGCACCTCTGATGACGCCCGGGATGCAGGGCCATGCCATGTTGGCGCCCTCATCCACTGAGCAGGCGGTCGTCGATGGTCTAACATGGCCTCCACGGGGGCTTCCCAATGGGCATCTATGCACTCCTACTTGTCGGGTTTCGGTAATTTCCACCAATCTGAAGCGTTGGCTGGCAGTTTGCCCGTCGGACAAAACAGTCCCCAGCGCCCACCCCGCGGCCTTTATGCCGAGTTGTTGAGTGGCTCGGCATTCACGGCTCCGCGGGCTAGCAATTTGCGCACGTGGATGTATCGCGTGCGGCCCTCTGTTCAGGTGGGTGCTTATCAGCCTTGGCCCCACGCGGGCTGGCAGAACGAGGTGCTGACACCCGTGTCACCCAACCCCCTGCGCTGGCGCCCATGGCCCGTCCCCAGCGTTGAGGATGAACCGCTCGATTTTGTCAGTGGCCTGCAAACTTTGGTCACACAGGCTGACCAAGCGACCAGCGTGCATTTGATGCGGGCGAATCAAAGCATGCAAGGTCGGGCGTTTGTGAATGCCGATGGTGATTTGCTGATTCTTCCGCAGCAGGGGCGCTTGCAGATCACCACCGAGTTGGGGGTCTTGGATGTTGCTCCCTGGGAGTTGGCTGTCATTCCCAGGGGCATGGTGTTCAAGGTGACCCTGCTGGATGCGACTGCGCGGGCCTTTGTTTGCGAGACCCAAGGCGCGCCTTGGCGCTTGCCCGAGCTGGGGCCTATTGGCTCGAATGGGCTGGCTCAGCCCCGTGATTTTGAAGTGCCAGTGGCCGCATTCGAGGGCGAGGGCCGGGCCGAGCCTCACGAGTTGATCAAGAAGTTTGGCGGACGTTTTTGGCTTGCCCCCTGCGGTCACTCGCCATTTAACGTGGTGGCGTGGCACGGCAACTTGGTCCCCTATCGCTATGACCTGCGTCGCTTCATGACGCTGGGGTCGGTGAGTGTGGATCACCCGGACCCGTCGATTTTCACGGTGTTGACCTCACCCAGCGATACGGCCGGGGTGGCCCTGTGTGATTTGGTGGTTTTTCCTCCGCGCTGGATGGTGGCAGAGAACACTTTCCGGCCCCCTTGGTTTCATCGCAATGTGATGAGTGAATTCATGGGGTTGATTGAGGGGCAATACGACGCCAAATCTGACGGGTTTGCGCCAGGGGGCTTTAGCTTGCACAACGCGATGGTGCCGCATGGGCCGGATGCCCAAGCCCATGCTCAAGCCACCCAGGCGACGTTGGGTCCCCAATTGCTGGGCGGCTCCTTAGCGTTTATGCTGGAGACTCGTCACCGTTTTATTCCGACAGACTTGGCGATGGCGCACAGCCAGCTGGATGTGCATTACGCTGATTGCTGGGCTCCATTGAAGGATGTGTTTTTGCCATGAAGTTTGCTACTACCTTGGCGCCGTGCGCCGTTGCCTTGGCCGCGATGTGGTTTGCGCCCTCTGCGTGGGCGTTTCGCTGCAACTCCTACGTGATTGACGCGGGCCTGCACAAGGCCGAGGTCATGAAAAAGTGCGGGGCGCCTACCTCTCAAGACACCCGCATTGAGCGACGTATTTTGCGTGTGCGTGACAGCCAGGGGGGCGTCCGTGGGCCAGGCACTTCGGTGGAGGTTGAGCGTGAGCTGCAAGTCACCATCGAAGAGTGGATTTACAACTTCGGGCCGTCGCAGTTCATGCAACTTTTGATCTTTGAGAATGGGCGCCTGACCGAGGCCAAAGACCTCGGTTACGGTAGCTGATTTGACAGGGCCCAGGCTCTCCACCTGAGCCCCTGCGCTGAAGGCACTGCATGTCGTGTCGGCTCCAGTTGCTATCGAATAAGGTGAATGAACACGCCCACCAGCGCGCAAGCCACAATGACCTGAATCACCGAGCACTTGAAACGAAACAAGGCCATGCTCGCGGCCAGCGCAATGAGCGCTGAGACAATCTCGAAACGGCCGTTGAAACCTTGGGGCCACAGCACGTGGTAACCGAAAAACAGCCCCAGATTCAACATGACACCCACCACGGCCGCCGTGATGGCCGTGAGCGGGCCGCTCAGCATGAAGTTGCCATGGGTGGCTTCGACCAGCGGTCCACCCGCCAGGATGAATAGAAAAGAAGGTAGGAAGGTGAACCAGGTGACCACGACGGCCGCGACAGCCCCCGCCATCACCATGCCGTTCGGCCCAAATTGAGCTGCCAGCGTAGGGCTCTGATAGCCGCCCGCAAAGGCGACGAAGGCCACGACCATGATGAGCGGCCCGGGCGTGGTCTCGCCCAGCGCCAAGCCGTCGATCATCTGTGTGGGGGTGAGCCAGCCATAGTGCCCTACCGCCCCTTGGACCACATAGGGGAGCACGGCATAGGCGCCGCCGAAGGTCAGCAGCGCTGCTTTGGTAAAGAACCAAGCCATTTGCGTCAAGGTGCCCTCCCAGCCGAACAGGCTGATGAGCAGGCCCATGGGGGCGAGCCACAGCAGTGCGCCCACCCCCGCAATGGTCCCCATTCGCTGCCAACAGAATTGGGCGTGTGCGGGCGTGGGGGTGTCATCGTCGATCAGTGCCGCGCCCCAAGAGGGTCGTGCGGCTTGAAGGTGACTGCGCGCGCCACCGGCTTGGAAGCGCTGCGGCGCGATTCGGCTCCCCACGTAGCCGACCAGTGCCGCAGAAATGAGGATGACTGGAAATGGTACTTGGCCAGCAAAGATCGCTACAAATGAGGCGCCAGCGATCACCCAAAGCCAGGGATCCTTCAAAGCCCGGAAGCCCACGCGATGAGCTGCATGAAGGACGATCGCCGTCACGGCAGGCTTGATGCCATCAAACAACCCTGCCACCCACGGCACCTGCCCATAGGCCAGATACACCCACGACAGCGCGATCAGGATGAACAGTGAAGGCAGCACGAACAGCACACCGGCTATCAGACCGCCCCGCGTGCGGTGCATCAACCAGCCGATGTAGGTGGCCAACTGTTGGGCCTCCGGTCCGGGCAACACCATGCAATAGTTCAGCGCATGGAGGAAGCGCTTTTCGCTGATCCAGCGCCGCCGCTCAACCAACTCGGTGTGCATGATGGCAATTTGACCCGCCGGGCCCCCAAAGCTCACGAAACCCAGCTTGAGCCAGAACAAGAAGGCTTGTCCCAAGCTCACGACGCTTGGGGGGCTGGTTTGCGCCAATTCGGAGGCGTCTTTCATCGGGGTTTCCTTGCGCAGGGGGCTGCTCAACAGCAAATTGTATAATAATTCAAATATAATTGAACTATGGAAGAAAATGATGTCGTCACCGCACTCAGTGCACTGGCCCACGGAATCCGCCTGAGGGTGTTTCGGCTCCTGGTGGTGGCGGGGTCAAAGGGCTTGACCCCGGGTGTGCTGTCCGAAGAGACGGGGGTGCCCAGTACCACCTTGTCTTTTCACCTCAAAGAGCTGGCCCATGCGGGATTGGTCAGTCACGAGCGCGACGGCCGGCACCTCATCTACCGGGCCTCGTTCGATCACATGAACAGACTACTCAGTTACCTCATGGCCCATTGTTGTGAGGGGCAGGCTTGTCTCGACGCCATGCTTTGTCAGGGCGATCAGCCGTCCGAACAGACACGAGACCAACGACAGTCACCTTGAACCAGGAAAGATGGCATGACCACCAACGTCTTAATTCTATGTACCCACAATTCGGCGCGCAGCGTGCTCAGCGAGGGCATGCTCAACCACTGGGCCCAAAAGCTGGGGAAGGATGTCTGCGCCTACAGCGCGGGCAGTTCGCCAAGCGGTCGCTTGAATCCCTTGGCCCTGGAGGTCTTGTCAAACGCAAAGGTTGATGTGGCCGGCTATCGCAGCAAGAGCTGGGACGAGTTCGTTGGAGCCAGTGCGCCTGAGATGCGGATCGTCATCACCGTCTGTGACAGCGCTGCGTCCGAGCAATGCCCTTTCTGGCCTGGCAGTCCTGTGCAGGTGCACTGGGGCTATGCGGACCCATCGAATGCCAGCGGCGGCGAAGAGGGCAAGCGCTTGGCATTTGAGCTCACCCGACAAGCGATTGGCTATCGGATGCTCCAGTTGCTGCAGTTGCCTTTGGAGCGCTTGGACAACATCGCGTTGCAGCGGGCCTTGAACGACATCTGTGCGAGCTGAGTCCGCCATGAATCGACTGTCTCAACGACTCTTGGCCGAAGGCCTGGGCACTGCGTGGCTTCTGACCATCGTCATTGGCAGTGGCGTCATGGCCGAGCAGCTGGCTGGCGGCAACGTGGCCATCGCTTTGCTCGGCAACACATTGGCCACAGTGTGGGGCTTGTATTTTCTGATTCACAGTTTGGGCCCCACCAGCGGCGCGCATTTCAACCCGGCGGTGTCCTTGGTGATGTCGATTCGCGGCGAGCTGTCCTGGGCCGACTTGCTGCCTTATGTCGTGGTGCAGCTGGTGGGGGCCGCTTGCGGCGCGTGGCTGGTCCACGCCATGTTTGATTTGTCGGTCATGCAGTGGTCGACCAAAGTGCGAGTGGGTCCGTCACTGTGGTTGGCCGAGGGGGTTGCGACTGCCGGTCTGTTGTTGGTCATTTTGAGAGCACCCAAGGGGCGTGCGCCGGCGCTGGTCGCCAGCTACATCGGGGCGGCGTGCTGGTTTACCGCGTCAACCTCGTTTGCCAACCCGGCGGCTGCATTCGGTCGGATGTTTTCTGACACGTTTTCGGGCATTGCCCCCGCGAGCGTACTTGGATTCGTCCTGGCCGAGCTGGCGGGCGCACTGATCGGACTCGGAATTCACCGTGCACTGGGCGAGCCGGTTACAGCGGCGCCCAGCGCCACTGTCTCTGAATAGAACACTCTGTCGGCCCTGAAGGGGCGACGATTCACTTGTTCGGTCACGACGAGTCGATGGTCTCCATGGGCACCTCGCGTCAATGCGCTCTGGTGGTCGTCGGACAAGGTTTGATTGAAGGCCGTGCTGCGTTCAGTTTGGGCTCGCTCTTCATCTCGTTGCTGAGGGTTTGAAGGTTGTGCCGCCGAGCTTGTCGCCGGCTTTCAAGCCGCGCTTGGCAAACCATCCTTTGTGCATTTCCAGCACATAGCGCACTGGCCTCTCGGAGCAATGGGAGTCCTCAGTCTCGGGCGCCATGTCTTCAATGTTGATGATGCGGCCGTCGTCGGAGATGAAGGCTGCTGAAAGCGGCAACGGTGTGTTCTTCATCCAGAAGCACTGCTTGGCGGGGACTTCAAAAACAAACAGCATGCCCTCGTTGACTCCCATTTCGCGCCGATACATGAGACCCATCTGACGCTCCTGCGCCGAGTCCGCCACCATGGCTTTGATGGTGTGAATACCGGCGCTCAGTTGCACGGTGGGAAGTGATTGGGGTTGCTCATCCCGTGCCTGGGCGGCACTGCACAGCCCCAGCAGGCAGGCCCAGAAAATTGCAGCTTTCTTGATGTGAATCATGTGATGTTCAGCCCAAGGCGATTAAGTTCAAGGCGTTGCTTCTTTCGTCTTCTATTGTCTCGCGACCAGGCATGTCGTCTGGTGGACACACACGCCCTTGCTTCTTTGCCAGCAAACATTCGACCGACCTGAAGGTCGGTGTGCAGCATGTTGGAAGGGGTTTGCATCCCCTACCTTCGAATCGCCCCTTCGGGGCTCT
The DNA here is from genome assembly GCA_031374415.1 of Burkholderiales bacterium. Taxonomy (GTDB): domain Bacteria; phylum Pseudomonadota; class Gammaproteobacteria; order Burkholderiales; family Burkholderiaceae_C; genus CANHBY01. The sequence continues at coordinate 17,381 of JANMGB010000380.1, forward strand.
CCGGCCTGAAGGCCGGGGTTTCAAACCTATGTCAGTTTTTTTATGAGTTTCGCCAGTTTGTCTGATTCTGCAATGCCCGAGAAGTGGCTGGCGCTTGACACCCCGCAGGGGCAGGCGGGCTTCACGCGTTGTGAAGACGGGCAGGGTGGTCAAGCGCCGATCAGAGTGTCACATTTTCAGGTGTCCGGCCTGTACTGCGCCGCCTGCTCGACCCTCATCGAGGCCGCTTTATTGGCTTTGCCGGGTGTCGTGTCTGCCGAAGTCAACGCCAGCAGCTTGCATGCCGTCGTGCGTTGGGTTGCCGGCCAGGTGCGGCCATCGGCCATGGTGGCGGCTGTTCAACAGGCCGGCTATAGCGCGGCGCCTGACATCGCGCTCAGCGCCCGCGATCTGCGCCAACGCGAACACCGGCAGATGCTCTGGCGCTTGTTTGTGGCCGGCTTTTGCATGATGCAAATCATGATGTACGCCACGCCGGTATACCTTGCCTCTGAGGGTGACATGAGCCCCGACATTCAACGGCTGCTGAATTGGGCGGGATGGGTGCTGGCGCTTCCAGTTCTTCTGTTTGCTGCCGGGCCGTTTTGGCGTGGTGCATGGCGCAGTGTGCGCCAGCGCCGCATCAGCATGGATGTGCCCGTGGCGCTCGGGCTGGCCGTCACTTTCGTGGCCAGCACCGGCGCCACGTTTGATCCTGGCGGCTTGTGGGGCCAGGAGGTCTATTTCGATTCACTCAGCATGTTTGTGTTTTTCTTGCTGGCAGGTCGCTTTGTTGACATGCGCTTGCGGCACCGGATGGCGTCGCGCCTTGAGGCCTTGGTCGCTTGTTGGCCAGAATGGGTGCAGCGTCTGGACGCTGATGATCAAGCCACCCTTGTGAGTCCGCAGGCCTTGCGGCCCAATGACCGCGTTCGGATCTCAGTGGGCCAAGCGTTCGCGGCCGATGGATGGATCCTGCAAGGCCACACCCAGGCCGATGAAGCCTTGCTCAATGGTGAGTCGCTGCCCGTGCCCAAGGCCCCTGGCGACAAGGTGGTGGCTGGCAGTGTGAACCTGCAGGCCCCTGTGTTGATCCGGGTTGAACGGGTGGGCCAAGACACGCGCATGGAAGGCATCAAATCCTTGATGCGCCAAGCGTTGGCGCAGCGGCCGCAGCTGGCGCAACTGGCCGACCGCTGGGCAGCGCTGTTTTTGTGGGTTGTGCTGGCGCTGGCGTTGGCGGGCGGGCTGGTCTGGTGGTGGATCGATCCCACGCGCGCGGTGTGGGTGGCGGTGTCCGTGTTGATCGTGACCTGCCCCTGTGCCTTGTCCCTGTCTGCGCCGTCGGCCTGGTTGAGTGCCGCCGGCACTTTGGCGCGCCACGGCGTGTTGTTGAACCGCTTCGAAGCCCTGGAGCCCTTGTCGCGCGTTGATCAGTTCATTTTTGATAAAACAGGCACCCTCACAGAAGACCGCATGACTCTTGCCGCGACCCATGTTCAGCCCGGTGCGTCGGCTCAAAGTGCAGGCAGCTTGCTGCAAAGTGCCGCACAGCTGGCCCAAGCCTCCTCCCACCCCCTGTCCCGCGCGCTGGCGGCGGCGGCTTCGCCGGGTGACGGTGCAGGTGTCACATGGGGGGACATCCAGGAGCTGCCCGGTTGCGGCTTGCAAGCGCTTGATGCCAGCGGTGTCGCCTGGCGCCTGGGCTCCGCTGCCTGGGTGGGCGGCCAGGGGGTGGCTCCCGATCTGTCGCGGCGCTTGTTGTGGTTTGGGCCGGTCGACTCGCCTGTTGTAGCCTTTGAGTTTCAAGAAGTCTTGCGGCCCGATGCGGCCGCTACCGTCCGCAGTTTGCAATCCCTGGGTCTGAAGGTGTCGATCTTGTCGGGCGACCAGGCTGATCGGGTTGCCTTGGTTGCCCAGCAGCTGGGCATCACTGATTTTTTGGGGGCGGCCAGCCCCGAGGCCAAACTCACATTCGTCACCCAAGCCCAACAGGCTGGACATCGGGTGGCCATGATCGGTGATGGGCTCAACGACACCCCTGTCTTGGCGCAAGCGGAGGTGTCGTTTGCGGTGGCACACGGCGACAGTGTTCGGCTCACGCAGGCCCATGCCCACGCAGATGCCGTACTGTTGTCGAATCGCCTGGACGATGTCGTGCAAGCCCACCGCATTGGGCTGCGGGCCGTGCGTGTGGTGCGTCAAAATTTGATCTGGGCCGCAGGCTACAACCTCTTGTGCATCCCCTTGGCCTTGACGGGTTACCTGCCCCCGTGGGCTGCGGGACTGGGCATGGCGCTGAGCTCGCTGGGTGTGGTGCTCAATGCCCAACGCATCGCTTGGAGAAGCTGATGGACATTTTGTATCTCTTGGTGCCGCTGTCCGTGGTGTTGGTGCTCTTGATCATGGGGCTGTTTGCCTGGGCCTTGCAGGCGGGTCAGTTTGAGAGCCTTGAGCACGAAGGCCAGAGAATCCTGAGCCCCGAGACCGAGCTGACACCCGCACCGAGCCCGCCCGATGCTTCGCCCTAGTACCCCCGTCTCAGTGGATTTGAAAGGTTGATTCAAAGGGTCGAACAGGGGGCGCATTGGCAGGTGGGGCGTGCATGAATGGAGTGCGCGCGGGCCTGCTGCGCCTCAGGCACCCTCCTGGATCCCCGCCTGCGCGGGGATGACGGGAGAAGGCGGGGATGACGGGAGAAGGCGGGGATGACGGGAGAAGGCGGGGATGACGGGAGAGGGCGGGGATGACGGGAGAAGGCGGAGATGACGGGCGCAGGGTTTGGCATCTCACCACGTCATTCCCGCGCAGGCGGGAATCCAGCAGCCTGTGTACTTCGCCGTAGCCCCTCAACAATTCAACCTTTCCAATCCACTGAGACCGGGTACCAGGCGCACGCATTGCCTGCCGGGCTTGCCGCTACGATTTGCACACGACGCTGAAAGTATCGAAACTAGGATTCATCCTAAGTCTTTGATTTTAATAGTTTATTTTTGTCGCCGCTATGATTTAAACGCGACTCTGAAGCCACATGGCGCCGACTTCGCTGTGAATCAATCCACGCGCTATGGCCCGGCAAGGCATTGCTCATCGGAGACGCCAGTGCCGCCCGTACGGCCAGGAGACACTAAAGATTGGACTGTTGTCGCCGATAACCTAGGGCCTGTTCGCAAACTCCTCGCCAGGCAGCAAACGGCCTCTTGAAGCGGTCTGCTTTGTAGCAAATGCTCGCAATACCGACCGGTATT
>JANMGB010000007.1:0-12422 GCA_031374415.1 Burkholderiales bacterium
TGGTCGAAGCCCGACGGCAAGCGAGCCCATCTCGATGAGAAACCACCAACTGGAGAGCCGTGTGCGGGAGAACTGCACGCACGGTTCGGAGGGAGGGGAGGGTGAGAGCCCTTTCCTACCCCTATCAGGAGGGTGCCTGAGGCGCAACATACCCGCGCACTGCATTCCTGCAAGCTCAGCTTGCCCATGCGCGACCTGTTCGCTTTGGCGCAATCAACCGTTCAAATCCACTGAGACGACACTGGTGTCGTCGGTTGCAAATTGTTCACGCCCGCCCGACCATTTTTTGCCCGGCTTCTTGGTGCGGCCAGCCACGTGTTAACGTTGTTCGCGGCAAAAAGCGACCGGATCTCTTAACGAGGAGGAGCCCATGTCTTCAGTCAACCCCTACAGCCCACCGCGCGCCCACGTCGAAGATGTTGATGCCCGGCCCCAACGTTACTCGCAACCCAAGGTGTGGTCGGCCAGCGGGCGCATCGGCCGTTTGCGCTACTTGGCCTACATGATGGTGGGTTATTTGATGCTGGTTTTCGTGATGGGGATCGGGTCCGTGTTGCTCGGGAGGCAGGGCAGCCCCGTATTGATGACCGTTTTTTTTGGCATCGGTTGGGTGTTTTACATGGTGCTGTTTGTTTTGTCCGGTATCCAGCGGGCGCATGACATGGATTGGTCTGGGTGGACGGTTCTGGTGACGCTCATTCCCTTGGTTGGATTGATTTGGGTGTTCAAGGCCGGCTCTGCAGGTGAGAACCAATTTGGCGCGCCACCCCCCCCCAACACCACGGGCGTTAAAGTCGGTGCGTGGTCGGCGCTCGTGATTCCAGTGATGGGCATCTTGGCTGCCATCGCACTGCCGGCCTACCAGGAGTACACCGTACGCGCCAAGGCGGCGCAAGTGCGGGGCCAGTAACGCCCGCAACGGCTTGGAGCCTCAGCGTTTGCCTGCAGGCCCGCGCGCCCGCCGTTTCAGCCACCGCATCAAACTCCCCAGCACGGGGAGTTTTTCGTACAACTCTTCGGCGGGATCCCAATAGTCTCGGTGTGAGCTCACTTTGCCTTCAGCATCCAAATGCAGGTGAGAGGCACCGCGCACCGTTTGCTCCGCCTCACCCGCCTGGAAGCGGAACCGAAAGTCCCAGGTCAGAAAACACTGATCCCCCTGCACCAGCACATCGTGCACTTTGAAGCGTGGATCGATCAAGGCTGAAAACATGTGTCGGAACACGCCTTGCACGCCGTCCAACCCCTTCAACTCATTGAACGGATCCTTGAAATACGTGTCGACCGTGTAATAGTCGCCCAGCTGAGCCACATCGGCGGGACGCAGTGTTTCAAACAGCGTCACCAAGTTGGCTACGCGGCGATCTGGGATGGTGCTCATCGTGCCCCTTCAGTGCTCACAAGCCGGTTGCTGATCGCACGGCCTTGAAATACAGCCACCGAGGAAGCAACTGCAAGGTCTTGAGCCACAGCGTGAAGCGCTTGGGAAAGTGAATCTCAAACTGTCCTTTGGCCCAACCCCGCAGAATCTCCCGAGCCGCTTCGTCGGCACTGATCAGCGCGGGCATTTTGAAGCCGTTCTGGGCGGTCAACGAGGTGGCCACAAAGCCTGGGTTGATCACAGAAGTACCAATGCCCAGCGGCGCCAGGTCCATGTACATCGACTCAGCCAAGTTGATCAACGCCGCCTTGGTGGGCCCATAGGCCAGACCCATGGGCAATCCGCCAAACCCCGCCACGCTGGAGATCAGGCTCACATGCCCTGAACCTTGGGCCAAAAAGCCCGGCAATACCGCATCCAGCATGTGCAATGCGCCCACGTAGTTGACTCGGTTGTGAAGCAAAGCATCGTTCAGATCGAAGGTCGTGGCACGCATGGCCTTGTAGTGACCCGCGCAATACACCGCCATGTCCAAACGCCCCAAACGCGCTTTGATGCGCTGCACGGCGCGCTGCATGGCGGCGGCATCGGTGGCGTCGAGCGCAATGCCCAGGCTGCCCTCATGCGCTGACTCAAACTCTTCCAGCGGCATGGGGTTTCGGGCCGACAGCACGACCGTCGCACCCCGCGCATGGAGTTGTTCCGCCAAGGCGTGTCCAATACCGCTTGAGGCACCGACCAGCCAAACGACACGCTGCTTCCAGTCCAGCAAGGGAGGGTTCAAAGACATGGTGGCCCGTCAATTCGATCAAGGTTTGTAAAACGACAGCGTGACTTCACCCAGCCGGACACCGAACTTGCTCATCACGGCTTTGTTCAGCATCACCCGCTCATCCATCAGGTACATCCAGTCGTTGAACTGCACGTCAATGTCGCGGCCATCCACGGGCAAGCGCAAGGTGTAGCGCCATTGCAGCGCGTTGCCTGACACCACCCCGATGGCCTCACCCACCACATCATCGGCGCGGCCCACATAGTTGCCATTGGCTTGCTTGGTCAAGCGCCAGACCCGGCGCTGCTTTTGCCCATCGCTGTAGGTGAAGTCTTCATCCAGCACGCCCTCGTCGCCGGTCCACTTGCACCGCATCAACACCGTGAAGCGCTTGACGACCTTGCCACTGCGGTCGGTGAAAATGCCGTGGGCGGTGAGGTCACCGTTGAAGTAGCGCTGCAGGTCCAGCGTGGGCTTTTCATTGGCATAGTCTGCCGGCGTGGGTGAGGCGCAGGCCGTCAGCAGCAGCAACGTGGCGCTGGCCAGCGCGATCAACAGGCGTCGTATCATGATGTGGTCTCGGTGGACAAAACAAGGGGTTTCTCAGGGCGAATCCACCAGGCATAGAGCAGACCCGCGGCGGCCAACTTCAACAGGCAGGGCACCCCACAATAGGCGATCGTGAGTGCCCCGAGCGCCGCAGGGTCTCGTTGGCCCGTGGCGTAACCAAAAGCGTCCAGCAAGGGCAAAGAAATACCCGCCGCCAGCGCCAAATTGAGCTTGGTCGCTAAATTCCACCAGCCGAAGTAAGCGCCCTCGGCCTGGGCGTGTCCCGCACGCTGAATCACACCCGCGAGCAAGGCGCCGGGCAGGGCCAAATCGGCACCCAAGGCCACGCCGCTGGCGACGCACACAGCGGTGTACGCCACGACATCGCCCGCGCCCAACAACGCGGCCCCAGAAAACGCTACCACCGACAAGCCCATGCCCGCGGCCCAGCAGCGCACCAAGCCCCACCGCGTCACGCAACGACTCCAGACCGGCGTGGACAACGCGGCGGCGGCAAAATAGCTGCTCAAAAACAAGGGGGTGTAACTGGGGGCTTGCAAGCGGTCTTGAATGAAAAAAAGCACCAAACTTGCGGGGATCGCCATCGCGATCCCGTTGAGCAAAAACACCGGGAGCAAGCGCAAAAAAGCCGGGTTGCGCCAAGGCCGCTGCAATGACGCCCACAAAGGCGTCCTCCCCTGCTCAGACCCCTTGGATGGCTCAGGCCCATAGCCCCAGGCCAGCCAAGCCAGCGCCAACAGGCCGCCAAAGCACAGCACCAAGGCCATCAAGCCCGCCACCGAGGGCAAGACACTGGCCAGCAGCACGCCGACCAAGGCCAGACCCTCACGCCAAGCCACAATGCGCACCCGCTGAGTCTCATCACCCCCCAAGCGAGCGCCCCAGGCTTGGTGCAGGACAGTGATCACGCTGAACGCCGTGTAGGTCAGCACCAAAGCGGCACTGCACCAGGCCAACAAGCGAGGGATGTCACCCACCACCGCCTGCGGTGGGAAAAACAGCGCGGCGAACCCCGCGACCAGGCACACCGCTGCGACCAAGCCCACCTGCCGGGCAACGCTTGCGGAGCGATCCAGCAGCTGATCGACCCAACGACCAATCAGGGGGTCGATCACTGCGTCCAACAACCGCGCACCCAACAGCACGGCGGCCAAGGCGGGCAACGGCACGCCGAACTCACGGGCGTAGTGATCCGGCAAAACCACATACAGCGGCAACGCGACGAAGGCCAGGGGCAAACCCAGCCCGCCGTACAGAACGCCGTCCTGCCAACGGTTGCGCCAAGGCGAGGGCGTCACGCCACCGCCCCGTCGCGCTGCGGGCCCCAAGACAAGGTGCCGCCGCCCATCAAGGCCCGTCGAAGTTGAGGCTCTGAGGTCTCAGGCGACAGCCAAATGCCAAAGAACAACTCGGCAAACAAAGGGTCCGACACGTCACCCACAGGGCGTCGATTCACGGCAAAGCGCGCGGCCTCACCCGGCACCAACCAGCCCGTGATGCGGTCCCCCGCCTTCACATCGGGAAACAAGGCTTTCATGCGCGCCAGCCACGCAACGCCTTGTGCAGGGTCGACCCGGCCACTGCGCTGCATCTCCGTCAGCGAGCGATCCGCGATCCGCTCACCGGACAAGGCGCGCGCATACAACAAATCCAAAATCAGGGGCTGCTGTGCAAAGCGCTCGACCGTCCAACCGGGCTTCACCCACAACCGAGCGTCGTACACATGCAAACCCCACACCGTGAGGCGCCCACTGCCTTGCCGCTGCGCCTGCGGCCAAGCTGCGGCCCACTCGGCTGGCAAGACATCCAGCGCGCTGACGGAGTCGGCCGCGGGCTGCGCGCGGGCCGACATGTCTGCCAGCCCAGCCGTCCAGCCCGCCGAGCCGATCATCCACTGCCTGCGCGTGCAGCCCATGGTCTCAAGCCTCCAAGGTGAACTGAATCACATCGGTGTTGCCCGTGGCAAAAGCCGCCTCGCAATACGCCAGGTAAAACTCCCAAATTCGCATGAAGCGCGTGTCAAAGCCCAACTGCCGAACCCGCACATCCTCACTCAAAAACTTCTCACGCCAGCGGCGCAGTGTTTCGGCATAGTCGGCGCCAAAAGCCAACTCATTGACCACCTTCAGGCCGGCCGCTTGCGCTGCGCGCCGAAACGCAGTCGGGCTGGGCAACATGCCCCCAGGAAAGATGTACTGCTGAATGAAGTCTGTGGAGCGCACATAGCGATCAAACAAGTCATCGCGAAAGGTGATGCTTTGAATGCAAGCCCGCCCGCCCGGCTTGAGCTGCTTTTTCACCGTGCTGAAAAACTGCGGCCAGTAAGCCCTCCCCACTGCTTCAAACATCTCGATCGAGGCAATGGCATCAAAGGGGCCATCTTGAATGTCCCGATAATCCTGAAAGCGCAGCTCGCCCGCCAGCCCTTGATCTGACAAGCGCTTTTGCCCCCACAACAGTTGCTCAGACGACAGCGTCACACCCGTCACCGTGGCGCCAAACTCCTTGGCTGCGCACTCGGCCAAGGCGCCCCAGCCGCAACCGATCTCCAGCACCTTGTCGCCCGGCCGCACGCGACACTCATCCAATGCCCGGCGCACTTTAGCGGTTTGCGCCGCAGGCAGCTCGCCAGTCAAATCGCCCTTGAACCACGCGCTGCTGTAGTTCATGGTGGGGTCCAACCACAGGCGGTAAAACTCATTGCCCAAGTCATAGTGGGCATGGATATTCTTCTTGCTGCCTTGCCGCGAATTGCGCTGCAAGCCATGCCGCAAGCGGTACAACAGCGAGCCCCACCAGGTGCCATACACCACCTGCTCAATCGCGTCGCGGTTGGTATTGAGCAACTTCAACAGGCTGCACAAATCGGGCGTACTCCAGTCCCCCGCGATGAACGTCTCTGCAAACCCGATATCCCCTGAGCGCCATACCGCTGCACACACATGCCAATTTTTGAGGCGCATGGCCGCACGCGGTTGGCCTTCGCTGGTGTTTCCAAAATGGGCCTGAGAGCCATCAGGCAGCTGGACCTCCAAGGCGCCATGCTGCAGCCTTTGCATCAAGCGAAACACAGGGCCTGCGGTGGCCGGAGCGCATTGGGGCAGAGCGAAATGTGCTGTGGTGGTGCTCATAGGGGGTTCAGGTCAACGCGTGATGAAGTGATGCGGGGCGGCAGGTTTGCGGAAAAACGGAACATGCTTCAACAACAACTTGATCGCTTGCCAGTGAATGCGTGCCACCACCGCCAGTGTCATCAGCGGCATGGCGAAAAATGCCCGCCGCGCGGCGCGGGAGGTCAGGGGCATCAACGTGCCCGAGACACTGGTCTGGATCAAGGGGCCCTGTGCATCGTCGTGGTCTATACGCACCACCGTGCGCTGGGGGGACTCGTCCCCAGCGCCGGTGCGCATGAAACGAAAACGGTACGTTCCCATCACGGCACAAAACGGCGACACATGAAACACCTTGCGGGCCCGCATCTCCCGGCCATAGCCCAACGTCTCGCCGGCAAGCAAATAGCAGTGGCGCTCGCCGAAGGTGTTGTTAACCTCCACCACGATGGCCGCCAAACTGTTGTCGGCCCGGTGGCAATACCAAAAACTCACGGGCTTGAACGTGTGACCCAGCACCCGCGGATAGCAATGCAGCCAGGCCTCACCCTGCGCGTCGGTGATTCCTTCGGCCGCCAACACCGAGTCCAACCAAGCCAAGCTGTCTGCGCGTCCGTCACCGTGATCGCAATCAAAAAAACTCAAGACCCCCCAGCGATTGCGCCGCAGTGCGGCATGAGGCTGGACGCGCAACTGCCGCAGCGGCAACATCAAAAAATAAGTCGGGTAGGCAAAACGATTCACCCGCGGGCGCAGGCGGGTGTGGCGCACTTGACCGGTCCCCAGCAAAGGTATCGGGGCGCTCACAGAGCGACCTCCGTCTGCAAACACAAGGGCCGCAGTGCCTCAGCCACGGCCAAGCCCGACATCAAGCCGTCTTCATGAAAGCCATACCGCGTCCAGGCGCCACAAAACCAAGTGTTTGCAACCCCTTGCAACTGCGCCACCCGCTGTTGTGCATGGATGGCCGCAGCATCGAACACCGGGTGGGCATAGTCAAACACCCCCTGCACCGTGTCGGGTCGGGGTGGCTTGACGGGGTTCAGCGACACGATCACCGGGTTCTCGAAAGGCAACGGCTGCAAGCGATTGATCAGGTAATGCAAACACACGCGGGCCTGCTCGCGCGAGCTGTCCGAGGCCCGCTCATAGTTCCAGGCCGCCCACGCCTGCTTGCGCTTTGGCAGCACCGAGGTGTCAGTGTGCAAGACCGCTTGATTGGCTTGATACCGGATGGCGCCCAGCACCTCAAGCTCCGCCCGACTGGGCTGCGCCAGCAGTGCCAAAGACTGGTCACTGTGGCAAGCCAACACGACGTGATCAAACACCTCGGTGCCCGCATCCGTACTCACGAGCACCCCACCATCCTGGCGATGAATGCGCCGCACGGGTGAGTTCAAGCGCGCATCGGCAATACGGGCCACCATGCGGGTCACATAATGCTTTGCCCCCCCTTGAACCGTGAACCACCGCGGACGCTGAGTCACCTGAATCAGCCCATGATTGTGGCAAAACCGAATCAGGGTAGTGATCGGAAACTGCAGCATCTGATCGGTGGGGCACGACCAAATGCAGCCAATCATCGGCAACAAATACCAGTTCCGAAAGGCCGCACTGAAGCCGTGCTGATCCAAAAACGCCTGAATCGTCAGCGACGGTGGCGGTGAATTGCCCCCCTGCGCCAATGCAGTGGCGAGCTTGTTAAACCGCAAAATGTCCGCCAACATCCGCCAAAACGCCGGGCGCAGCAGGTTACGTCGCTGCGCAAACACCGTGTTCAGGTCCGAGCCGCTCCACTCCAGCCCCAGGTTGGGCACGTTCACTGAGAACGACATGTCCGATGCCGCCGTCTCGACCTTCAGCTCCTTCAGCAGCGCGATCAGTCTCGGGTAGGTGCGCTCGTTGAACACCAAAAAGCCCGTGTCCACGCCGTACGTCGACGGGCCGCTGGGGGTATTCACGCAAACATCCACCGTGTGCGTGTGGCCGCCGAAATAACCACCGGCCTCGAACAGCGTGACCTCGGCGACGTCAATCAAGTGATACGCCGCCGCCAGGCCCGAGATGCCCGAACCCACTACCGCAATCCGTGGCTTCATGAGCGCCGCCCCAAAAAAACTCCCGCACAACACCTTGTGGGGAAACACGGAGGGAGGGAGAAACACACCCCAGCAAGGGGCTCAAACAGCGCGGCTGCTGGGTTGCGCGGCAGCCCAAACGACTGGTGACCTGCCCCTGAAGACGCCGTCGAGCAGGCACTCCAAGGCTGCTGGAGCGGCGGATGACGGGGGTGGGAGGCGCTCAAAAGCACAATGCAATCTCACGTTTGTACTGATCGGTGTGAAATATAACTGATTAGTATCAATTTGCGTGGAGTGGTTTTCATGCCCCCCTCAAGGGGGATGGGGAGGGGTGAGTATCGTTGAACCTAGAAACGGCTTTGGACGCGACCGCCCCGGCCCTCAAGTGCCGCGCAATCGCTCGCGCCACGGGACCTCGATAAAACGATGGCAAAGCACGGAGGCCCAAATGGTGGCGAACATGAAGAAGACGTGCACGACGGGCGTGCCCCATGAGCCGAGGTACCCCAAACGCAGGAACGTGGTGACCGACCAATGAATGATGTAGAGCGCGTAGCTGGCCTCACCCAGCGCGACCCAAAGAGGGCGCTCCAAAAACCAACTCAGGCAGGTGCGACCGGATGCCACAGCGAGGATCAACAGGGAGAACGGCAGGACGAAAACGCCGTACTTGAGCGCCACGTCGATCAACCAAAGCGAGGCGCTGGGGCCGGTGTACGCAGGCATCCACACTCGGGTGACGATCACCGCCAAGCAAAGCAGCAACACCACATTGCGGCGCTGGTGGCTGCCAAAGAGGCCTGACGTTTGGCCCACGCCGTCTCGCTGTTGCTGTAAAAAAAAGTGGCCCGCCACGCAGCCTGCTAAAAATTCGCTGTAGCGCAGCAAGGGGTTATAAACGAGCACGATGTACTGCGTGTCACTCGACACCGGTATCACCGCGGTCAGCACATGGATCACCAAAGCGTAAGCCGCCACACCCAGCAGCGTCACGCCCAGCAGCAGGAGCACCAGCCGACCCCAGGAAGCCCCGGCACCGGGGCCAAAGCGCAGGACCGAACTCAAACGCGCGCACAGAAACGGAAACGTGGCATAGAAGAAAAACTCCGCTGCCACGCTCCAGGCGGGGGTATTCCAAAACATCGCGAACGGCACCGTGGGCACCCAGGCCTGCAAGCCCACCAGGTTCATCAACCAAGACGCCCAATAGAGGGGGGCGGCCTCGGTCAGCTGACCGACCTGTGCGCGCTCGAGCAGGTGCCAGGGCGTGTCCAGCAGCAAACCGAGCACGTAGATGGGGTAGATCCTTGCCACGCGAAAGCGTTGAAAGCGCCAATAACGGGTGTCGCTCACCCCCGCAGCAAACCAGTCTTGGTAACGGTAAGTCAGAATGAAGCCGCTGAGGATGAAGAAAAACGTGACGCCATATTGCCCCCCCACGATGCCGCTCAGCACCCAGTCGGGCAGGGGCCCCAACAAGTCACGATAGTGCAGCACCAACACTGCAAAAGCCGCGAAAAAACGCAGGCTGGTGAGCTCAGACAGCTGGCTGGGGGGGCGTTCTGAGGGGGCTTTAATGTGTTGCGACATAGGTGAGTGGGCAGGCATGCAGTCTGTTGATCAAAGGCAATGTCCGCCAAACGGAAGCCGGCCAGACACCCGTGTGATTCTTCCGCTGGAAACCTGCTGGCGTGCCTGCGGGATCAGTTAGAGTGACCACTCAGCAACATTGAGTTCCCGCCATGGCTGACTCCCTCATTCCACCGCCACCGCGCCCTGTTGATGGTTTGCCCGCCACGCTGAACCCGCCGCAGCCCTTGGACGCCCGCAGGCTGCAGTGGATCGCCGAAAACCGTTTGCGCGACTGTACACCTGACTCCATGGTGGACACGCTGGTCGGTTCCGGCTTGGACCGTTCTGTTTGTGAGGCCGCCGTCGCGGCCATGGAGCAAGACCCAGCCTATCTAGCGGCGCGCAAACACCAGCAGCTGTATCGCAAGCTGGAGTCGGTGTTGGCCAATCAGCAAAAGCTGTGGGAGAGCGCCCCGGCTTACAGCCAGGTAGAAAAACGCCACCACGTGAGTGCCGACGAATTTGTGGAGCGCTACGTGCGTGGCAGCCGCCCATTGGTGCTGACCGGCGTCACCGAAGATTGGCCCGCCATGACACGTTGGTCGCCTGAGTATCTGAAAACACACTTCGGTCATTTGATGGTGGAAATTCAAACGCAGCGCAATGCCGACCCCAACTACGAGGTCAACAAGCTGCAGCACCGTACGCAAGTGCTTTTGGCCGACTATGTCGATCGGGTGCTGGCGGGTGGCGCCACCAACGACCACTACCTCACTGCCAACAACGAGGCGCTGCGCCGACCCGAGTTCGCGCCGCTGCTCAGCGACATCGGCGCGCTGCCAGCGTTTTGCAAGCACGAAGACCTGGCGCGGTCGTCGTCATTTTGGTTTGGCCCCGCGGGCACCGTCACGCCGTTGCACCACGACACCCTGATGCTGCTGCACACCCAAGTGGTGGGGCGCAAACGCTGGCGCTTCATTTCGCCGCTGCAAACACCGCACCTGTACAACTACACCGACGTGTACAGTCCGATCGACTTAGACCGGCCCGATCTGCACCGCTACCCCCGCTTCAGCCAAGTCACCGTCCTGGAGGTGGTGGTAGAGCCCGGGGAGACGGTGTACTTGCCGCTGGGTTGGTGGCACCAGGTGACATCGCTGGATGTGAGTCTGTCATTCTCATATACGAACTTGGCAGTGCCCAACGATTTCAGTTACGTGAATCCCGACATTCGCGACTGGTCGTGATCCTGGATGAATTTCGCCCCGAATGGGCTGACGCAGCGAGCAAGCCGCCCGCAGCGTTGCAAATCCTCGCAATCGCATCGTTTGTATTTGTGCCATCAAGCGTTCCAGGCGAATGCCCTCAATGAGTCAGTGGCATGCACCTACCCCTTTTCAAGCAGAAGACTAGAATCACAGAATCTCAAAAACAGCGCGACGACCATGTCCAGCATGCTTTACCCCGAACTGTTCAAACAACTCGAAGCTGTGCGCTGGAGTATGGAGACCGACATTCCATGGGATCAATTTGATGCCAGCCAGCTCACTGACGAGCAGGCCCAGACCATCAAAATGAATGCCATCACCGAGTGGGCCGCATTGCCGGCCACCGAGATGTTCCTGCGTGACAACCGTGACGACAGCGACTTTTCCGCCTTCATGAGCGTGTGGTTTTTTGAGGAGCAAAAGCACTCCCTGGTGCTGATGGAGTACCTGCGGCGCTACCGCCCGGAGCTCGTTCCCACCGAGCAAGAGCTGCACGAAGTCCGCTTCGAGTTCGATCCCGCCCCGGCACTTGAAACCCTGATGCTCCACTTCTGCGGCGAAATCCGCCTCAACCACTGGTACCGCCGCGCGGCCGAGTGGCACTCCGAGCCCGTCATCAAAGCCATCTACGAAACCCTGGCCCGTGACGAAGCCCGGCACGGGGGTGCTTACCTGCGCTACATGAAGCGTGCCATGCAAAAGTTTGGTGACGAAGCCAAAGCCGCCTTTGCCAAAGTTGGCGTTTTGATGGCCAGCGCGCGGCGCACCGCCCAAGCGCTGCACCCCACCAACCTGCACGTCAACGTCAGCCTCTTCCCGCGTGACACCGTGCAAAGCCGACTGCCCAACCCCGAGTGGCTGGAACAATGGCTTGACCGCCAAATTCAATTCGACGCCGTCTGGGAGACCAAGGTCGTTGACCGCATTCTGCACAACCTCAGCCTGCTGATGGAGCGCAGCTTCGCCAGCGTGCAGGAACTCAACCGCTTCCGCAAGGAAGTCACGGCCACACTGGCCGCGAAGGCGCCACCCGGCGCCAGCCCGCAGCCGGCCTGAGAGTTCCGCAAGGGTGGTCGTCGGCCACCGGTGGGATGCGCCGGTGCCCTGCCTGCAGTCAGAATGCCGAGCGGTACCGTTCCTCAGGCAGGGGGAGCCCCTGGCGCCCGGTCAAGCAGTTCGGGCTCATGTCTGGCCACTGCAACCCGTTCACTTCGCGTAAAAGCTAGCCCAGGGACAAGTCCAGTGTCGGCGGGTTGCGCCGGCGGAGGGGGACCGGCCGCGCCATCCGGCGTGTCGGTGGGTCGTTGAAGGGGAAGCCGATTGCATTCGAATCAGAACATGTGCCGTGCCGCCAGCCGGGCCGCCCGCGGCAAGGCGTTGCGTGCGCTGGTCCTGGGCGCGCTGGCCGCGATGGCGCCGCTGCCGGTGCTGTGGGCGCAGCCCGTGCCGACGGCGGCTGCGGCGTCGGCCCCGGCCGCCGCGGCCGTGCTCGTCAAGGGCTTCGAGGTGCAGGGCAACACGCTGCTGCAGCAAGAGGCCTTGCAGACCCGCCTGGCGGAATTCAGTGGGCGCCTGAGCCTGCAGCGCCTGCGTGATGCAGCGGCTGCGGTGCAGGACATGTACCGCCGCGCGGGCTACGGTGGTGTCGTGGCATTCCTGCCCGAGCAG
>JANMGB010000063.1:0-3767 GCA_031374415.1 Burkholderiales bacterium
AACCGCCCCGGGTTTCGCGGAGGCCGGTTGGTTTAAGTCAGACGGGTGCGGCCTGACCAGCGCATTGATGATGATAGTTGGCTTCGAACTCGGCCGGTGGCAAGTAACCCAGGGGCTCCATTAATCGGTGATGGTTAAACCTAGAAACGGCAGTTGAACGCGCCCGAGTGGGCTGCGATTTGGGTGTTTGGCAAGGCGCGACGACGCGGTGGGCTCATGCCCACAAGGAGGAGCAACGCCGCCAGACGCCCACAGCGCAGCTCACTCGGGTGCGTAGCGCTCTCACCCACAAGGTGAAGGCTTTCGTGGGCCCAAATATCAGTATTCATCAGGGTTTCCTTGCGGATGAAAGCGGTCAACTGCCGTTTCAAGGTTCAACGAATCTGTGCGATCAGCGGTGCGCCTTGCACCACCACGCGGTTGTCTGCACTCAAACCTTGCGTCACCACCACGGTGCCCGAGTCCAGCAGCCGGAACTGCACCGGCAGCGCAATGAAACGCTCCGCGCCCGATTTGATCCACACGACAGGCTCGTTGGAAGGGTTGCGCACCACGGCCTGTGCGGGCAGGACGAAACCCTGGATGCGTTCTTTCAGTTGCACGATGACGGTCACCGGTTGGCCGATAGCCAGTGGAAGGGGCAGGGGCTGTGCGCCAACAGATGTGGCTGGCGCGGCAGCAAAAGTGATGGGCAGCACGCCATCGCGCAGCGAGCGCGATACGCCCAGAACCGACAGCTTGACCTCAGGCACCCCTTGCACAGATGCACCAGCAACCCGAGTGGCCAGGGCGACATCGGCCGTGGTAGCTTCCACCAGCATGCGCACCGGGTCCACCACCTCGAACAGCACATCGCGGGGATCAACCACCTGTCCCGCCACCACATCCGCCCTTGCAATCACACCGCTGACCGGTGCGGTGAGCGCTTCACGGGCCACCAGGCTTCGGCCGATGCGGCTCTCGCGCTCTGCCAGGCTCGCGGCCTCGCTGCGCGCAGCTTCGATGTCCTTGAGCGGCACAGTGCCCGCCAGCCCATCGAGGCGTTGCACGCGCTGCTCGGAAAGTTGCCGCTGTGCCCGCAGTTCGACCAACTGGGCCTGCTGTGTGCCCGCGGCAAAGGGCTCGGCATGGTGGCGTACATGAGCCAGCACATCACCTCGTCGAACGGTTTGGCCAGCGATGGGCAGCCCCCGAGGACCGGGCTCGACCCGCCCGCCATGCACCGCCTGAACGCGACCACTGGCATTGGGATCCATGATCACCCTACCCGGCAGTTCAACCGACACGGCGGCCTCAGACTGCAGGGCCAGCATTGTGCGGATTGCCATGCGGCGCTGCGCGGCCTTGGGCACGTTAACACTGCCGTCGGCCTGGCGGGCGAGGCCTGAGGCATTGACAGCGGCACCCGGCGCGTCAAGGTGCTCACCGTTAGGACCATGCGCGCCCGGAGCGGCCTTTGCGGGCGACAGCCAAAACAAGCTTGCCGCCAGGGTGGCCCAACAAACTGCGGCTCGCAAGTTTTTAAGGGTTTCGCGGCGCTCACGCATCACAGACCTCCTTGCAGCGTGTTGGCCTTGCGGCGGCGCAAACGCCACCAAGCGATGCCGCCGGTCAGACCCAGTGCGGCCAAACCAGCATCGATGGCAACGCGCTCGAGCGAATGTCCGTGTCCGTGTCCGTGTCCGTGCTCACCGTGGCCATGGCCTTGATTGTCTATCGAAAGCGCAGCGCCAGCCCGGCCCGCAACGTTCACCAGCGTGCCGTCCAGCAGATCGCTCTCGGGGCCTGCCACCAGCGTGAAAACCAGGCCGTGTTCGCCGGGTGCGGCCAGCGTTTTGAGCATCGCTGAGTCGGTCACCACATAGTCACCTTGTTCGGCGCGGAATTCGGCAACCGCTTGATGCGCGCCTGTCTCGACTTCAAGCTTGGCACCCTGCAAGGGCTCGTTCGTCTCGTAGCGATCAACAACGATCACCAGCCCGCTGGCGCCCAGTTCTGCAACCAGCTCGAAAGCGTCGGACTTGGCCTCGACACGCGGCAGCGCCGATGCTGACCCCGCCGTGGTCGGCGCGTCCAGGTGTTCGCCATTGGGGCCGTGGGCGCCGGGCGCTGCCAGGCTAAGCGGGATGACAATAAACAGCAGCGCCGTCAGAACCGCAGGCGGCAGGTGCCGCACAATGTTTCGGTTCAAAAAATGGTTCATGGCAACCGTCCCAGGGTTTGTTGAAGGCGCGCGCGGGACAGACCCAGCGCGGCAGATTGGCGAGCGGCGGCACTGTCGGCCTGCGCTGCGGCGCCCAGAGCACGAAGCAAATCGGGGAGCGGCGTCTCACCCGCACGGAAGGATTTTTCGACCAAAGCGGCGCGCTCGCGCAGCAGGGTGGCACGGTTGGACTCGGCCACCCGTGCCACCTCGGCGGCTTGCTGTGCGTCACGGGCGGCGGTGACGTCGCTTTCCAAGCGCTCGCGCAGCCAACGTCCCTGGGTTTGAGCAAGGTCGAGTTCAGACAGCGCAGCCGCTTCCAGCGGTCGGTTGCGGCCATCGGTGCCAAGGGGCATGCGCAGGCCGACTACCAGACTGCCCTGCGAAGCCTCGGCGCGGGCGGGCCAGTCCTGGCGCACACCCAGCGACAGTTCCGGTGCGTCCCGGCGCGAAAGCCGCGTCATCTCAACCCGTTGGCGTGCCAACTCCGTCAACAGGTCGGCAAGTTGTAACTCTGGATGCAGGGGGGCGGTGCCAGGTAAGGCACCTTCACCTAAAGCCGTACCCGCTTCTGGGGTCAGCTCAGGCGCTGCAGCCAGCCCGGTGAACAAGGTCCAGCGGGCGCGCGTGACACGCAACCGCTGACTCAGATCAGCCTGCACCGCCGTCACCGCCAGTTGTTCGGCTTGCATCGCCAGGGCATCGACGGGCGCCAAATCACCGGCACGCACCCGCCGCTCGACATCGTCACCGAGTTGTTTCAGAGTTCGGGACTGAGCATCAACCTCCATGACCTCGGCCTCCAATGCGGCGAGTTGCCAAACCACCTCGCGCAACTCTCCGGCCAGACGCCAACGCGCCACTTGCTCAGCCGCGAGGGCCTGTGCGACAGACACCTCCGCCACCTGGGCCCGTGCGCTGCGCTGGCCGGGCAACCACAGGGGAACAACGACACCAAGCTCAAGGTCACGACTGCCGACGTTACGCTGCAGGCGGTCACTGCTGTGGCTGATTTCCAACGAAGGCGGTGCGGCCCAAAAGCCGCCTGCAACCGCACGCTCTGCTTCAGCGCGGCGGCGCTGCCCCTCGCTCTCGCGCTGGGCCACAGCCCGCTCCCATGCCGCGTCCAGGGCCGCGCGCAAGGGCACGGTGGCGGACAAAAAAACCGGCGAGGATACGGCGGCCCGAGACTGGGGCGTGGACGTGCCCGCAGAGGCCTGAGGTGAATCGGTCGACTGGGCCCTGACGGGCACACCGGCCAGGCAGCCAGCGATGAAGCAGGCCAATAACCATGTCTGAGGGTTCACGATGATCCTGACGAATGGGATGGCCGGGGCCGGGGCCGACACACGCACGCACGCACGCGCAGCCCAGCCGCATGAACAGTTTGCTGATTTTGTGGAGACTCAATTTATCACGGAAAAAAATCACCGATCCTCTCGGATCTATACCCCTCGGAACTGAAGATGCGGTGTTCATGGGTCGTTTGGGCTGTGAGGGTGCGAGGCGCAAAGCGCAGCAATACCATTTGGTATTGCGAGCATTTGCAACGCTGCAGACTCAT
>JANMGB010000088.1:0-25690 GCA_031374415.1 Burkholderiales bacterium
GGCTTTTCACCATGGTCGAAGCCCGACGGCAAGCGAGCCCATCTCGATGAGAAACCACCAACTGGAGAGCCGTGTGCGGGAGAACTGCACGCACGGTTCGGAGGGAGGGGAGGGTGAGAGCCCTTTCCTACCCCTATCAGGATGGTGCCTCAGGCGCGTTATCCCCGCGCGCAATCCATTCCTGCGCGCTCCGCCTGCGCAGGGGCCAGGTACTGGTTGACACGCCCTAGAATGACACCTCACCCCGTGCCGCCGTCTCGCACGTGAGCCTGCCACCCCAGTTCTCATGGAGCCTGTCCGCACCGATGGCCGCTTACCTTCTGCGCCGCTTGTGGCAAACCATCCCGACCTTGCTGGGCGTGGTGGTCTTGGTGTTCTTTTTGTTCAAGTGGTTTGGGGGTGACCCCGCCGAGGTGCTGGGAGGGCTCAACGCGCGGCCCGAGCAAATCCAGGCCATCCGCCAGCAGCTCGGGCTTGATCTGCCGGTGTGGCAGCAACTCTGGATTTTTTTCCGTCAAATCGTCACTGGCGATTGGGGTCGCAGTTGGGCCACCAATGAGGCTGTCAGCAGCCTGTTTCTGAGCCGCTTGCCGGCGACCCTGACGGTCATGGTGCCCATCCTGGTGTTGGACACCGTGCTCGCACTGCCCTTGGCTTTGTGGGTGGCTTACCGAAGAGGTGGGTGGGTGGACCGAAGCGTCATGCTGGTCAGCACCGTGGCCTTGTCGATCTCACTCTTGGTCTATGTGATCGTGGGCCAGTACGTGTTTGCGTTTCAACTGGGCTGGTTTCCCGTGCACGGTTGGAGTGCCAGTTTATGGACCAACTTGAGCCTCTATGCGCCCCTGCCCGTGTTGCTGGTGGTGTTGGTAGGCTTAGCGCCGCAGACGCGCCTGTACCGCAGCTTCTTTTTGGATGAAATGCAACACGACCACGTGCGCACGGCACGCGCCAAGGGGCTGTCAGAGGCTCGCGTGTTGTGGCGTCATGTGTTGCCCAACGCGTGGATCCCCATCTTGACCAACTTGTCGGTGGCCTTACCGGGCATCTTTGTGGGCTCTTTCTTGATCGAGAGTTTTTTCTCCATCCCCGGCCTAGGCCGTGAGGTGCTGCTGGCCGTGACACGCAGCGACTATCCCGTCATTCAGGCCGTCACCATTTACATCGCGGCCATCACCATGGCAGTCAATTTGTTGACTGATGTGCTCTACACCTGGGCCGATCCGCGGGTGAGCTTGTCATGATGGCCTTTGATCATGCCGTGTCGATGAGCGTTTGGCACATGGCCTGGCAGCGCTTTGCTGCCAGTGGCGTCAACCGGGTGGCCTTAGGCATCGTGCTGGCTTTTGCCGTCTTGGCGACGGTCTCGGCCTTGGGGGGCGTGGCCCGAGGTTGGCACCAAGAGGTTGGCGTACCCAATGCCCCACCCCACGTGCTGGGGCCTCGCACCGCGGTGGCGGTAGCCAGCGGCATCCCCCAACCCAGCGGGCCGCCGTTGGACATCTCCGCAGTCGACCCGCTGGCCCCCATTTACGCCGAATGGGCGACCCGCGCTGCCGCCATCCAGACCGAAACGGTGGTGTTGGCGCCCACCTTGCCTTGGGGCGGCGACCGCTTGGGCCGCGATGTTCTTGCCAAGGCCATCAAGGGGGCCGAGGTGTCCATTGGCGTGGGCGTATTGGCAGCCTTGTTGGCCACCCTGATCGGCACCGTCCTGGGCGCCTGCGCCGGGTTCACGGGCGGCTGGGTCGACGACGTGCTGGAGTGGATCTACAACGTGTTCACCTCGATCCCGGGCATCTTATTGATCTTCACCTTCGCGGCCTTGTTCAACCACCGGGACAGCCCGATCTCCAAGGGCGTGGTGTCGCTGGTCTTGATTTTGGGCCTGATCGGTTGGCCGGGCATTTACCGCTTGGTGCGTGCCGAGTTCATGAAGCACGTTGGCCGGGACTACGTGCGTGCCGCACAAGCCCTGGGGGCCAGTGCGGGAGCGCGCATGTTTCGCCACATCTTGCCCAACGTCAGCCACATCGTGCTGGTGCAGTTGTCCGTGCATGTGGTCGGCTTTATCAAAGCCGAGGTAATTTTGTCGTACCTGGGGCTGGGGGTAGGGGTGGATCAGGTGAGCTGGGGCAGCATGCTGGCCGAGTCCCAGAGTGAATTGATTTTGGGCCACTGGTGGCAGTTGGCGGCAGCGACCGCCATGATGGCGGTGTTCGTGACGGCTTTTTCCTTCCTCACCGATGGCCTGCGCGACGCGCTCGATCCCAAGCTGCGGGGGGTGACATGAGCAGCCTGACACCCGCCACCTTGCTATCGATCGAGGGCTTGAAAGTGTTTTTTCGGGCCGCCACGCCAGGTCGTCACCAAGCCGATTTTCAGGCCGTCGGTGGGCCGGAGGGGGTGAGCCTGAGCATCCCCGAGAACAGCACCGTGGCCTTGGTCGGCGAGTCCGGCTCAGGCAAGAGCGTCACGGCCATGTCCATCCTGAATTTGTTGCCAGACAACGCACGCCGTCAAGGGCGCATCATCTTTCAGGGGCAAGACTTACTCCCCGCCGCGCCCAGCAGCCTGCGGCGCATTCGGGGTCAACACATCGCCTGCGTTTTCCAGGATCCGATGAGCTCGCTCAATCCCGTGCTCACCATCGGTCAACAACTGTGCGAGCCCTTGATTCAACACCAGGGTTTGAGCCCGCGTCAGGCTTGGCGACAGGCCGAGGATCTGCTGGCCGATGTCCAACTCAGCGAGCCAACGCAGCGCATGAAGCGCTATGCGCACCAGCTCTCGGGGGGCCTGCAGCAGCGCGTGATGATCGCCATGGCCATGGCTTGCCGCCCGCAGCTGTTGATCGCTGACGAGCCAACCACCGCCCTAGACGTCTCGGTGCAGCGCCAAATCCTCGCCTTGCTGGCCCGCCTCAAAACCCAATACCGCATGAGCATGCTGTTCATCAGCCACGACTTGGGCGTCGTCAGCGAGGTGGCCGATCAGGTGGTCGTGATGCGCCACGGCGTGGTGCGCGAAAGCGGCACGGCGGCGCAAGTCCTGCACTCGCCCCAAGACGCCTACACGCGGGCCTTGTTAGCCTGCCGGGTGTCCCTGCTCAGCGGCAGCGCCCGCTTGCAAACGCTGGAGTCCGTCACATCCGCACAAGCCGGCGACCCGCCCTTGGCGCCAACCACCCTGCAACGTGACGCTGCTGCGGCGGTCGTGCTGGAGGCCCAAGCCGTCCAGCAGCACTACTGGGTGCGGCGGGGGGTGTGGGGCCGCGTCCCCTTTCGCGCTCTGGGGGGCGACTCGCCCGAGCAAGGCGTGAGTTTTCAATTGCGCCGCGGGCACACCTTGGGCGTCGTGGGTGAATCGGGCTCGGGCAAGACCACACTGGGCATGACCCTGCTGCGCTTGCAGGGCCGCGGCGCGGCGCCCTCCGGCGGACGCATCCTGTTCAAGGGCCGAGCGCTGAGCAGTTTCAGTACCGCCGAGCTGCTCGCCTGGCGGCGCCAGGTGCAAGTGGTGTTTCAAAACCCCTACGCCAGCCTCAACCCGCGCATGAGCATTCGCCAGACCCTGCTCGAGCCCCTGCGCATCCACGGCCTGGCGGGCCCCAGCCAGGGGCAAGAGGCCTTGGCGGGCCAATGGCTGCGCAAAGTCGGCCTGGACGAATCCGCCTTGTCCAAGTATCCCCACGAGTTCTCAGGCGGGCAACGTCAACGCATTGCCATCGCCCGCTGCCTGACCTTGCAGCCTGAAGTGCTGGTGCTTGACGAAGCCGTCAGCGCGCTCGACATCTCCGTGCAAGCGCAAGTGCTCAACCTTCTCAAAGACCTGCAAGACGAGTTGGGGCTGGCCTACGTTTTCATCAGCCACGACCTGTCGGTCGTGCGCTTCATGGCCGACGAGGTGATGGTCATGCAGGGCGGTCAGGTGGTGGAGCAAGGCGAAACTGCCGAGTTGTGGCAAAGACCACAGCATGCCTACACCCAGCAATTGCTCGCAGCCGTGCCGGCTTTGGCAGGGCATGCGTTGGCTTGAATCGGCAAGCGCAAGCCACAAGCCACCCTCTGTCATCCCCCCCATAGGGGGGAGATCGGCAAGCCTGAGTCCATCGTAGAGTAGGGCGCTACGTCTCACTACTTGGATTTTGTATGTCTCTTGCTCGATCACTCCCTCGGCTGACCGCCTCCCCGATCCTCCTCGTCACCCTGTTGGGCCTCAGTGCCTGCGGTGGTGGTGGCGGCGATTCCAGCAGCCCACCGTCCACCGGCACCACACCAGACCCGGTCGCCGTGTCCAGCACCAAATTTGCTGCGTGCGTCCAAGCACCTGCCGCCGGCACCGTCAATTTTTACCTCAACACCTCGCGCCCACGGCGGGAATGGAGGAACGCCACTTATGCGGGCGAACTCCTCAGCGCTCGCTACGAGTACGCATCAGCCAGCGCCACCCAGCCTGTACAAATCCGCTACAGCCGAGTTGATGCAGCAGCCAAGACCTCGACCCTCTTGGCCCAAGAGACCTTTGATCCCACCACGGGCGCGCTGACCAGCCGCGAGCAGTACACCGGCCGCACATTCAGCCAAGCCTTGGCTGAGGGGCAAAGCGAGACCGTGAACTACACCGTCCGCACCCTGTTGCCCGCCGGTGTTCCTGATCGCACGGAGCGCATCGTTCGCACTTTTGAGGGTGAGGTTCCAGTCACCCTCAGCCAAGGCACCGTCACCGCCTGTGAAGTGGTTGAATCGCGTTCTTCAGTCTCCGGCGCAACGGCGACCAGGCTCAGTATTGAAGCGCTGTACTACGTCCCCGGCGCGTCGTTCGTGAGGAGCTATTTCATAGACACCAACCCAGCAGTCCCTCCTGCGGAGACATTGCGTCAAACCGCGCTGGTCGAGTTGGACCGCAGCACGGCACCATTGACCTACGTGGCCTGGCCTGTGACGAGTACCCCCACCCTGAGCGCCTGCACGGCCATCAGGCCGAACCAAGGCTTCCTGCTTTCGGCCAACGGCGCGACCTTCGGCTCGCCCTACGAGAATTCAGTTCGTCTGATCCGATCCGGCACATTGAACGGAGCGGCCACCATGGCCGTCACCCGTGGTAACGCCACCACCGCCGCCGTCTCATCGATCCGCCACTTCGATCCCACGGTAGGTTTTCTCATGTCCGTGGGGTTGGAAGATGTCGTCAATGGGGCCGTCACGGGCCGCAGGGTGTCTTCAGGCATTCCCGATTTGCGCACTGCGGCGATCGGGCAGCCCATCAGCTACACCGTGCTCACGCAAACCTTGCCAACCACTGGGGCCCCCCCTTCCTCATTTGCCGAAACACTCACCTTCCAGGGGCACCAGAGGATCGGCACATACTTCGGCAACTACGACACCTGCAAGGTCAAGTTCGACTACCCTAACCCTGGAACCGGTCCTCGAAGTGAAACCTACTATTACGCCCCCAATCTTCACTGGCTGCGCTACGAAGCAGTGTTGGCGTCTGGTGAGCGTGTGACGCGTGAGGTGATGGAACAGGAACCTTTGAACTAAGAACCCCGGTTGCCGGACCCTGGATGCCGCGCAGTTGCTTATCCCCCTGGGATAAGCAACGCCAAGCACTCCGGGGCAACGCCATCGGCATCCACGTTCGTTCATACTTGCGCGCCATGAACGCACGATTTTTTGACAGCCGCCACCTGGACGTGGTGGCCTTTGCTGCGCAGGCTGGCGATCTAGCGGGCGAGTTGCCCCTGGAGTCCATGCGGCGCCTGAACGATTTTTCTGCCCCCGAGGCGCTACCAGGCCCCCACGCCGTGGTGGCCTGGCAGGCCCGCGGTGAGTCTCGCGAGGCGCGCGCAGCGGCGCAGGTATGGTTGCACCTGCGGGCCAGCACCACATTGAGCATGACATGCCAGCGTTGTCTTCAGCCTTTGTCGGTGGCGCTCGACATTGACCGACATCTTCGGTTCGTGCCGGGCGAAGACGCCGCAGCCGCGGAGGATGCCGACAGCGAAGACGACGTGCTGGCCACGACCGCGTCCTTGGATGTGCCCGCCCTGATCGAAGACGAGTTGGTTTTGGCGCTGCCCTGGGTGCCCCGTCATGAGGTGTGTCCGCAACCACTTCCCTTGCCGGTGGAGGCGCAAGTCGAGCCGCCGCCGCATCCCTTTGCCAGTTTGGCGCAACTGAAAACAGGCCGTGACTCTTGACCTGCTGCGTGAATTTCGGTGTTACCCAGGAGCCGGCGGCGTGCTATAGTCAAGGGCTTTCGGTTACCGCGCTTTAGCTGCGGTGTCCCCCTGCTCGCTGACAGGTTTGTCACGCAGCGCCCTCGGAGAAATCTCATGGCCGTCCAACAAAACAAGAAATCCCCATCCAAGCGCGGCATGCACCGCGCCCACAACGCCGTGGCCTTGCCAGGTACCGCCGTTGAGCCCACCACCGGCGAAGTCCACCTGCGTCACCACATCAGCCCCACTGGTTTTTACCGTGGGCGCAAGGTTTTCAAGACCAAAGCTGACGCTTGAGTCGCTGATTCCTTGGGCTCGCCGCTTGGCGACTTGAGTCCCCCATGAGTTCAGTGCTTACACCGGTTACCAGCCCCGTCAGGCTGTCTGTCGATTGCATGGGGGGTGACCATGGGCCTCGTGTCACCTTGCCTGCTTGCAAGGCCTTCCTTGACACTCATCCTGAGGCTGAGCTGATTTTGGTGGGGCGTGCAGAGGCTTTGGCGCCCGCCAAGCACTGGCCGCGCACCCAAATCGTGGCGGCCTCCGAGGTGGTTGAGATGGACGACCCGGTCGAGGTGGCTTTGCGCCGCAAAAAAGACTCGTCGATGCGGGTGGCCATCGCACAAGTGAAAAGCACTGATGCAGCCCCAGCTGCCGCACATGTTTGTGTCTCAGCGGGCAACACGGGCGCCCTCATGGCCGTCTCGCGATACTTGCTCAAGACCATCATGGGCATTGATCGCCCCGCCATTGCCACGGTCATGCCCAACATGCGCGATGGCTACACCACCGTGCTGGACCTCGGTGCCAATGTCGACTGCACGGCTGAGCACTTGCTGCAATTTGCCCTGATGGGCTGCGCCCTCGTGGCCGCTGTCGAGGGTAAAGACAACCCCAGCCTGGGTTTGCTCAACATTGGCGAAGAGGCGATCAAAGGCAGCGAGGTCATCAAGCAGGCGGCTGACTTGCTGCGCCAAGCGGCTTCGCAAGGGCAACTCAACTTCCACGGCAATGTCGAGGGCAACGACATCTTCAAAGGCACCACCGACATCGTGGTGTGCGACGGATTCGTCGGCAACGTGGCCCTGAAGACGGCCGAAGGTTTGGCGGCCATGCTGTCCAGCGTCATTCGCGAGGAATTCACCCGCAGCCTCTTTAGCAGGGTGGCGGCCTGGGTCGCCTTGCCGGTGCTCAAGCGCTTCAAGTCCCGCGTTGACCATCGTCGCTACAACGGTGCTGCCTTGTTAGGTTTGCGTGGCCTGGTCTTCAAGAGTCATGGGTCTGCTGATGCGTTTGCTTTCGAGCAAGCCCTGAATCGGGCTTTTGATGCCGCCCGTCATGGCCTGCTCGACAAGGTTCATCAGCGAATCGCTGTTGCTTTGCAAGTCAATGCTGCCAACGTCAAGTTGGTCATTTCCGCATGAACGACGCCAAGTTCCCCCACGCGTCTCGCATCACCGGCACGGGCAGCTGCCTGCCCGAGGGACGATTGAGCAATGCGCAACTGGTCGCCCAGCTGGCTCAGCAAGGGGTTGAAACGTCGGATGAGTGGATTGTTGAGCGCACCGGCATCCGGGCGCGGCACTTCGCAGCCAGCCACGTGCAAGCCAGCGACTTGGCTTTACACGCTGCCCAGCAGGCGCTTGAGGCTGCGGCTTGTGACGCGGCGTCACTCGACCTCATCATCGTGGCCACCTCCACCCCTGACATGGTGTTCCCTTCGACGGCCTGCATCTTGCAGCGCAAGCTGGGCAACCAGGGTGCGACCGCCTTTGACGTCCAAGCCGTGTGTTCAGGCTTTGTCTACGCCTTGAGCATCGCAGACGCCATGATTCGCACGGGGGGTGCTCGCAAGGCCCTGGTGGTTGGCGCGGAGATTTTTTCACGCTTGCTCGATTTCACTGACCGAACCACCTGTGTCTTGTTCGGCGATGGCGCCGGTGCGGTGGTGCTGCAGGCCAGTGATCAAGCCGGTATTTTGGCCACCCAATTGCATGCCGATGGGCGCTACTCTGACCTGCTTTGCACACCGGGCACCGTCTCGGGCGGCAAAGTCGTGGGGGATCCCCTGCTCAAAATGGACGGCCCAGCAGTGTTCAAACTGGCTGTCGGGGTTCTCGAAGAGGTTGCGCGTGAGGTGTTGGCCAAAGCCGGCCGCTGCGAGGCAGACATCGATTGGCTGATCCCTCACCAAGCCAACATTCGCATCATTCAAAGCACGGCGAAAAAGCTCAAACTCGACATGGCCAAAGTCGTTCTCACCCTGGCTGATCACGGTAACACCTCGGCCGCATCCATTCCGTTGGCGCTCGACGTCGGGGTGCGCGGCGGCAAAATCAAACCAGGGGACACCCTGTTGCTGGAAGGTGTCGGAGGCGGGTTCACGTGGGGTGCCGTGTTGTTGGACCTTTGAGCCCCCGATGGCTTGGAACCTAAGCTGACTTAAACACACCGATTCACCATGACGTCACTCGCATTCGTATTTCCCGGTCAAGGCTCTCAGGCAGTGGGCATGCTCAATGCCTGGGGTGACCATCCCGTGGTTCGTCAAACCTTGCAAGAGGGCTCTGATGCGCTGGGCGAAGACATCGGCCGCTTGATTCAAGACGGTCCCAAAGAGGCCTTGGACCTGACCACCAACACCCAGCCTGTCATGTTGCTGGCTGGGGTGGCGAGTTACCGTGCCTGGCTGTCCGAGACCAATCACCCGCCTTCGGTGCTCGCCGGTCACTCTCTGGGCGAGTACACTGCCTTGGTGGCGGCGGGTGCCTTGAGCTTGACTGATGCGCTCCCCTTGGTGCGCTTGCGTGCCCAGGCCATGCAAGATGCCGTGCCGGTGGGTGCAGGTGCCATGGCGGCCATTTTGGGGCTGGATGCTGAGCTGATTGCCCAGGTGTGCGCCGGCGTGACGGCAGGGGGCGAGGTGGTCGAGGCCGCCAACTTCAATGATGCCAAGCAAACCGTGATCGCAGGCACCCGGGCGGGGGTGGATCTGGCGTGCGAGCAGTTGAAGGCGCAAGGGGCCAAACGCGCCCTGTTGCTCGCTGTGTCAGCACCTTTTCATTCCAGCCTCATGAAGCCCGCTGCCGAGCGGCTCAAGCCGGCGTTGTTGCAGGTGCAGTGGTCCATCCCCCGCATCGCCGTCATCAACAACGTTGATGTCCAGATTCAGACAGCGCCCGACGCCATCTGCGATGCCCTGTACCGCCAAGCGTTTGGGCCCGTGCGTTGGCTTGAGACCATACAAGCCATGGCGGCGCGCGGTGTGACCCACATTGTCGAGTGTGGCCCTGGCAAAGTGCTGGCGGGTATGAGCAAACGCATCGCGCCGACACTCGCGGCAGGTGCGCTTTATGACCCCGCCACGTTGGCCGAAGTCAAAGCACTGGTGGCTTGACGCCCCCCCTTCAACACATCTCCCTGACACCATGACATCTACCACCCATCCCCTGCAGTGGGCTGATCAAACCGCCCTGGTGACTGGCGCGTCCCGCGGGATTGGCCGCGCGATTGCATTGGCGCTGGCCGATCAAGGTGCCAAAGTCATCGGCACAGCGACCACCGAGTCCGGCGCTGCGGGCGTCTCGGAGGCATTGGCCCCTTTCGGCGGGCGCGGTATTTGCCTCAATGTGAACGACGGCCTGGCGGTCGAGGCTGCGGTCGAGGGCATCGTTAAAACGCAAGGCGGTCTGCACATTCTGGTCAACAACGCGGGGATCACCCGTGACAACCTGGCCATGCGCATGAAAGATGACGACTGGGATGCCGTGATCGACACCAACCTCAAGGCTGTTTTTCGGACCAGCCGCGCGGTGATGAAAATCATGATGAAGCAACGCTACGGCCGCATCGTCAACATCACTTCGGTGGTGGGCGCCAGTGGCAACCCGGGCCAAGCCAACTATGCAGCGGCCAAAGCCGGGGTGGCTGGACTCACCCGTGCGCTTGCACGCGAACTCGGCAGCCGCAACATCACCGTCAACTGCGTGGCCCCTGGTTTTATCGAGACCGACATGACCCATGCCCTCACCGAGGCACAGACCATGGCACTCAAATCACAAATCCCACTCGGGCGGCTGGGCCAGGCGGCTGACGTTGCCCACGCGGTGGCATTTTTGGCTTCCCCTCAAGCCGCCTACATTACGGGCAGCGAGCTGCACGTCAATGGTGGCATGTACATGATCTAATTTCGTCCCAAGGGCAGGGCGCAAGCCCTGCGGCGGATACTTCCCGACCGCCCCATGCGAGGCGTCTTTTGAAAGACACCTCGCAACCTTTAGAATCTCGGGTTCATTTCAGACAACACTCCCGGAGGAGTCATGAGCGATATTGAAGCACGTGTAAAGAAAATCATTGCCGATCAACTTGGCGTGCCCGAAGCCGACGTCGTTGGCCCCAAGGCATTTGTCGAAGACCTCGGTGCAGATTCTCTGGACACCGTTGAATTGGTGATGGCCCTGGAAGATGAGTTCGGCATCGAAATCCCCGATGAAGAGGCCGAAAAGATCACCACCGTTCAATTGGCGGTCGACTACGCCGTGGCTCACCAAAAGAGCTGACAGGGCCCAGCACACCATGACTCGTCGTCGTGTCGTTGTCACAGGACTCGGGCTGATCAGCCCGGTCGGTAACTCGGTAGCCGAGGGTTGGGCTAACTTGGTTGCTGGCCGCTCAGGCATCGATCACATCACCAAGTTCGATGCGTCCAACTTCGCCTGCCGTTTCGCAGGCGAAGTCAAAGACTTCAAGGTGGAAGACTATTTGTCCACCAAAGAAGCCCGTGCCATGGACACCTTCATTCACTACGGCCTCGCAGCCTCCGTGCAGGCTGTCAAAGATGCCGGGTTGTCGACCAACGGCGAGTTGACTGAGGCCCAGGCCGAGCGCATCGGTTGTTTGGTGGGCTCCGGCATCGGTGGTTTGCCCTTGATCGAAGAAACCCATGCGGAGTTGGTGGCTCGCGGCCCGCGCCGTGTGTCGCCTTTCTTCGTGCCCGCCTCGATCATCAACATGATCTCAGGGCATGTCTCGATTCGCTTCGGTTTTCAGGGCCCGAACCTGGCAATCGTCACAGCATGCACCACCGGCCTGCACTGCATCGGCGAGGCTGGACGCCTCATCGAGTACGGCGATGCCGACGTCATGATTGCGGGGGGTGCTGAGTCCACGGTGTCGCCCCTTGGGGTGGGTGGGTTTGCTGCCGCACGCGCCTTGTCAACCCGCAACGATGATCCTCGAACAGCCTCACGCCCCTGGGACAAAGACCGCGATGGTTTTGTGCTGGGTGAAGGCTCGGGTGTGTTGGTTCTCGAAGAATACGAGCACGCCAAAAAGCGCGGCGCCAAGATCTACGCCGAATTGGCAGGGTTCGGCATGGGGGCCGATGCATTCCACATGACCGCCCCCAACGTTGACGGCCCCAAGCGCTCTATGAAGGCGGCGCTGCGCAACGCCGGCATTGATGCCGATCAGGTTCAATACTTGAACGCTCACGGCACGTCCACACCCTTGGGCGACCTCAATGAAACCAACGCCATCAAACTGGCGTTTGGTGCCCATGCTCCAAAGTTGGTGGTCAACTCGACCAAATCGATGACCGGCCATTTGTTGGGCGGGGCGGGTGGGGTCGAGTCCGTTTTCACGGTGCTGGCTTTGCACCATCAAGTCTCGCCGCCCACCATCAACATTTTCAATCAAGACCCTGAGTGTGACTTGGACTACTGTGCCAACACAGCTCGGGACATGAAGATCGACATTGCGGTCAAGAACAACTTTGGCTTCGGCGGTACCAACGGGACACTGGTTTTCAAGCGGCACTGATGCGTTGCGCCCCTGCTTTCCAGGTCTGTCCGAGGTGGTCTCGAGGGTGGAGTCTGGCCGTTATGGCCTTGGTGGTGTGGGCACTGGCGATTGGTGTCATTTGGGCGCTCCAAGTCAAGGGTTCCGCACAGTGGTGGGCCTGGTGTGCTGTGCTCGTGACCTTGGTCTGTGGTGGCGAGTGTTTGCGCATCGCTCGTCGCATGCCAGCGCACTTGCGTTGGGATGGGCAGCGTTGGTTGTGGGGGCCAGAGGGTAGCTTGGGTGATGAGCCTCACGCTGGCCGGGCCTTGTTGTGCCTGGACGCAGGCTTTTTCATGCTGCTGTTTCTTCAGCCCACATCGCCTCGCACGCGGGGCACTTGGTTGCCACTCCCCCGCAGCACAGCCCAGTGGCACATGGTGCGTTGTGTGCTCCACGGCCCCATTCCGGCGGACGACCTCCCATGAGCCCCGAGTCGGATGCTGATGCCCTGCTCATTGACCGCGTCAAGCGGGGCGATGTCAAAGCCTTTGAAATGCTGGTGGTCAAATACCAACGGCGGGTGGAGCGCTTGATTGCCCGAATGTTGCGGGATGTTGATTTGGTGCCCGATGTGGCCCAAGAAACCTTCATTCGCGCTTACAGGGCATTGCCCAATTTTCGTGGCGAAAGCGCTTTTTACACCTGGTTGTACCGAATTGCCGTCAATACAGCCAAAAAGGCCATGGGTGACCTGCAGCGAGATCGTCTGCTCGTGGAATCTGCACGCCCCCTTAGGGAAGACGAGAACGAAACTTCTTCCGCTCGCAACGAACCAAGCCATGTGGAGACGCCCGAAGCACTGTTGGCAACACAGCAAGTTGCTCAGGCCGTCAACACCGCCATGTCTGAGTTGTCAGATGATTTGCGTCAAGCGATCACGCTGCGTGAAATTGAAGGTTTGAGTTACGAGGAAATTGCCGACATCATGGCCTGCCCGATCGGGACGGTTCGATCTCGCATTTTCCGAGCCCGTGAGGCCGTTGCCTTGCGCCTGCGTCCGTTGTTGGACCGGCAGCAAGGCGTGCGTTGGTAATGCGTTTTTGGAGACTGACATGCTTGATCCCCTAGATTCCTCTGTTCCAGGTTGGCCTGAGCAGCTGTCTGCTTTGGTGGATGGCGAGCTGACGGCGCAAGAGGTTGGGGATGTGGTCGCGCACTGGGGTCACCAAGCCACTGCAAGAGCCGATTGGCATGCGTTTCAGTTGATCGGTGATGTCTTACGTTCTGAAGATTTGGCTTGTACCGCGACACACGATGCTCAGTTTTTGAGCGCGCTGCGGGAGCGGTTGGCGCACGAGCCAGTGGTTCTGGCGCCCACCGAGGGTCAAGCCCCGCCGGCCCCAGGCGGATTGACGCGTCGGCGGCCCTGGCTGTGGTCATCGGCCGCAGCATTCAGCCTGGTGGCACTGGGGGCCACCTTGTGGACCGGGCCGGCGAGCCGCCCCGGGTCGGCCCCCGACACCCTGGCCACATCCCGCCCCTTGGAGCCCACCGACCAGGCGGCATCCGGGGCTGCGCGCCCCCTGACTGCCGCATTGTCAGCAGCCCCTGTCGTGGTTTCCGGTGCCCAGGGGGGCATACTCCGCGATGCCCAAATTGATCGCTATCTGGCGGCCCATCAGCAATTTGTGGGCGCCTCTGCTTTGGGGGCTCCCTCGGGCTTCATTCGCAATGCGGCGGTTGATGTCCCCCATCGGTGAGTAAGCTCGTGACCCACACCCTGCTCATGCGCGTGCTCTTCCATTGGCTTGGCTGGGCTTTGCTGGCCTGTCTGCCGTTGTCAGCCATGGCGGCGCCGGTGGCCGACGCGCAAGATACCCGAAGTTGGCTAGGCCGCATCCACCAGGCGGCGGGCCTGAATAATTTTCAGGGCACCTTTGTCGTCAGTGGTGGCGGCAGCGTGTCGAGCGCGCGCATTGCCCACTACGGCGTGGGCGCCCATCAATATGAGCGCATTGAGTCTCTCGATGGCCCCGCGCGACATGTGTTTCGCCACAATGACTGGGTGCATACCGTTTGGCCTCAAACGCGGGAGGCGCAGATTGAGCAGCGCAGTGTTCAGGGCACCTTCCCTGGCTTGCTTCAGGTTGCCGATGCTCGTTTTGCTGACTTCTACCAAGTCAAACGGCAACAAGATGAGCGTGTGGCCGGCTTTGATGCCGATGTGTTGATATTGCAACCCCGCGATAGTCTTCGCTTTGGCTATCGGCTTTGGGCAGAAAAACAGTCTGGCTTGCTGCTGCGCTCCGATGTGCTGGGTGAGCATGGCGAGGTTCTCGAGACCTCTGTGTTTTCCGAGCTCACGATGGGCATCAAGGCTCAGCCGGACAGCGTCCTGATGCCCATGAAAAAGCTCGACGGCTACCGCATCACCCGGCTCTCGATGCAAGCCACGCAGTTGAGTGCGCAGGGCTGGGTACTTCGGAGCACGGTGCCTGGCTTTCAGCCCGTCAATTGCGTCAAGCGGCCTCTGAACGGCCACGGTGCCGAGTCACTTCCCGAGGTGATCCAGGCTGTTTTTTCGGATGGATTGAGCTACGTGTCGGTGTTCATCGAGCCCTTCAATGCGGCCCGCCATGCCCAGCCGCTGCAGATTTCGATGGGGGCTACACACACCCTTGCGCGGCGCAACGCAGATGTCTGGACCACGGCCGTTGGCGATGTCCCCTTGACCACCTTGCGTACTTTTTTGGATGGCCTGGAGCGCGTCAAGCCCTGAGCCAAGCTTTCCTCAACCTTCGAGTCTGATGAGAAATTTCATGAGCTTCTTCCGTCAATATTTCAGCGCTTGCTTGCTGGGCGTGTCACTGATGGCTGTGGTGCAACCGCATGCCCAGGCTCAGGCCTTACCCGACTTCACCGAGCTGGTTGAGAAGGTCGGGCCCGCGGTTGTCAACATCCGCACCACGGAGCGTCCCCGTGCTGCGGCGCGAGGCAATGCGCCCCCGCAAGAGATGGATGAAGAGACGCTCGAGTTTTTCCGGCGCTTTGGGCTGCCGGTGCCCACGCCAGGCACCCCGAGCAATCCTCGCCGCGGACCTCAGCAGCCTGAAGCCGAGTCGCAGCAGCGCGGGGTGGGCTCGGGCTTTATCTTCAATGCGGATGGCTTCGTGCTCACCAACGCCCACGTGGTCGACGGTGCCGACGAGGTATGGGTCACATTGACCGACAAGCGCGAATTCAAAGCGCGCATCATTGGGGCCGACAAACGCACCGATGTGGCCTTGGTCAAGATCGAGGCCACTGGCTTGCCCATCGTACGCTTGGGCGACTTCAGTCGCCTCAAAGTGGGCGAGTGGGTGATCGCGATTGGCTCGCCCTTTGGCTTGGAGAACACGGTGACAGCAGGCATCGTCAGTGCCAAGGCGCGGGACACGGGTGATTTTCTCCCCCTGATTCAAACTGACGTGGCCATCAACCCTGGCAACTCGGGCGGACCCCTGATCAACATGCGGGGTGAGGTGGTGGGCATCAACTCACAGATCCTCAGCCGCTCGGGCGGCTACATCGGCATTTCATTTGCCATCCCGATCGATGAGGCCTCGCGTGTGGCCGATCAATTGCGCGCCACAGGGCGGGTCGTGCGTGGGCGCATTGGCGTGCAGATTGATCAAGTGACGAAAGACGTGGCCGAGTCGATTGGCTTGGGTAAACCACAGGGGGCCATGGTGCGCAGCGTCGAGGTGGGGGGCCCTGCCGAGAAGGCCGGGGTAGAGCCTGGCGACATCATCACCAAGTTCGATGGCAAGCTGGTCGACAAGTCTGCCGACTTGCCCCGCATGGTCGGCGCCACCAAGCCTGGACAGAAGTCGACGTTGCAGGTGTTTCGCCGGGGTAGCTATCGTGAGCTTAATGTGAGCGTGGTTGAGTTTGAGGACCCTGCCAAGAAGGTCCCGGAGCGGGAGGGCAAGTCGGCACCTGCGACCACCGGCGCGCTCACCAACCTGGGCCTCGCAGTGTCTGAACTGAACGAAGCGCAACGCCGCGAACTCAACCTCAAGCGCGGTGTGCGCATTGACAAAGCCGAGGGTGCTGCGGCGCGCGCGGGTGTGCGCGAAGGCGATATCTTGCTCTCGATTGACAACGTTGAAGTGGCCAGCGTGAGTCAGCTTGAAGGCCTCGCCGCGAAGCTCGATAAGACCAGGCCCGTGACGGTCTTGATTCGTCGCGGTGAGTGGGTCAACTACCTGGTGATCCGACCGGCAAAACCTTGATAACCGTGCCAATAAAAAGGTTTTGCCGCATTGCGGGAAAACTTTGGGGGGCGTCGTCGGCTTTTGTCGCCCAGGATTTTCCTATATGAAATTTGGTCGATCATGTTAGCGAATGCTGACATGCGCTGATGCTCCCGTTTTGTCCGGCCCGAGGCCTGATTGGGGGCATTTGGGGGTCTTCTGAGGCCATTTTCCATCAGTCTTCCGGGGGGCAAAAATATCCCCAGTTGATCCACAGGGGTTTGTGGATAAAATGTTGATAAGTTTTTTTTGTTGGTGTCGGGCAACGTGAAGAAATCAAGCAATGGTGCGGCTTGCCAGGGGGTTCTTTTGGCTACAATGGGGGCACCAACAAGCAGTTGCCAAACATTTTGTTGGAAGGCGCGTCAGCTGTTTGACGTGCCTTTTTTTTAACCTCGACTCGGCTGTGTTGGTTCTCCGGCCGCGGTCGATGCGCCTCGACCCACACGAGTGACGCTTTCTCTCTCGTACCGGCCTCTTTGAGCATGGATCACATACGCAACTTCTCCATCATTGCCCACATCGACCACGGCAAGTCCACCTTGGCCGACCGTTTGATTCAACGTTGCGGTGGTCTCAGCGACCGCGAAATGGAGGCCCAAGTTCTGGACTCGATGGACATCGAGCGCGAGCGCGGCATCACCATCAAAGCGCAGACGGCCGCATTGGAGTACCGCGCCCGCGATGGCCAGATCTATCACCTCAACCTCATCGACACGCCGGGGCACGTGGACTTCTCTTACGAGGTCAGCCGTTCGCTGTCGGCCTGTGAGGGGGCGTTGTTGGTGGTGGATGCCAGCCAGGGTGTGGAGGCGCAAACGGTCGCCAATTGCTATACCGCGCTGGACCTCGGGGTGGATGTCATTCCGGTCTTGAACAAAATGGATTTGCCTCAGGCTGATCCTGAGCGTGCCAAAGAAGAAATCGAAGAAGTCATTGGCATTGATGCCACCAACGCCATCCCCTGCAGTGCCAAATCCGGCATGGGTGTAGACGACATCCTGGAAGCTGTGGTGGCGCGCATCCCCGCGCCCAAGGGCGACCGCGATGGCCCGCTGCGGGCCATGATCATTGACTCCTGGTTCGACAACTATGTGGGCGTGGTCATGCTCGTGCGGGTGGTGGATGGCGCGCTGAAAAAGGGCGAGCGCTTCAAAATGATGGCCACCGGTACAGCCTATGCGGCCGAGCAATTGGGCGTGTTCACGCCCAAATCGGTGTCGCGTGATGCTCTGCGTGCCGGTGAGGTGGGGTTCATCATTGCGGGGATCAAAGAGCTGCAAGCTGCCAAAGTGGGTGACACCCTCACCTTTGAGAAAAAGCAACCCAACAACGCCGGGCCGGCCGCGGCGCCCCTGCCTGGTTTCAAAGAAATCCAGCCGCAAGTGTTTGCAGGGCTGTACCCCACCGAGGCCAGCGAATACGACCAGCTTCGTGATGCCCTTGAAAAACTCAAGCTCAACGATTCGTCCCTGCACTACGAGCCTGAGGTAAGCCAAGCGCTGGGGTTTGGGTTTCGCTGCGGGTTCTTGGGTCTGTTGCACATGGAGATCGTGCAAGAGCGGCTCGAGCGTGAGTTCGACCAAGATTTGATCACGACGGCACCCAGCGTGGTCTACGAAGTCGAGCTGGTGACCAAGGAGCTCATCATGGTCGAAAACCCCTCCAAGATGCCCGAGCCGGGTCGCATCAATGAAATCCGCGAGCCCATCGTGACCGTGCACCTCTACATGCCGCAAGAGTATGTGGGCCCGGTC
Organism: Burkholderiales bacterium; assembly: GCA_031374415.1. GTDB lineage: Bacteria > Pseudomonadota > Gammaproteobacteria > Burkholderiales > Burkholderiaceae_C > CANHBY01. The sequence goes on from JANMGB010000088.1 coordinate 18,057, forward strand.
ATGACGCTGGCCAATTTGAAGCGCGGTGTGCAGATCAACATGGCCTATCACGGGCGCCAAGTGATGCTGACCTACGAGATGCCTCTGGCGGAGATCGTGCTGGACTTCTTCGACAAGCTCAAAAGCGTGTCTCGAGGCTACGCTTCGATGGACTACGAGTTCAAAGAATACCGAGCTTCGGACGTCGTGAAGGTCGATATCTTGCTCAATGGTGACAAGGTTGATGCCCTGTCCTTGATCGTGCACCGAGGTCAGAGCCAGTTTCGCAGTCGGGCTGTCGTGTCCAAGATGCGCGAGTTGATTTCGCGCCAGCAGTTCGATGTAGCGATACAGGCTGCCATTGGCTCGCAAATTATTGCGCGTGAGACAATCAAAGCGCTGCGCAAGAACGTGATCGCCAAGTGCTATGGTGGCGACGTGTCTCGCAAGCGCAAGTTGCTCGATAAACAAAAGGCCGGGAAAAAACGCATGAAGCAAATTGGTGCTGTTGAGGTGCCGCAAGAGGCGTTTTTGGCCATTCTCCAAGTGGACGACTGATGAGTGCGTTAACCAGTTTGTTGTTGGGCGGTCTGGCGGTTTTTTTAGGGGGATGGTTTCTGGGCAACTGGGCCGGCGACTTTTCCTTGCTGCTCTTTGTTTTGATGATGGTGACGCTGGCCTACTGGCTGGCTGAAAAGCTGTTTTTTTTGCCCCTTCGTCGTCGCGCGGCCCAGGAAGCTGTCAATGAGTGGGAGACCGAGCAGCGCGCCAGGGGCGGTGCGCTCGATCAATCGGCCCGCGACCACGTTCTCCATCGGCACATGGAGCAACCCTGGTGGCTGGATTGGACGGCCGGTTTGTTCCCCATCATTTTGGTGGTTTTTTTCTTGCGTTCGTTCCTGTTTGAGCCATTCAAAATACCGTCTGGCTCAATGATTCCCACTTTGTTGGTGGGAGACCTCATTCTTGTGAACAAATACCACTATGGCGTCCGCCTGCCGGTGATAAACAAGAAAATCATTGCACTCAATGATCCTCAGCGGGGCGATGTGATGGTGTTTCGGTTTCCCCTCAATCCCAGCATCAATTACATCAAGCGTGTCGTGGGCTTGCCTGGCGATGAGGTGAAGTATCACAATCAACAGCTGTCAGTGAATGGGCAGCCTGTTCAAACCCTGGGTCTGGACAGGTTTTACAACGAAGACAGGCTGCAGTACTTCAAACAATTCGAAGAGCAACTCGGCACAATCACTCATCGGATTTTGCTTGAGCCCAGCCTGCCGAATCGATTGAAACCTGATCTTAGCTTTTCTTATCGGGACAACTGTGTCTACAGCATTGACGGTGTGATCTGCAAAGTCCCCGAGGGGCACTATTTCATGATGGGGGACAACCGAGACGACTCACAAGATTCTCGTTACTGGGGGTTTGTCCCTGAAGAAAATATCGTCGGTAGGGCGTTTTTTGTGTGGATGAATTTTGGTGATATCAAGCGGGTCGGGCCGTTCCATTAGGGTCAAGGGTCACTTTCTGTCAAGGAGCCAGCATGTTCAAGCCAGTGCATTCTTTGCGATACTTGCGCGGGTTCACCTTGATGGGCTTGTTGTTTTGGTCCATCGTGGTGGCCATGGGGGCGATTTTGATCATGAAGGTCGCCCCCACCGTCAACGAGTACATGACGATTAAAAAAGCCGTCGCCAAGATCGCCAAAGAGGCCACGTCCGTTCAGGATGTGCGCAACGCTTTCGAGAAGCAAAAGCAGGTCGAGTACGGCATGGAGAGCCTCAGCGGCCAAGACTTGATCGTGACCAAAGAGAACGACAAACTCGTGGTGAGTTTTGCCTACAACAAAGAAATCGAGCTGGTCGGCCCGGTCTCTTTGCTCATCAAATACAAAGGGCAGTCGAAGTAGTTCGGCTGATCAGAGATGTCACTTTTGAACACGCTCCAGGCCCGGCTTGGCTATCGGTTTAGCGATCAAAGCCTGTTGACCCGGGCTTTGACACACCGCAGCTTCAGCGCAGACCACAACGAGCGTGTTGAGTTTCTTGGCGATGCTGTATTGAGTTTGGCCATCTCCAGCTTGCTGTTCGAGCGTTTTGCGGGGTCGGATGAGGGAGACCTCACGCGTGTGCGCGCGCACCTGGTGCGGGAAGACAGTCTGCACAAGGTAGCGGTCGCGGTGGGTTTGCCTGAGGTTTTGCGCTTGAGCGAAGGCGAGGCTCGCAGTGGCGGTGCGCAGCGCGCATCGATTTTGGCCGACGCCTTGGAGGCCATTCTGGGAGCGGTGTTTGTGGATGGCGGCTTTGACGCGGCCTGCGCAGTGGTTCGGCGTATGTTTGGTGATGTGATTGTCAACACCGATGTCACGAGTTGGACCAAAGACGCCAAGACCGAGCTGCAAGAGTGGCTTCAGGCCCGCCGCTTACCCGTTCCGGCCTACCGTATTGCGGCCACCCGCGGCCAGTTGCACGCTCAAACCTTTGAGGTGGAGTGTGCGGTTTCTGCGCTGAACTTGATGTTCATGGGCGAGGGTAAGTCGCGTCGCGTGGCGGAGCAGGAGGCCGCTCGCCGCTTGTTGGACGCCCTCAAAGCCACTGATCGCCCAGGTGGCCCCCTACAGTCTTGAGCTCCGCTGAGAGCAAACCGATGTCTGCATCCAACACAATCACCACCCCGTCCCCCTTGGCCCCACATTGTGGTCTGGTGGCCATTGTGGGTCGACCGAACGTCGGTAAGTCGACCTTGCTCAATGCCTTGGTGGGTCAAAAAATCAGCATCACGTCCAGCAAGGCCCAAACCACGCGCCACCGCATCACGGGCATCCGTACCGTTGATGAAGCGCAGTTCGTTTTTGTGGACACACCGGGTTTTCAGACGCAGCACAGCGCGCCCCTGAACCGCACCTTGAATCGTACCGTTCACGGCGTGTTGGCTGATGTGGATGTCATTTTGTTTGTGGTGGAGGCCGGTCGCTTCAGTTTGGATGATGCCAAGGTCTTGTCGCTGCTGCCCTCCGACGCCATGGCCAAGCCCGTGTTTTTGATCGCCAACAAGCTTGATGCGGTGCATCGCCGCGCCGAATTGGCGCCTTGGTTGCAGGGCATGCAGGCGCGACATCCCTTTGCTGAGTTTGTGCCCTTGTCGGCCAAGAAAAAATCTGACGTCGAGCGCTTGTTGGGCATCCTCAAGCCCTATCTGCCTGAGCAGCCGTGGTTCCACGAAGCAGACGCCCTGACTGATCGCAGTGAGCGCTTCTTGGCCAGTGAGCTGATTCGCGAGAAGCTGTTTCGTTTGATGGGTGATGAGTTGCCCTACACCTCGACGGTGGTGATCGATCAATTCATCGAAGAGGGCGCCTTGCGCCGCATCCACGCCAGCATTGTGGTTGAGCGTGACGCCCACAAAGGCATGGTGATTGGCCAAGGCGGTGAGCGGCTCAAGCGCATTGGCTCGGAGGCACGGCAAGAGCTGCAGACTTTATTCGACGGCAAGGTCTACCTGGAGTTGTGGGTGAAGGTGCGCTCCGGTTGGGCTGACGATGAGGCCCATCTCCAGTCTTACGGCTACGAGTGACCCGAGGGTGACGGCATCGTCGGGGCGGGGCGGCGGGCCCCTGACAGCCTTTGTACTGCACCGTTATGACTGGAGTGAGTCGAGCCTGGTCTTGGAGCTCTTTACGCTGGAGCAGGGGCGTCTTACCGTGGTCGCCAAGGGCGCCAAGCGGCCGTACTCTCAGCTGCGTTCGGTGTTGCTGCCATTTCAGCGCATCATGGTGGGCTTGACCAAGGGCGCTGCAGGTCGCTCACCAGGGCCCCACGCCGCGACTCCGGATATCCAGTCTTTGCGCAGCGCCGAATGGGCGGGGGGGGCGGCCATGTTCAACGGGGCAGCCTTGTTCAGTGGTTTTTACCTGAATGAGCTGTTGTTGAAGTTGCTGCCACGGCACGAAGCCAGCCCGCCGTTGTTTGATGCGTACATGCAGGCCATGAAAGCCTTGCACCTGGGGGATGACGCGGCATCACAAGCGGCGTTGCGTGCCTTCGAGATGCGTTTGCTGAGCGAGATGGGCGTGTTGCCAGACCTCAGCGTGTGCACCTTGACCCAGCAGCTGGTACGCCCTGAGGCGCGCTATCGCTTGACTCCCGAGGGTGGGGTGATCGATGGGGTGGGGCAGGGTCCGGGCCCCAGCGAGGCACTGCCCGGCACCTTGCTGGTGGCACTGCAAGCGGCGTTGGTGCACGGTGGTTTCAATGCCTTGCAGCACGCTTGTGGGACTGAGTTGAATCGGCTCAAGGGTGCATTGCGCGGCTTGCTTCACTATCATCTGGGTTCTTCCACTTTGCGTACCCGGCAGCTGCTGCTGGATTTGCAAGCCATTGAGCGCATCTGATGAACCCACTGATCAGCACCGGTACCCTATCGCAACAGTCTGGCACGGCGTTGTCGGTCAACCTCAACAAGGTGGCTTTATTGCGCAACACGCGCAGCTTGGGGATTCCCAGCGTGACTCGGGCGGCCACACTGGCTTTGCAGGCGGGCGCCCAGGGCATCACGGTGCACCCGCGCCCAGACGAGCGGCACATTCGTGCCATCGATGTGCTGGAGTTGGCCGAGCTGCTGCAGGATTGGCCCCAAGCGGAGTTCAATATTGAGGGCAACCCGCTGCACAACTTGATGAGCGTCCTGGAGTCCTTGGTGGCGCGTGGCTTGCCGCCAGATCAATGCACCTTTGTGCCTGATACGGTAGGCCAGGCCACGTCGGACCACGGATGGAGCCTGCCGCAAGATGCAACGGTGCTGGCCCCCTTGATCGCCCAGGCTCACGCCTGGGGTATTCGGGTGAGTTTGTTCATGGACCCCTTGCCACAAGCCATGGCTGCTGTGCGTGCCTTGGGCGCTGATCGCGTTGAGTTGTACACCGAGAGTTATGCCCGGGCGCATGGCACGCCACAACTTGCGACGGTGCTCGCGGCGTTCACTGCCACGGCGCAAGCCGCTTTGCGGGCCGGGCTGGGTGTGAATGCGGGGCATGACTTGAATGTTGACAACCTCCGCGACTTTGTGCGCGGCGTGCCGGGCGTGTCGGAGGTGTCGATTGGGCACGCCTTGATCGGCGATGCTCTGGAGTGGGGCTTGGCAGCCACTGTGCGGGCCTACCTGCAAGCTATCCGCGACGGCGTGACCCCGTCGTCGCATCCCTGAACTTTCTCAGACACGGAGATCGGCCATCCCATGAGTGCTCATTTTGCCCCAACCCACGCGCCTGTGGTGCTCGACATTGCAGGCACCAGCCTGTCCGTCAATGACCGGCGTCGCTTGGCTCACCCGCTCACAGGCGGGCTGATTTTGTTTGCACGCAACTGGCAAGATCGCCGTCAGCTCACTGAACTGACCGCTGAGATCAAAGCGCAACGGCCCGATGTGTTGATTTGTGTGGACCACGAAGGCGGCCGTGTGCAAAGGTTTCGCACGGATGGCTTCACGCACCTGCCGCCCATGCGCGCCTTGGGTGAGGTGGCCCTTCAAGACCCCCTGAAGGCCACGGATGCGGCGACGGCGGTGGGTTATGTGTTGGCGGCTGAGCTGAGAGCTTGCGGCGTCGACATGAGCTTCACCCCCGTGCTGGACCTGGACTTTGGTGCCAGCAGCGTGATCGGAGACCGTGCCTTTGACCGCGACCCGCGCGTCGTGGCCTTGCTGGCCAAGAGTGTGATGCACGGCTTGCTGCAAGCGGGTATGTCCAATTGCGGCAAGCATTTTCCGGGGCATGGTTTCGTGAAGGCTGACAGCCATGTCGATGTGCCCGTGGACCGGCGATCACTGAAAGCGATTTTGACGGACGATGCCAAGCCCTATGAGTGGCTGAGCACGAGTTTGTCCAGCGTGATGCCGGCGCACGTCATTTATCCCAAGGTGGATGGCCGACCTGCGGGGTTTTCGGCGCGCTGGTTGCAAGACATTTTGCGTGCGCAGCTGGGTTTCACCGGTGCGGTATTCAGTGATGACCTCAGCATGGAAGGGGCCCGCCGCATTGATGGTCATGAGGTCAGCTACGCCCAGGCCGCGTTGATGGCTTTGAACGCCGGCTGCGACATGGTGTTGTTGTGCAATCAATCGGTGGGCGATGGCTCGGCGGTTGATGCCCTCCTGGAGGGCTTGTCAGACGGCTTGGCCCAAGGGCAATGGCAGGCCAGCGCTGACAGCGAGCAACGCCGCTGTCGCTTGTTGCCCCAGACCCCACCGCTGCCTTGGGATGCCTTGATGTTCGACCCCGTGTACCAGCGGGCCTTGGCCTGCCTGCCCTGAACTTGACCCCGCAGGGTCGGTTCTTATGCGGTGGACTGTGGGGCAGCGCCCCCCTTGTCCACCTTGAGCAGGGCATACCAGTCGAGTTGACGCGTCAGGATCATCGCTGTGGCCAAGACGGCGAACAACATCAGTGAGCCGATCATGGTGGCGGTTTGCTCCATTTGCAGCAGCACATACAAGCAGCCGTAGAGTGAGCCGATCCCCGCACCAAACAGCAGCCCAGCGCCCCAGCCTTGCAACAGGTAGCGGGCGTAGGTGGTGAGTAAGATCACACAGGCGCTGGCTGCGACAGCATAGGACACGCCAAAGGGCAGGTGCTCAGACAGGCTCAACAGTAGCAAGAAGAAGATGCTCAGGGCACAACCCACCAGCAGGTACTGGATGGGGTGCACACGCAGGCGGCGCAGTGCTTCAACCAGGGCCACCGCCATGAAGGTCAGGCCGACGAACAAAAATCCGTATTTGACGGCACGATCACTCAGGGAGTAAGTGTTGACCGGGTCCACGAAGCTCACGCTGAAGGTTTCGATGCAACTGTCCTGGATGTCTGTAGCGCAAACTTTGACCCCTTTGGACAAGGCCTCGGGTGCCGTGGTGGCCAAGGCTGATATTTGCCATTCGGCTTGAAAGCCTTGTGCGTCAATGTCGCGCTGCACAGGCAAAAAGCGGCCCCCGAATGAGGGGTGCGGCCAATCCGATTTCAGTTTGACATCGGTGGACTCGGCAATGGGTGCAAAGCTCAATTCAGACGTGCCGATGAGGTCGAGCTCGATCCGTGCAATCAGCGGCTTGTCGTACAGGCGCAGCGACTCGGGCAGGGGGGTGTGGAAACCGCGGGGATGCGCTTTGTGGGCCGTACCAGGCAAGATGGCCATGGTTTGATCCTTGACTTGGAGCGTGACCCGACGGATGCCGCGGGCATCACTGACCGCCGTGCTCAAGATCGGGGGCGCGCAGCTGACGTTGCCGTGGGCGCGGGCGGGTGGAATCTGCAGCCCTTGCAGCGATTTCCATTCCGCGGTGACTTTGGTTTTGGCCGCGTAGGTGTTGACTTTGAAAATACCGCGGTAGCGAGGCTCAAGGGTGGCTTGGGCGTCGATGGACAGCCGACTTGGGATGGCGCTGAGGGTGAATTGGTGGCGCATCAGGGTGTTCTTGCGCGCACTGCCCTCGCCAACCGCCTCCGTCCACTCCTCGGTGCACCCCCCGTGCCAATATGACCTGCGCCACCTACCCCCGAGAGATTAGCGAGCAACGAGGTAGGTATGAAGATCAAAGATCAAGCCAAGGACACGATGAACATTGAGCACAGTTTGCCCGAGCCTGGCGCATTGCTGGGAGCC
>JANMGB010000091.1:0-25648 GCA_031374415.1 Burkholderiales bacterium
CTTCAAAAGCAAGCTGCCACAGCCGCCTTCCATGCCCACCGCCGCATGGATCAACCCGCCACTTCAGGAGCCCTTCCACCCTCAAGACTGCACTGTAAATTCATGACACCAGGTGGCGCAAAGTCATTGACACGCTCCGGCACGTGCTGTGGATGAGCGGGCCGACGAGCGTTTGTCGTTCGGCTTGGCTGGCTTCAATGCTTCGCTGCGCTTCCATTTGACGGCCTTGGCGCTCAGCGCCCAGATCGCCGATTTGGTTGAGCAGGACACTCAGCAGCAGAACAATGCCGAGCAGGGAAAGGAGTTTCACGATAAGGGCAGATTTCATGTTGGGAGCTGAAGTTGATCAGCTGCACTGTGCCCGGGGCCTGTGAGTAGCCCATGAAGGCTGACAGGCTGTTGTGTGAAGTGGCTGTGAACGATGAAATCCGCAATGCAGACAGGCTGCCAAGGCAGCCTGTCTGGGGTCTTGAGTCAAGCTCGCGAAGCGGGCGATCAGTAGGTTGAAACCGTCTCGGGCTGAACCACATCCACGGTGCTGCCGTCTTCTTTGGCTGCCTGACGTGCAATGCGTTCGTTGCGTGCTGCCGCCAGCATCGAGCGAGCTTGCGCTACCCGGTCAGCCACAGACTGTGCCTCTTGCTCTCGGGAGTCGAGTTCGGCCTCGGTGGCGCACACGAAGCCGCCACCTTTCCACCAAACGCATACGGGGGTTTCGGGGGGAAGATGGTCTTCGGCTTGCAGGAACTTCAGCTCAAACAGACCATTGCGATGACGCAATTTGATGGTGCCTCGCTCTCCCACAAGGGTGTGGTGTCGCTCAGCTTGGAGCAACTCGAGTTGCTCGGAGGTAATTTGCGTGATGGGCAAGGACAGGACACGGTTCACTGGATGACCTCTTTCACGATTGGGTTGAGATGTTGAGGATATCGGGCTCGAAGCACGGGGGCTGAAACGCATTTACTGATCGTTACGCGCTGATGCATCCTTTCACAATTGGCAAGTCCAGTCTATTGAAAGACGCCTTTGAAAAGGGCGTCTTTTCCTGCGTTATAGCGTCGGTGCAACAGAACGAATCAGGGCCCGCTCTCAACGGTGAACAGGCCCTGTACTCCTTCAAAGTGAGGGGCGGTGGGCCTCAGATGACTCGAACGGCAGTTTCACTTGACTGAGGTCGCGCCGAGTCTCCACCATCACCAGCGGGCCGGTGTCGTCGATATCGATGGCTTTGGGCTCGCGAGGAACGTGCACGGGGCGAGGTTCGTTGGCAATGGCTTCCTGAGCCAAGCGAATTTTCTCGACATCTGAGCTGACCCACATCAGGCCGACTTCACTCGCCAGAGAGTGCAATGCCTGCGTGGGCAGCACGAAAGGCTCTGCAGGGGTGGCCGCGTCCAGGGCCTCAGGTGCCGCTGGCTGGCTCACCAGGGGCTGGGCGACTGTAACTTCATCGGTGTGGGCTGCGGGTGCGGCGGCCATGGCGGTCGTGGCTGCCTCGGTGGGCGCCTGTGCCGCTACCCAGGCTGTCGCCTGTGGGGGCTCAGCTTGAGCTTCTGGGCTCACGCGGTTTGAGCTTGACTCAGTGTAGGCCTGGATGCCCTCTGGGCTCACGTCGTTTGCCGGTTGATCACGACGGACGCGACCACGACCTCGAGTACGGCGCGCGCCGTCGCGTGACTCAGCCTCATCGCCTTCGGTTGGGGCGTTGGGCTCAAATGGCGCAGGGAGGGGGTCGCCAGGAAGGTCCAGCGCGTTAGGTGGCAACAGGGCCAAGGCATCGCTGCCGCTGGGCTCTGAACCCGCCGTACGTGCCTCGCCGCGGTCGCGCCCACCACGGCCGCGGCGACGACGGCGGCTGCCGTTGGGGGCGGCGGTGCCGTTGACGTCAGAGGCTTGCGCCCCTTCTGCTTGCGCCTCTGTGTCAACGAAGGCGGGTGTATCGTGCTCCGCGTCAGGTGCTTGAGCGGCCCTGGGTTCTGGTGGGCGACGTGGCTCTCGTTCGGGGCGCGGGCGTCGCGCATTGTCTGCGCGCTCGGTGCGCGGCGCACGCTCGGTTGGCTCGGCCCCGGGCGCTTGCGCCTGTGGGGTTGTGGGGGCAGCGGTTGTTGGTTCAGGGGCCTCGGCCCGAGGTGGGCGGCTCGGGCGGGCCTCTTTACGCTCGCCACGTTCGCCTTGGCGGCCAGAGCGGCCTCCACGCGAGGGGCGCTCACTGCGACCCTCGCGGGCGGCGCCACCGCGCGCGCCTGGGGTTACCGCGGTTGATGCATCGCCGGTGGCGCCGGCAATGGGCTGGGTGGACGCCACTGTGGGTCCGGTGGTGGCTGGACCAAACAACTTCTTGACCCAACCGAAAAAACCGCCACCAGAGGCGGAGGGCGTGGGGGGTGATGCAGACGTGACAGCCACGGGCAGGGCAGCCGCTGGCGCTACTTTGACCACCACAGGTGCAGGGGTCTCGGGCAGCACGCCCTTGATCACCGGCTCTTGCTTGGGCTTGGCCTTGTCGCTGGTGTCACGCCGGCGTGTGATGCCGACTTCGTCTTCCTGGTCGTCGATCATGGTGTAGCTGGCTTGGAGATTTTCCAGGCGGGGGTCGTCCAGGCGCAGACGTTCCAGGCGGTAGTTGGGCGTTTCGAGGTTCTTGTTGGGCACGAGCAGCACTGTCACGCGCTGTTTGAGCTCAATTTTGGTGATTTCGGTGCGCTTTTCGTTGAGCAGGAAACTGGTCACTTCGACGGGCACTTGCACGTGCACGGCAGCCGTGTTGTCCTTCATGGACTCTTCTTGCACCATGCGCAGAATTTGCAGTGCGCTGGACTCGGTGTCACGGATGTGGCCGGTGCCATTGCAACGCGGGCAGGTGATGTGGCTGCCTTCGCTCAGGGCGGGGCGCAGGCGCTGGCGGCTGAGCTCCAGGAGGCCGAATTTGCTGATGCTGCTGAATTGCACACGGGCGCGGTCAGGGCGCAGCGCTTCGCGCAAGCGGTTTTCAACGTCACGCCGGTTGCGTGACTCGTCCATGTCGATGAAGTCGACCACGATCAGACCGCCCAGATCACGCAGGCGCATCTGGCGGCCGATTTCGTCGGCGGCTTCGAGGTTGGTGCGGGTGGCGGTCTCTTCGATGTCGCTGCCACGGGTGGAGCGCGCGCTGTTGACGTCTACTGACACCAGGGCCTCGGTGTGGTCGATCACGATGGCGCCGCCCGAGGGCAGGTTCACGGTGCGTGAGAACGCGGTTTCGATTTGGTGTTCGATCTGGAAACGGCTGAACAGTGGCGCGTCGTCACGGTAGCGCTTGACCTTGTGCGCCGAGTCGGGCATCACGTGGTCCATGAATTGCGAGGCTTGCTCGAAGATGTCGTCGGTGTCGATCAAGATTTCGCCGACATCCGAGGTGAAGTAGTCGCGAATGGCGCGAATCACCAGTGAGGATTCTTGGTAAATCAGGAAGGCACCTTTGCCTGCTTTGGCAGCGCCGTCGATGGCGGTCCAGAGCTTGAGCATGTAGTTCAAGTCCCATTGGAGCTCGTCAACGTTGCGGCCAATGCCGGCGGTGCGGGCGATCAGGCTCATGCCTTTGGGGTAGTCCAGCTTTTCAAGGTTTTCTTTGAGCTCTTCGCGGTCTTCGCCCTCAATGCGGCGGCTGACGCCACCGCCGCGCGGGTTGTTGGGCATGAGCACCAAGTAGCGACCCGCCAGACTGACGAAGGTCGTCAGGGCTGCACCTTTGTTGCCGCGCTCTTCTTTCTCGACTTGAATCAGCAGCTCTTGGCCATTTGCGATGACGTCTTGAATGCGCGCATCACGCACATTGGCGCTGTCACGGAAGTACTGACGAGAGATTTCCTTGAAGGGCAGGAAGCCGTGGCGGTCTTCGCCGTAGTCAACGAAGCAGGCTTCGAGGGAGGGCTCAATGCGGGTCACAATGGCTTTGTAGATGTTGCCTTTGCGTTGCTCGCGGCCTTCGATTTCGGTTTCAAAGTCGAGCAGTTTTTGCCCATCGACTATGGCCAGGCGACGTTCTTCGGGTTGCGTCGCGTTGATCAGCATGCGTTTCATGTTCACTCCTTGCAGGCGCAACCCCATGGGCTGCGCTCATCGTTTCACCGATGCAGGACAAACGCAGATGAACCAGAAGGGTGTCGCCCTGGACTGACTCAGGAGGTCGTTAGACCCACTGAGCGCAGCGTTGGCGCATGCGTGGAGGTGGGACAGGCAGATGGGCGCAACGCTAGGTTGTTCGCCGCTCGGTCAACAACACCCACGCCACCATCGCGCGCAGGCAGACACCTTGGCGCTTCAATGGAGCGCTGTCTGCCTGAGGCGTAGGGAGTGGTAGAAACCGAAGTCAGCATCCGCTGGGAGTCACTTGACGCAAACAGCGAGCCAAGGCGGCGGGTTGAGGCGCCGCCATGGCTTGCTGTTTTGAAAACCTTTGTTTGGGCTCATTGAGAGTTTGTTTTGCCACAAAAACACTCCCCGACGCACCCAGTAATGAAACCAGGGGGTGCCAACAGGGGGAAATAATTGCGTTGCATCACCTTTTGGGCAGACCGAGCCTGCCCGCCACAAGTTGCCGCACCAGAAAGAACGACTGGTCGCCACACTTTTTGTCACTGCACATTAAACTTTGATGAATCAATGACTTACAACAGCCTTGTGGTGAAACGCATTATAGGTGCCAAAGTGGGCGCACAAAAGCCGGAAAAACAGTCTTTTCTGCCCTCCAGGGTGGGGGAAATCCCTGCGCCTGGGCCCGCGCCTGCGGTTCAGTTGCTCACAGTCGACGACGCTGGGGATGGGCAGCGCCTGGATAACTTTTTGCTCAGACACCTCAAAGGCGTCCCTAAAACCCATGTGTACCGGGTGATTCGCAGCGGTGAGGTGCGGGTGAACAAGGGCCGTGCCGCGGCGGACACCCGCCTGGGGGCTGGTGACGTGGTGCGCGTTCCCCCGGTACGCATGGCAGCGCCTGTGGTGGGTGCGCCCGCCGCCCCAGCCCGGGAGTTTCCCATCGTGTTCGAGGATGAGTGTCTGATGGTGATTGACAAGCCCGCGGGGGTGGCGGTGCACGGCGGCAGTGGGGTCAGTTTCGGGGTGATCGAGCAACTGCGTCAAGCTCGTCCTCAGGCGCGCTTTCTGGAGTTGGTGCATCGGCTGGACAAGGAAACCTCGGGTTTGCTGCTGGTGGCGAAAAAGCGCTCGGCTTTGTTGCATTTGCAAAACCAGTTTCGTGAGCGCAAGATCGACAAAACCTACGCGGCCTTGGTCAAGGGCGTGTGGCCTGTGCGTCAAAAATTGATTGACGTGGCGCTGCACAAGTACCTGGATGCCCAGGGTGAGCGCCGGGTGCGGGCGGTGCCCGCTGAGCATGCGGATGGCCGTCGCTCGATCAGTTTGGTGCACGTGGCGCAGCACGTGGGCGACTTTAGCCTGCTGGATGTCACCATCAAAACAGGTCGCACCCACCAGATCAGGGTGCATTTGTCGACGTACGAGCACCCGATTGTGGGTGACGATAAGTATGGTGATTTTGCGTTGAACAAGGCATTCAGCCGTGGACAAATGGTGCCAACATGTCTGTTTTCACGCATGTTTTTGCATGCCAAACGCCTGCGCTTCGTGCATCCGGTGACACTGGAAGACATTGAGCTGGTGGCGCTTTTGCCGGCAGAATGCTTGGCTTTGATGGCTGCACTTCAACCCCCCTAAGGAAAAGAGAATGAGTGCTGAGGTTGTTCGTGGGTACCACCTTCGTGGCGTCGCGTTGCCTTGTCAGGCGCAGCCATGACTTCGAAGCGGCAGTTTGATCTGATTGTTTTCGACTGGGATGGCACGTTGTTTGATTCGACGGCCTTGATCACTCGCAGCATCCAGTTCGCCTGCGCGGATCTGGGCACCACGGTGCCCAGCAACCGTGAGGCCAGCTATGTGATTGGCTTGGGTCTGATGGAGGCGCTCGCTCACGCCGCCCCCGACTTGCCTGTGTCGCGGCACGAGGAGTTGTCCGCTCGTTACCGGCACCACTACCTGCATCGTCAGCATGAGGTGACACTGTTTGATGGCACCGTTTCCATGCTGGCGGGCCTCAAAGCGCGTAACCATTGGTTGGCCGTGGCCACGGGTAAATCCCGACGCGGCCTCAATGAGGTGCTGCGCACCAGCGATTTGCGCGAGATTTTTGATGCCACACGAACGGCGGATGAGACGTGTTCTAAACCCGATCCGCAGATGTTGTTGGAGTTGATGCGCGAGTTGGGTGTGGCACCTGAGCGTACCCTGATGATCGGTGACACCACCCATGACTTGCAGATGGCCTTGAACGCGGGCACGGCCAGCGTGGGGGTGAGTTACGGTGCCCATGAGCACGAAGCCTTTGCCGCCTTGTCGCCCCGCACGGTGGCCCACTCGGTGTCTGAGTTAGCTGCCTGGCTGACGCAGCATGCCTGAGGCTCTCGCCGACGGCGCCTTGTGGCTGTGTGCCAGCGAGGCCCTCCCGGAGCGGGGCAAGGCGGTGGTGTTCAAGGTGCGCCAATTTCAACGTGAGTTGAGCGCCTTTGTCCTGCGGGTCGATGGCCGGGTGGTGGGCTATTTGAATCGATGCTCTCATGTGCCCGTCGAAATGGACTGGCAGCCCGGTGAGTTTTGGGACAGCGGTCGTGAGGTCATCATTTGCGCCATTCACGGGGCCACCTACTCGCCGCAGAGCGGGCGTTGCGTGGGGGGCCCTTGTGGTCGGGGCAAACTTGCGCCCGTGCGGGTGCAAGAGTGTGCTGGCCAGGTGTATTGGTATCCTTTAGCGGATTTGTCTGCGGTGACCTAGCGTCGCGTCGCGTTTGTGTGTTGGCTTTGGCGCATCGCGCCGTGAAAGTGATTGGTCATGAGTTCAAGTGAAGAGTTTTCTGCGTCGCCCGGGCCCCGCGAGCCCAGCTTGGGGCCGGCGCCTGCGCCGGTCATGGCGGCGGCAGTGTCCGCCCCCCTGGACGGTGCTTTGGAGCGGCTGGCGCGCGAGTTTCTTCAGGATCGACAGCGTGATCGGCGGTGGCGCGTGTTTTTTCGTTTGATGTGGGTGGGCTTGTTTGCTTTGTTTGTGCTGGCCTCGTTCATGTCCAAACCGCAAGGCGGGGTGTCTCATTCGGCCCCCCACACCGCAGTGATCGAGGTTCGCGGTGAAATTTCGGCAGAGACCGAAGCCAATGCAGAGTTGCTGGTGGTGGCGCTGAAGTCCGCCTTTGAAGAAGGCCAGGCCAAGGCCGTGGTGTTGCGCATCAATTCGCCCGGGGGCAGCCCAGTGCAGGCCGGGATCGTGTATGACGAGATCGTGCGATTGAAAAAGTTGCACAACAAGAAGGTCTATGCGGTGGTGGAGGAGATGTGTGCCTCAGGTGCTTACTACATCGCCGCTGCGGCCGATGAGATTTACACGGACAAGGCCAGCATCGTGGGCTCGATCGGGGTGTTGATGAACGGCTTTGGCTTTACCGGCTTGATGGACAAGGTGGGTGTTGACCGTCGACTGATGACGGCCGGTGAGAACAAGGCCATGGGTGACCCGTTTTCGCCCGTGAATGAAAAGCACAAGGCCTTCACGCAGGTGATGTTGAATCAAATTCACACCCAGTTCATCAACGTGGTGAAAGAGGGTCGCGGCAAGCGTTTGAAGGAGACTCCGGAGACGTTTTCCGGGATGTATTGGAATGGGGAGCAGGCGGTGGCCATGGGGTTGGCAGACCACTTGGGCAATCTCGACCATGTGGCGCGTGAGGTCATCAAGGCTGAGAAATTGGTGGATTACACGCCCAAAGACAACGTGGCTGAGCGGCTGGCCAAGCGCTTTGGGGCTTCCATCGGCGCAGGGGCGGTTCAGGCCTTGCAATCCCTGGGGGGGCTGCGGTGAGCGACATCGACTTCTCGCGCATTTCGGCATCGCAACTGCCGCGCTTGTTGCGCGAAATGCCCAAGGCGGAATTGCACATCCACATTGAGGGCTCACTGGAGCCTGAGTTGATTTTTGCCCTGGCTCAGCGCAACGGGATCGCGCTGGCTTATCCCAGCGTGGCCGCCTTGCGTGCAGCCTATGCTTTCACAGATCTGCAAAGCTTCCTGGATGTGTACTATGCCGGTGCCAGCGTGCTGTGCCAGCCCCAAGATTTTGATGACATGGCTTGGGCGTATTTTCAGCGGGCGGCAGCGGATCATGTCGTGCATGCGGAGCTGTTTTTTGATCCGCAGACGCACACCGTCCGGGGTGTCTCCATGGGTGTGGTGTTTGAGGGCTTGACCCGCGCTTGTGAGCGTGCTCGCCTTGAGTTGGGCCTGAGTAGCTCACTGATTTTGTGCTTTTTGCGGCATTTGAGCGAGGACGAGGCGCTGGCCACACTGGAGGCCGCGTTGCCATTTCGTTCGCAGTTCATTGGGGTGGGTTTGGACAGCAGTGAGCGAGGTCATCCGCCTGAGAAGTTTGCGCGGGTGTTTGCCAAGGCTCGCTCATTGGGCTTGCATTGTGTGGCGCATGCTGGTGAGGAGGGCCCTGCCGCGTATGTCACTGCCGCACTCGACGTGTTGCAGGTGGAGCGTGTGGACCATGGGGTGCGCAGCATCGAGGACCCGGTATTGATGAAGCGCTTGGCAGCCCAGCAAGTTCCCTTGACGGTGTGCCCTTTGTCGAACGTGTTGCTGCGCGTGTTTGACACCCTGGCCGATCACAACTTGCCCGCCCTTTTGAGTGCCGGCCTGAAGGTCACCGTGAATTCAGACGACCCGGCTTATTTCGGCGGCTACATGAATGACAACTTGACGGCACTGTTTGCTGCGCTGCCGGTTTTGGGGGGCCGTGAGGCCTATGTCCTGGCGCGCAACAGCCTGGAGGCAAGTTTCGTCTCCCCAGCGCAGCGACAGCCCTGGTTAGATCGCTTGGACGCGGTGTTCCAGGCCGCGCTGCGTCCGGCGTCTTGAGCCGTGGGTCTGTGTCGATGAAAACCGTGGCGGTGACCTTGGGTGATGCCGCAGGCATTGGTCCCGAGATCGTGGTGAAGACTTTCGCTGATCGCGCGATCAACCCCGTCTATTCCGCCTTTGTGGTGGGGCATGCCGGCACCCTAGAACGCTCAGCGCAACGCTTTGCGCCGGACTTGGCGGTGCGGCGCATTCGCAGCGCTGCTGAGCATGTGCCACGAGCTGGCGTGGTGGATGTGATGGATGTAGGCCAGTTGCCTGACGATCTGCCCATGGGCCAGGTCAGTGCCCAGGCGGGTCAGGCGGCTTTTGAGGCGATTGAATTTGCCATTCAGTTGGCTCTGCGCGGCGAGGTGGCGGCGCTGTGCACAGCGCCCATTCACAAAGAGGCGTTTGCTGCAGCGGGCGTTCGGTTTGCTGGCCACACCGAGATGCTGGCGGAGCGCACCGGCAGCACGGACACGGCCATGATGCTGATGAACCCGCAGCTGCGGACCATGTTGGTCACGGTGCACTGTGCGCTGCGTGAGGCGATTGAGCGTCTGAGTGTGGCGCGGGAGCTGCGCATCATCCTGCTGGCCCATCGCAGCCTGCAGGCCATGGGCATTGAGAATCCTCGAATCGCTGTGGCGGGCTTGAACCCGCATGCCGGTGAAGGCGGCCTGTTTGGCAGCGAAGACGGGCAGTTGATCGCCCCGGCCGTGGCACAGGCGCGCGCCTTGGGGGTCGACGCCAGCGGCCCCCACCCCGGTGACACTGTTTTCATGCAGGCCCGTCGAGGCCGTTACGACATCGTGGTTGCGCAGTACCACGACCAAGGCCTCATTCCGATCAAACTGTTGGGGGTGGATGACGGCGTCAACGTCACGGCGGGCCTGCCCTTCGTGCGCACCAGCCCCGACCACGGTACGGCGTTTGATATTGCGGGTCGGGGGGTGGCTGACGCGAGCAGCCTTAAAACGGCCCTGGCGACCGCTGTGCAGCTGTCTCTGGGGCTGTCCCCCTGAGCCGGCCGAGTACAACGAAACGCTTCACGACGCCAAGGCGATGCTTTCAGCGATGCTCGGGTGAGGACGTCCACAAAGCCATTTCACCAGTTCGTCGGCCGGCAGCGGCTTGCTGTACAGGTAGCCTTGTCCCTTGTCGCATTGCATGGCTTTGAGCAGGTCGGCTTGGGCCTGAAACTCAATGCCTTCGGCCACGGTGTTCATGCCCAGACTTTGCGCGACGCGGATGGTGGCCTCAATCAGCACCCGATGGTGGGTGCTGGTTTCACTGGGGCTTACGAAAGAGCGGTCAATTTTGACGGTGTCGACTGGCATCAAGTGCAGACAGGCCAGGGAGGAGTAGCCGGTGCCAAAATCATCCAAGGCCAGCGTCACGCCCAGGGCCTTGAGCTCGCGTAGACGGGCTTGCACCTGTTCGTCTTGCGCCGCCAAACTTTCGGTGATCTCGAGTTGCAGCTGTTTGGGGGGCATGCCCGAGGACACCAAGATGTTGCGCACATCATCGACCAGCCCAGGCAGGCTGAGTTGCGCGCGCGAGAGGTTGACAGCCAGGGTGCTCGGGGCCAGGGCATGCAGGCTGCGTTGCCACTCCATGAACTGTTTGCAGGCGGTTTCCAGAACGAAGTCGCCCAAGGCACCAATCAGGCCGGTTTCTTCCGCGACGGGGATGAACTCAACCGGGGGGACGAAGCCACGGGTGGGGTGTTTCCAACGCACCAGGGCTTCGACGCCACTGGTGACACCTGTGCGCATGTGCAGCACAGGTTGATAGACGACAAAGAGCTCGTTTTCCTTCAGGGCCCGGCGCAGATCGGTCTCGACGCTGGCCCGAGCGGCCAGGCGGTTGTGCATTCCGGGCTCGAACACGACAAAGCGTGCGCGGCCACCTCGCTTGGCTTCGTACATCGCGATGTCAGCGTCACGCAAGATGGTTTCGGCGTCGATGCCTGCATGCTCGCGCGTGATCACGCCGATGCTGGCTGAGGAATGGATATGGTTGCCCTCGATGATGTAGGGTTTGGCGAGGGCATCGAGCAGTCGTTGTGCGACGCCAGTGACATCTTGTGGGTTGCGCAGGCCTTCTAGCACCACCACGAATTCATCGCCGCCAATGCGGGCCGCAGTTTGAGCGTCACCCCATGAGCGGCTGATGGCATCGCTGGGGCGCAGAGTGCTTTTCAAGCGGCTGGCGATCAAGCGCAACAGGTCATCGCCCACCGAGTGGCCCAAGGTGTCGTTGATTTGCTTGAAGCGGTCGACGTCAACGTGCAGCACCGCGAACTGGTAGTCGGGCTCGACTCTCGATCGGGTGAGGGCTTGTTCCACGCGCTCCAGGGCGACGATGCGATTGGGCAATTGGGTCAGGTTGTCGAGGCGCTCGGAGTTGATGAGTTGGGTGCGCAGACCCTTTTGCTCGGTGATGTCGACGTTGACGGCGGCAATCCGGCGTGAGCTGCCATCGTCGTTGCGCTCCAGTGTCGTCCCGCTCACCATCAACCACGCCCAGCTGCTGTCTCTGCACTGCAAGCGAAGCTCGCAGCGGAAGGGCAATGAGGGGTGGCTGAGGTGGGTGCGCAGGGTGTCTTCCCACAGAGCGACATCGTCGGGGTGAATGCGCTTGGCCCACATCTCCAATTGGTTGGGGATGTCATGCCGGTGGCAACCCAGCATGTGAAAGAATCGATCATTGCACGTCAGCTCACCCGTGGCCATTTCCGCCTGCCAGGTGCCCACGCCTTCACCCTCAACGGCCAGTGCCAGCAAGTCTTGTTGCGCCCGGGCCTCAGTCACATCGACAAAGCAAGACACCACGCCGCTGACCGCCCCGAGCGCATTGCGCATCAGTTGGGTGGTGACGGTGATCCAGCGAACCAGGCCATCGTTCATGGCCAAGCCGCAGGTGAGGCCCACAATGGGTTGTTGGGTGCGCAGGGTTTTTTGGGAGGGATGCTCTGTCGTGGCCATCTCAGACAGGTCTTCACGTACCAGCCGCCACTTGCCTTGATCCATCCAGCGATTGCCCAGGCACTGATCACGGGGGATGCCCAAGATGCGCTCTGCCGCTGGATTGCACTCGATCAAGACGCCATCGGTAGAGTGCACCAGTACGCCGGATGGCAGGGCCTCCAGAATCGACGATAGCCGCATTTGCTGGGTCATTTGCTCCGTGATGTCGCTCATGAAGGCAATGAAGCCCTGCGCCGTGTTGCCTTTGGGTTGCAAGGGTTGGATGTCAACGTCGAGCCAGCGGTCGACCCCCTCGCTAGATTGAACCAGCAAGTGCAAGCGAATGCTGCGTCCGCTGTGGACCGCGGTTTGAATGGCGGCCACCTTCACCGAGTCGGTGTGCTCCCCAATCAAAATGGATTGCAGTGTGCGGTTGATCACTTCTTGTGGGAGGTAACCCGTGATCCGCGTGAAGGCAGGATTGGTCCAGGTGATCCGGCGCTGTGCGTCAGTGACCACGACTGCGTGGGTGCTTCGTTGGGCCACCAGGGCCAGGCGGGCGAGCTCGCTGGCCTGCAGGCTGAGTTGTTCGACTTGTTGATCAGCAGCCTGACGTTGTCGGTCCAGCAACCACCATGCGCACACCACCAGGCCTGTGAACAGCAGCGATTCCGTGCCCACAACGGCCCAGGTGGGCAGCCAAGCGGCCAAGGGCCAGATCGCCAGCACCGACAACCCCTTGCCCAATACTGTGCAAGCCAGCCATGCCACGCGGCGCAAGCCGCTGGCCTGGTGATCGATGAGGTGTAACGCCACCCCACTGGCCAAGCCCGCCATGATCAACTGGATCAACGCGCCCAAGGTGCCGTGGTGAGAAAGACCCAACAGCAGAATGACGAGCCCGCTGGAAGCTTCGGCCAGCGCCAAGGCCGCGACGGCCGTCAGCCAGCTGGGCGGGCTTCGCGGCAAGTCGGCTTCTCTGCGGTCGGCGTCAGTGAACATGAAGGCCCTGTATCAAAGTCGAGGCGATAGCACCAGCATTCCCGAAGGGGATCACCGGAGCCTGTCTGACTTGGAATCAAAGGCTGCAATTTGTCCAGGCCGGGACATTCTTCACCAGGCACTGACCCAAAGCCTCGGCCATGGGTCAGGGAATCAGGTAAAACCTGTCCTCGCCGTGGACAACCTTCGCGCTTCGCGCTCCAAGTCCGACAGGCTCCCGAGGTGTATCGGCTGCTGGTTTCACCAACTTGAGCCAGCGCCGGGGCGGTTCAGGGAAAACGTCGCGCTCAAGCCACTATGTGTGAACTGTGCCGCAGCGCTCGATCCCGTGAGTGAGGGCATGCCGCTCGCGTCACGCGATCGGCGGCACCACAGTGACCGTGCAGGCGATGCGGCCAGCGAGGTCGGCCTCCTCCCAGGTGCAGGCGAGGTCGGCTCCCACAATGAGGTGGTCGATCAAATGGGCTTGAACCCACTGCCCCAACTCGTCAACCGTGCGCCATTCGATCACATGAAAGCTGGCGCCACCCCGGTACTGGGCCATGCTGTGATGCAACAGGGGATGGGCCCAGTGTTGCAGTTGGGCCCGCGGGCTGAGTGATTTCGGTGGTTTGATGTCTGCCCCAGGAACCGACAACGCACGCGGGCCCCAGGACTTCGGCTCGTCGGCAGTGCCGCGTTGCAGCGCCACGCAGGCCAGGTGGGCCTCGGGCGCCGCCTTGAGGAACTGCTCTGCCACGTGTCGCAGGCTCACTTGGCTCTGGGGGTCGTTTTCAACATCGACCAGCACCATGATCAAAGGATAGGGTCGCAGTTGCGCAGACAACGGTGGGGGGGGCGGGGCGTTGTCGGGCGGGCGGCTCAGTTGATTGCTCAGCCAGGGCAGCAAGGCCTGTTGCCAGCTGTACCACCAAGGACTGTTGCTGGGGCCGGGCGCCGTCCAGTGGGCGCGCTCACTGAGGTCTTCAGGGGCGGGGGGCTGGCGCAGCGTGATCAGCAAATGGGCCGCGTTGGGGTGACGCACGGCCGCAGCCTCAAAGCTACGCAACAGGACGTCTTGTAACCAGGCGGGGCAGTCGTCGCGCCACTTCCTGGGAGGCATCGCTTGTCGGTGCAGGCGTTGCCGCAGCTCCGCGGGTGTGCGCGGTTGCCCGAAGGGAAGTTCGCGTGTCAGGCTTTCGTAAATCACCACCGCCCAGCTGAAGAGGTCGCTGCGAAGGTCGTGGCGTTGCCACTGAATTTGCTCGGGCGCCAGGTAGGCGCTGTTGTCGAGGTCCAGTGTGTTTTCATGCAAGTCAGGCTGTTGCTCATGCCGTCCCAAGCCCCAACTCAACAACACCACCTCCCCCGTCTCACGAAACATCACATGACGTGGTTGCAGATCAAGGTGCAGTGCACCTTGCCGATGCACGCGGTGCAGGGCGGTAGCCAACTGGCAGGCGACCTGAATCAGGCGTTCAATGGGAAGGGGTCGGGCTTGGATGTGCGCTTGCAGGCTGACACCCGGGAGTGGTTCCATGAGCAGATAGGGCCGCCCATCAAACTCGCCCTGGCCGAGCAGCTGGGGCACATGCGGGCCATGCAGCAAGGCCAGCAGAGCGCGCTCAGTGTCCATGCGCAACAGCGATTCAGCGGTCAGGCGGGCGGCTTTGAGAACCAGCGGCGCGTCGTTGCGCGTGTCCTTAGCGAGCCAGATTTGACTCGCTTGCCCCTCATGCAGCAGGCTTTGCAACTCATAAGTGTCGAGCTTCTGACCAACGACCCAAGGTGGCGGTGTCACCGAAACAACCGCCGAGGGTGTGGGTTCGTTGGCCTTCATGGAACGGGGCTCCGGCAACAGACAAGCTAACTAACTAGACGCCAAGGCTTAAGCGGTGTGCCAGGCGCGGCGGCAGGCCCGCGGACAAAATTTTGGCGGCTGTCGTTTCGTGGTCGTAGGGTACCCGGTGAAAGGTGATAGTGCTCGACTCGAGGCTAAACAGCGCGTAGCTGGCAGCCGGGTTGCCATCCCGGGGCTGCCCGGCCGAGCCTGGCAAAGCCAGCCATTGGCGGTGTTTTGACAAGGGGATGGGCACGCCCGGCGTGGGATTGAACTCGCCCGTGTGACCGCTGCCGCCCACGTGGTAGAGCTTGGGCTCATGCACGTGGCCGCAAAAGGTGTAGCGGCACTCCGTGGCCTGGATGCTGCGCACGGCCTCCAAGCGGCTCTGGATGTAGCGCCACTCTCCCGGGGCGAAGGCGTTGGCATGAACAAACAGGCAGCTCTGATCCACTACCGACATCGGCAACGAGGCCAGAAAGTCGACTTGGCGTGCATTGAGCTGGGAACGCGTCCAATCCGCCACCTGCCGCGCCTGGGGAACCATGTTGTTATTGCTTCCTTTGACGACGGCCTCATCATGGTTGCCCATGACCGCCAGGGCACCCTGGTTGACCATGGCACGCACAGTGTCGACCACCCAGCCAGGGTCAGCTCCGTAGCCGACAAAATCGCCTAAAAAAGCGTAGCGTTGAGCGCCTCGGGAATGGGCGTCGGCCAACACCGCCTCCATGGCTTCACGGTTGGCGTGCAGGTCGGTGATCAGGGCGAGCAGGGGCATGAGGGGGTCCAGGTTGTCAGCCAATACGGCCGATCAGCAGGTACTCGAGCAGGGCTTTTTGAACGTGCATGCGGTTTTCGGCCTCATCCCAGACGACCGATTGCGGGCCGTCGATGACCTCGGCGGCGACCTCCTCCCCTCGGTGTGCCGGCAGGCAGTGCATGAACAGGGCGTCACTTTGGGCGACTTGCATCATTTTTTGGTCTACACACCAGTCGGCAAAGGCGGTGCGGCGTGCTTCGTTCTCCGCCTCAAAACCCATGCTGGTCCAGACATCCGTGGTCACGAGGTGGGCGCCGCGGCAGGCATCCTGGGGATGCTTGAAAACTTTCACGCACTGGGTGTTGGTGACGCCCGCCACCAGGGGATCGATCTCATAGCCCCCAGGCGTGCTGACGTGCAATGTGAAACCCAGAACGTCAGCCGCCTGCAGCCAGGTGTTGGCCATGTTGTTGCCATCACCCACCCAGGCTACCACCTTGCCATTGAGCTTGCCTCGGTGTTCGATGTAGGTGAAGACATCGGCCAAGATCTGGCAGGGGTGATACTCATTCGTCAGGCCATTGATGACGGGCACCCTGGAGTTGGCTGCGAAGGCTTCGAGCTTGGTTTGCTCATAGGTGCGGATCATGACCGCATCCACCATGCGGCTGATGACGCGTGCGCTGTCTTCAATGGGTTCTGAGCGGCCCAGTTGGCTGTCAGCGGTGGTGAGGTTCACCACCGAGCCCCCCAGTTGGTACATGCCGGCCTCAAAGCTCACCCGAGTGCGGGTGCTGGCCTTCTCGAAAATCATGGCCAGAGTGCGGTCGACCAAAGGCGTGTACTTCTCGTAGTTCTTGAAGCGTCGTTTGATGGTCGCTGCCCGCTCAAAAAGATAGGCGTACTCTTCGGCGCGAAGGTCTTTGAATTGCAGAAAGTGACGTATCAGGCTGGGACCGGGTTTCATGGCGGTGGTCATCCAGGCTGGGTTTGCAAAAACTGTTTCACCAGCGGACTCAAAATCGCCACGATCTGGGCAGCCTCGTCCATAGACAAAATCAGGGGCGGCAGCAGCCGTATCACTTTGTCAGCGGTCACGCTGATCAAGAGGCCAGCTTGCGCGGCCTGGGTCAGCAAAACGCCGCAAGGGCGGTCGAGCTCAATGCCCAGCATCAAGCCTTGGCCGCGAATGTCGATCACGCCTGGCAGCTCACTCAACTCACGAACCAGCCCCGCATGCAGGGCTTGGCCCACCCGCACGGCGTTGTCCATCAGGCTGTCTTCTTCCATGATGCGCAGGGTTTCGATGCCTGCCCGCATGGCCAGCGGGTTGCCGCCGAAGGTGGTGCCGTGATTGCCAGGCCCTAAGACCTTGGCGGCCTTGGGCCCGCAGACCACCGCACCGATGGGCACCCCCGAGCCGAGCCCTTTGGCCAAGGGCATGACATCCGGCAGAATGTCCGCCCATTGATGGGCAAACCATCGGCCCGTGCGGCCAATGCCGCATTGCACCTCATCGAGCATCAACAACCAGCCGTGTTCATCACACACGCGCCGCGCCGCTTGCAGGTAAGGCACGCTGGCCGGGTTCACGCCGCCTTCACCCTGAATGACCTCCAAAAACACGGCCACCACGCCGGGGTGATCTTGCGCGGCTTGCGTCAGGGCGGCGACGTCGTTCAAGGGTAGCCGGACAAACCCCTCAACCAGCGGCTCAAACCCCGCATGTACTTTGGGGTTGCCGGTGGCCGACAGCGTGGCGATTGAGCGGCCGTGGAACGCTTTTTCGTAAACAATGACTTGGGGCCGGTCGACTCCCTTGTCGTGGCCAAATTTGCGTGCAATTTTGAGCGCCGCCTCATTGGCCTCCAACCCCGAGTTGCAAAAGAAAACCCGCTCCAGGCCCGATAAAGCACACAGCTTGGCTGCAAGCTGTTCCTGCAGCGGGCTGTAGTAGTAGTTGGATGTGTGAATCAGTTGGGCGATTTGGGCCTGCAAGGCGGGCACCAGCTTGGAGTGCGCGTGGCCCAGCGTGTTGACGGCGATGCCACCCAGGCCGTCGAGGTACTTTTTGCCGTCGACATCCCAGACCCAGCACCCCTGGCCGTGAGACAAGGCCAGCGGCACGCGCGCGTAGGTGTGCATGACATGGGGTTCAGACGCGGCAGACAGGGCAATAGATGACATTCGGCTCAGACGCAAGGCAAGGTGGGACGATGGATTCTAAGGGTCGGCCGGTTGTTGCCGATATCACCCTTGTGTGCTGAGAGTGCTGCGGCGCAACACAAGACGCGGCACAATGGCGCAGAGCGCTTTGGCAGTTCGGCGGGTGTCCGTCGTATTTTCATGACTAGCAAAAATTCGACCGACCTAAAGGTCGGTGGGTAAGCTGTTGGAAGGGGTTTGCATCCCCTCCCTTTGGGTCGCCCCTTCGGCGCTCTCCGGCCTGAAGGCCGGGGTTTCAAACCTATTTCAGTTTTTTGATGAACCCACCCCGAGAAGTTTTCATTCAAGGCGTGACCCTGGACGGCAGCACTTTCCGCCCCAGCGACTGGGCCGAGCGCCTGGCCGGGGCCATGTCTTCCTTTCGCCCGGGCGGGGGGCGCGGCGGCATCGGTGCCTACATTGGTTACTCGCCGTGGTGCGTGCCACGCGTGATCAACGAGATCAAGTGTGTGATCGTGAATGAGCAGCTGCGCGAGATCGAGCCCATGGCCTGGGACTTCGTCATGAACTTCGCGCGCGACAACCACCTTCAGGTGATTGATGCCTGTTTGTTGCCCGATCCGCCTAAGCCGCCTTCGCAGGCGGGGTAGTTTTGCCCCAGTCGCAATGCGCACGCACGCCGCATGCTTCACAGCAAGGGCTGCGTGCTTTGCACACATAGCGGCCATGCAAAATCAGCCAATGATGCGCGTCAGTGAGGTAGGCGGGCGGCACGCGCTTGAGCAGCTGGCGCTCAACTTCCAAGGGGGTTGTCCCCCGAGCTAAGCCGGTGCGGTTGCTGACGCGAAAGACGTGCGTGTCCACCGCCATGGTCGGCTCGCCAAAGGCCACATTGAGCACCACGTTGGCCGTTTTTCGGCCCACGCCGGGCAGGGCCTCCAGGGCCTCGCGGGTGCGGGGGATATCCCCACCATACTGCGTCACCAAAATGCCGCAGGTGGCAAACAAATTTTTGGCCTTGTTGCGAAACAGGCCAATTGTTTGAATGGCTTGCGTCAAAGCCGGCAGCCCCAGATCCAGGATGCGCTGGGGGGTGTTGGCCACGGCAAACAATCGCTGCGTAGCTTTGTTGACGCCGACATCCGTGGCTTGCGCGGACAGCAGCACGGCCGCCAACAGCTCAAACGTGTTGGTGTACTCGAGCTCGGTTTGAGGGCTCGGATTGGCCGCTTGGAGCGTGGCAAAAAAGGCGTGGATGTCGGCGGTGTTCATCAAGCCTTGCGTTTGTCTGCCGCTTGGGCCGAGGCCAAGGCGCTCATGTTGACCACGCGGCGCATGGTGGCCGAGGGTGTCAAGACGTGCACAGGGGCTGCCGTGCCCAACAGAACGGGCCCCACGGTCACGTTCTTGCCGCCCGTCACCTTCAGCACGTTGAACAGGATGTTGGCCGCGTCAATGTTCGGCAGCACCAGCAGGTTGGCGGAGCCGCTGAGCGTGGTGCCTGGCAGCATGGCGCGACGGATGGCTTCTGACAAGGCAGCGTCACCTTGCATTTCACCGTCGCATTCAATGTGTGGCGCTTGCTTGACGAACAAATCGCGGGCGGCCCGCATCCGACGTGCCGACGCACGCTCTGATGAGCCATACATCGAGTGCGACAGAAACGCCACCTTGGGCGGAATGCCAAAGCGTCGCATCTCATGGGCCGCTAATTGGGCAATCTCGGCCAAGGCCTCGGCACTCGGTTCTTCATTGACAAAGGTGTCGGCAATGAACAGCACATGGTCTTCCAGCATCACGGCGTTCATGGTGGCCAGGGTCTGAACCCCATCGCGGCGACCGATCACGTTTTGCACATGTTCGAAATGCCCGTCAAAGCGCCCCACCAAGCCGCACAACATGGCATCGGCCTCACCCCGGCGCACAAGCATGCTGGCGATCAGCGTATTGGAGCGGCGTAACGCTGTTTTGGCGGCGTCGGGGCTGATTCCGTCACGGCCCATGAGCTGATGGTATTGCTCCCAACACTCGCGATAGCGGGGGTCGTCTTCCGGGTCAATCAACTGAAAGTCGCGGCCGGCTTGCAGGCGCAGACTGGCGCGCTCGATCCGAGCCTGAACCACTGCGGGGCGGCCGATCAAAATGGGCCTGGCCAGCCCCTCGTCAATCACCACCTGAATCGCACGCAGCACCCGCTCATCTTCCCCTTCGGCATACGCGACGCGAGCAGGCTGGGCGCGCGCGGTGGCAAACACCGGGCGCATGAACATCCCGGTTTGATAGACATAGCGCTGCAAAGACTCGCGGTACGCCTCAAGGTCTTTGATGGGGCGCGTGGCCACACCCGACTCGGCAGCGGCTTGGGCCACTGCTGGCGCAATACGCAAGATCAGTCGCGCGTCAAAAGGCTTGGGGATCAGGTACTCGGGGCCAAACTTCAAGTCTTGTCCGGCGTAAGCCGTGGCCACTTCGTCACTCGTCTCGGCCTTGGCCAAATCAGCGATTTCACGCACGCAGGCGAGCTTCATGGCCTCGTTGATTTTGGTCGCGCCGCAGTCGAGTGCGCCCCTGAAAATGTAGGGAAAGCAAAGGACGTTATTGACTTGGTTCGGATAGTCCGAGCGGCCCGTGGCGATGATGCAATCTGGTCGTGCCGCCTTCGCCAGTTCAGGACGGATTTCAGGCTCTGGGTTGGCCAAAGCCAAAATGATCGGCTGGCTGGCCATGGTCTTGACCATCTCGGGGCTCAACACCCCGGGGGCCGAGCAGCCTAGGAAAACGTCTGCCCCCACCAAGACATCGGCCAGGGTTGTTGCCGCGGTGCGCTGACAATAGCGCTGTTTGGATTCGTCGAGCTTGTCGCCGCGGCCCTCGCGGATCAAGCCCTTGGAGTCGCACACAAAAATGTTGTCCCGCCGCACGCCCAGGCCCACCATGACATCCAAGCAGGCAATCGCGGCCGCCCCCGCGCCGGAGGTCACGAGCTTGATCTCACCAATCGCCTTGCCCACCAACTCCAGGCCGTTCAACAGGGCCGCGGCCGAGATGATGGCCGTGCCATGCTGGTCGTCATGAAAGACGGGGATATTCAGTCGCTCGCGCAACTTGCGCTCAATGGTGAAGCACTCGGGCGCCTTGATGTCCTCCAGGTTGATCCCACCCAGGGTAGGCTCGAGTGCTGCGATGATGTCAACCAGTTTGTCGGGGTCACGCTCGGCCAGTTCGATGTCGAACACGTCAATGCCGGCGAATTTTTTGAACAAGCAGCCCTTGCCCTCCATCACCGGCTTGCTGGCCAGAGGGCCAATGTCCCCCAGGCCCAACACCGCCGTGCCGTTGGTCACCACCCCCACCAGGTTGGCGCGTGAGGTGTACTCCGCGGCCAACTCGGGGTTTTCTTCGATGGCCAGGCAGGCGTAGGCCACACCGGGCGAGTAGGCCAAAGAGAGGTCTCGCTGATTGGACAAAGGCTTGGTCGGCGTCACGGCAATCTTGCCGCGAAGGGGCGAGCGGTGGTATTCAAGTGCGGCAGTGCGCAAAGCTTGTTCGGTGGGCGAAAGGGGCTCGCTCATGAAAGACTCCGGGACGGGGATGAGGAAAAGCTGAAAAGCTTAAGCCAGAATCCCTTCCCCGGCGCGGCAATTTACTCAATGTCCAGGCCCTGTGGGCATGAGTTCATGCCGAATTGGCTGGGGACTGGTGCCCCGTCTCAGTGAATTTGAGAGGTTGATTTCGCCAAAGCGAACAGGTGGCGCATGGGCAAGCTGAGCTGGGAGGAATGCAGCGCGTAGAGATGTTGCTCCTGAGGCGCCCTCCTGGATCCCCGCCTGCACGGGGATGACGGGAGCAGGGTTTGGCATCTCACCACGTCATTCCCGCGCAGGCGGGAATCCGGCAGCCTGTGTACTTCGCCATGGGCCTCGCAACAATTCAACCTTTCAAATTCACTCAGGCGGGGTACTACCGGAGGAACCGGCCCGAGCCGTCGATGATGGCCAGGTCGGCAAAATTCAGGCCGGTGTGGTCCGTATCACTGTAGTTGAGTTCCAGGCCGCCGATGTCCACGCGCTTCATGCTGTTGAGTGCTTGCTGCAGCGAGACGCGGGTGGGGCGTGGGCCGGCGCGGCGCAAGCCTTCGACCAACACCTTGGCAGCCGCGAAGCCCTCCATCATGGATGGCGTGACGTTGGGGATTTTCTTGGCGACTGCCAGCTCTTGTGCCTCCCTGACCAAGAGGCTGCTGATGGAGCGTTCGTAGGGGAACACTTGGGTCACGATAGTGCCTCGCCCATACTCTCCCATGAGTTTGATGAAGCCGCTGGAGGCGTTGTTGGAGGCCGTCACGATTTGGGCTGTGATGCCGTTGTCACGCAGTAGCTTGGTGCCTTCGAACACCGACGCAGCGGTACCGAAGAACAAAATCGCCTGAGGTTTGTGGGTTTTGGCCAGAGCGACCAACGGCGAGAGGTCAGGTTTGGTGCGGTTGAATTTTTCAACGAAGACCGGCTGCATTTTTACCTTCTCGAAACCCTTGCGCGCCCCTTCAGCACAGTCTGCGCCAAATGAATCATCGACATGCACGATGGCAATGCGCGTCAAGCTGGTTGTGACGAGCTGGGCTACTGCTTTCTCTGCCTCGCGCTGGTAGGTGGCGCGCACATTGAATATCCAGGGGTTCACCGGCTTGTGTAAAACCATGGCGCCCGATGACGGGGCAATCAGGGGAACCTTATGCTGTTCCAGCAGGGGCATCATGGCTTCAGTGTGGGGTGTGCCGCGGTTCAGGAACAAGGCGAGCACGTTCTTCTCGGTGATCAGGACGCGCGCGTTTTCAGCCGTTTGTTTGGGCTCGAACTTGTCGTCCATCGTGACCAGCTCAATGCGCTGACCATGGATCCCCCCGAGGCCATTGATGTGGTCGATGTAGAGCATGGCCCCATCGGTATTTTCTCTCACGCCAGCAGCGACTGGGCCAGTGAAGCTGCTGGTTTGTCCGATCAGCAACTGGCCCCAGGAGAAGGGGCTGATGCTCAGTAGGGTGATTCCCAGCGATACGGCAAAATTCTTCATCGGGTTTCCTTCGGATCGGTGATTGGCAACTGTCTGATCGCAATCGTTTCGATCCCCGCTACTCAGTCGGTCGCTACGAATTGCTGTGTTCAGAACGTGGTCGCACTCTAGGCGTCGTGCCTGAAATGAACTACTCCCGATCTGAAGGGGCGGGTCAACCCGGAGTTTGCGTTGCGCCCTTGGGGTCGACTTTGATCAGGCCCTAAGGCTTGTCCCTCGCTTGAACCCGTGCCGTGTTGCGGGCCATGGCCGCTTCGACAAGAAGCCTCTTGCGCTCTTGTGCAGCCGGGTCAAGTTGCGAGTTCGCGGCCCAATCGGCCAGCTTCAGCTCGGCCTGTGCAGCCAGACGAGCATCGTTTTCTTCTTGGGTGCGCTGGGTGCGAGCTTGATGGAGCTGGTAGCGTTTGTGGGCCCGATCAGCGTGTTCCGGGGACCAGGCTTGCCAGCCCGTGCGCTCGCCCGACACGTTCTCTAAACTGATGCAGTCGACCGGGCACACTGGGATGCATAACTCGCAGCCGGTGCACTCAGAGGTCAGCACGGTATGCATGAGTTTGGGGGCGCCCATGATGCTGTCGACCGGACAAGCCTTGATACATAAAGTGCAGCCAATGCACCATTCTTCATCGATCAGTGCCACATGGCGCGGGCCCTCGTGCCCGTGATCAGGGTTGAGCGCTAACGCCGATTGACCCGTGATGCGGGCCAGCCGCTCAATGCCCTCATTCCCACCCGGCGGGCACTGGTTGATGGGTGCCTCGCCTTGCGCTATGGCGCTGGCATAAGCATGGCAATCGGGGAAGCCACAGCGAGTGCACTGTGTCTGGGGCAGCACAGCATCGATGGCTTGAACCAAGGCCCGCGTTTGCGCGTCCAGGGGAGGGGGGGGGTCGAAAGTCACCCCCCGATTATCAATGTGCCCCGCGCTGATGGCTTCGCTTGGGTGAGCACCTGTGGTTTGGCGACAGCCGCCTTGCTGTTGCTTTTGGCCTGGTGGTTGCCCCTTCATGCAGGCCTTGCGACCCAGGCCAGAGCCTTGCTCTGCACTGATTGCAACGCGGTGTTCCCTGGCAAAGACATGCAGTACGCTGACCACCCAAAAAATTGCAAGCAATCGTGACAATCTTTGCGAACACGTGTTTTTGTCGCACACAATGCACTTGACACCGGGTCGGCAAGCAACGCTTGAATCCAAGCCAAATGGCAAAAATGAGGAAGTCCGGGTGAGAAGTATGCAGTACCGTGAGTCCTCGCACGCGAGGCTCGTGATGTCCAGGGCATCCCCTGGAAACATGGATTTCGGGCATCGGCATGACCTATCGGTCATGCGATTGCTGCGCAATCCCCCATGGCCGCACGTCCATCGACCCTGCCAAGGCCCTCACCGCCTCGGTAGACAAAACCCAACTATTGGACCGCGGCCCTGTGCGTCTGCCTCTGTAGGTTGCACAGAGCGCAGCCAATCGACGGTCGGGCCCTGGCAGCTGGACACCCCACAGTCCAGGACCGCTTGTTTCAGATTTCAGCCATAACGGAAGCCACCACCATGTCTATGCTTGACTTTTCATTGAGTGAGACGAATCGCCCCATTCGACTGCGTTTTCCACCCCACCGCAGCGACCTCGAGGGTTTGTTGACAGTGCAAAAAGTCGAGTACTCCAACGTCATTTGCGAAGGCGTTCATGGCTACCTGATTTGTCTGAGCGAGCGCGCGAACCTGCCCGCCAAACTGTTCATCGGTCTGCCTGTTGAGGTGCAATTGGTGACAGATCAACGCGAACTCCAGCCTTTGTGCGGGATTGTTCGCAGTGTGCGGATGGGGCCGTCAGATGGTTCATTGAGTGTGGTGCAACTGGAGGTGGTGGACGCTCTGACGCTCATGGAAGACAGCATCGACAGCCGCATCTTCAACCAATTTTCGCCCGTGGTCGCTGTGAGCGAGATGGTCGATGAATGGTTGCAGGCCAGTACCACGCTGGGCAGCTGCTTTCGTTTGGACAGCAGCCATTTGGTCGAGGATTACCCCAGGCGGGAGTTTTTCCTGGCGTGGAACGAAGGGCAAGGCCGCACCATCAAGCGCATTTTGAAGCAGTACGGTATCGGCTGGGTGGTTGTGTCGGGCGAGAGCGCGGAGAAAAATCCCCACCGCAGTTCCGACAACGCGCCATTTCACCGAGTGGTCTTGTTCAGTGACGCCAGTCAACTCCCAGAAAACAAGGCAGGTGCCCTGCGCTATCACCGTCAAGACGCCACGGAAGAGCGGGATGCGATCACCTTGTGGTCACCCCACCGGCAGTTGGTGGCGGGGGATGTGCAGCGTCAAAGCTGGGATTACAAAGCCGTGCAAATGTCCAGCCAACGCAGCGCCACGGAACAAAACCAGGGCGAGGCCGGAAATGACCTGGCTGCCTTGCTGCAAGACTACGCAGTGGAGATGCCCCACGCGGGTGACACTTTGAAAGAGCATGAGCAACTCACCTGGCGGCGCGCACAACGGCGCCACTTTGAGGCCAAATGCGTTGACGGCCTCAGCGGCGTGCGGCAGATGAACTGTGGCGAATGGAACGCGATCACCAACCACCCTGAACTTGCCAAACATCCGCCCAAAGAGCGCGAGTACCTCATCATCGAGGTGCATCACTATGCGCTGAACAATCTGCCCAAAGACCTGAGTGAGCAGGCCGCGAGCCTCTTGGCCCGTACCCAAGCGCTGCCCGACTGGGTCACTCAGCACAGACCGGAAGCCTCTGGGTCGGGGGCGCAGGCCTACATGAACGTAAGCGTTCCGGCAACCCATCTTTCGCAACACCAGAGAAGCTGAGAACCTTGCGTCTGTGATGACAACAGACGAAGCGAGGTGAGCATGGATCGAGAGCGGATTGAGAGTTGCCTGGAACAGGTGAAGGCCTATCAGGC
>JANMGB010000092.1:0-1776 GCA_031374415.1 Burkholderiales bacterium
CGCTTGACTTTGCCAATCATGGCCATGGTGATCACTCCTTCTCCCCTGCTCAAAAAGGTGGCAGGGTAGGTTGAACACCCGGGTCAAATTTGGGTCGGCACTATCGCTCTAAGTGGGTCAATTTTCGGTCGGCGCCAACACTTACAGGCTCGTTTGCAAGAAATTAGCCTCGAAAATGACCCCGACGCACAACGCACCGTGGGGCCCGTGGTCCAAGCGGAAATCGCCCGCGAGATCAACGGCCCACTGACACAAGATTTCCTGCGCAGCAACGACCTCCTTCGGCATATCAGCCTTGATTTGAAACGCTGAAACACTGATGCACGGGTTGCTGGTCACCCTTTAGCGCGCAAGCGATCTGAATGTCAACAGTGCGCCTCGGGTCGTCGCTCCAAACACTGGTTCTGGAAGTACCGCATTGCTGGCAAAGAAAGGCGGCTGGCCCTGGGCGTACTGTGAGCAACGCCAGGGCCGTGGCTTTTCAACGTGGCTTCCCCACCCGCGCCAATAGACGCTCTCGTGCAGCTTGCGCATCCGCCCCGGTGGTCCCCTGGGGTTGCACACCGACATGGCTTCGGTCACCCGGCTCTTCGCCATAATGGGTTGACGCTGCGTGCCCATGCCAAGCGTTCAACTCGGCCTCCAGTCGCCATCGCTGCGCCAGCGTTTTCAAGTGTTCTTCGTCGAGCTGTCCCATGTCCACATCCGTGGGTGGTGACGTGACGGTGCTGCGCTTCATGCCAGCCAGGTACAGCCAGTGCAGCAACGCCGCCTCGGGCCTGAACATGTCACAGGGCCGACCAGGTTGATACAGCATCCAGCGATCATCATCAAACGCGGGAAAGAAGCGCTCGGCCAAGCCGTAGAACCTGAATACATCGCCACCCGAAGCCCTCACTTCACCCAGCTTGGGCCGTTTGCTTGCCGACGTGGGCACCACGGCCATCACGATGGCGGAGGGATTGTTCAAGAACCCGCACTCTCCGAGCACCGACTGCAGCGAGACCACCGCGCCAGCCCTGATGCGACTGGCCATTTCGGTCAGCTCAGCGGGCGGCAGGCAACTCCGATTCAGGTACATGCCAGAAGCAACACGCCGCAGGGCTCCTGCGTGTGCAAGCGAATTAGCAAGCAGCCTGGCCGTGCTCGTGGAGGCGCCTGGGCGATACCGAAGCACGAGTTCATGGAACTCAGCGGCAGTGAAGACCCTGGGCGACGCAGGTTCGGAAAGCCCCCCCAGCAATCTGAACTTCCAATTGGAGCTCATGACCCCAGTCCCGGTGGAACAGTGGCGGCAGTCTGCAGCCATTGTTCTACAGCAACGCCGACGTCTACGCGCATGGCGTCGAACGCCTCGCGGTCGATGGCTTGGCCGACTTTGACAGGCAGATAGGGCACGACTTCGTTGCGGAACTGCTCGTAGCTCATGGCCTCGATCTTTGGCCACAGCTCGACCATGATCAGTGGCAGACGTTGCTTGGCGTCAGGCATCTGCGCGAGCAGCGGGCCGGGATCATCAACCCCAGCCTCAAGCAAAACGTTCAAGTCGAACAAGTCGCGCGGTGCCATGCGCATCGGATCCGTCAAGGCCAGGACCTTGGTCACGGCGATGTGCTGCGAATCCAGCACCTGGACCGTAAGCGTTCCGGCAACCCATCTTTCGCAACACCAGAGAAGCTGAGAACCTTGCGTCTGTGATGACAACAGACGAAGCGAGGTGAGCATGGATCGAGAGCGGATTGAGAGTTGCCTGGAACAGGTGAAGGCCTATCAGGC
>JANMGB010000094.1:0-10962 GCA_031374415.1 Burkholderiales bacterium
GCCTGATAGGCCTTCACCTGTTCCAGGCAACTCTCAATCCGCTCTCGATCCATGCTCACCTCGCTTCGTCTGTTGTCATCACAGACGCAAGGTTCTCAGCTTCTCTGGTGTTGCGAAAGATGGGTTGCCGGAACGCTTACCAATCTGCAGACATCGTGATTCCGAAGGTGTATTGGGCTTGGACGCATGAAGCGGTGAATGTGCAAGAGTACATCGCTGGCATACCCGGCGACGCGTTGGATCGCGTCGATCGTGAGGGCCTGGATCGGCAGGTGTTGGCGCGTTGTGGGGCACAGGCCGTACTGAAGATGATCGTTGAGGATGGTTTGTTTCATGCGGATCCGCATCCTGGCAATGTGTTCTATCTGCCTGGCAATCGGATTGCCTTCATCGATTTTGGGATGGTGGGCAGGTTGTCGACTTCTCGGCGCAAAGAGTTGCTCAATTTGATGTTGGGCCTGGTGGAGCGTGATGCCGCCGCAGTGGTGGATGTGCTGCTTGAGTGGACAGACGGGAGCAGTCCCGAGGACGAGGCCCTGTTGTGCGCTGATGTCGACGCTTTTGTCGACACCTACCACGGCGTGCCATTGGATCAGTTGAGCCTGGCGTCGATGCTGGGCGATGTGACGGCCCTGCTGCGCAGACATCAGTTGGTCTTGCCCACTGATCTGGCCTTGCTGGTGAAGGCCTTTGTCTCGGTGGAGGGTATGGGCCGTCATCTGGACCCCAGTTTTCACATGGCTCGTGAGGCACTACCGGTGTTGCGAAAGGCCCTGCGAGCGAGTTATCGGCCGCGTGCCATGGCTTTGCGAGGTTGGCACTCGGTGCGGCGCATCGCCGACTTGCTGACACAGGTGCCGGATGACCTGGCTCGCTTGCTGCGCAGTGTGCGCCAGGGTGGCGTGCAGGTGCACATTGACATCCAAAATTTGCAGCGCGTCGCCGATCAGTTGGACCGCGCAGTCAGCCGCGTGACCGTCGGCCTGGTGGTGGCCGCACTCATCATCGGTTCGTCGATCGTGATGACGGTGGGCGGTGGGCCGACCGTCTTCGGTTTGCCCGCGTTTGGGTTGCTCGGGTTTGTGGCGGCCTTGTTGGGGGCGGGCTGGCTGTTGCGCTCCATCGGGCGCAGTGGGAGTTGACGCAAGACGCGGTTTGTGTGGTGAGCCCCCCTGATGGCACGGCCGTCAATGAAAGTCTCGGCTGGTGGTGCTCAGCCTGCCCAACCACGGGCTGAGGTCTTGCAGATGACCTGCTACGAGGTGGCACACAGCGCCTTCACGCTGCCACGTGCCTTTGACTTGTAGCAATCGGGCCGTTAACAGGGTGTGCCGCTGCGCTTGCCACACCCTTTTCCAGCAAATCACTTGCACCACGCCCGTTTCGTCTTCCAGGGTGATGAAGGCCGTCCCATGGG
Source organism: Burkholderiales bacterium (assembly GCA_031374415.1). GTDB lineage: Bacteria > Pseudomonadota > Gammaproteobacteria > Burkholderiales > Burkholderiaceae_C > CANHBY01. Next base: position 1,418 of record JANMGB010000094.1, read on the forward strand.
CTGTGGGAGGGCGTTGCCGGGTGGTGACCAGGCCACATGCCGTGACCAGGCGGCCTGCGGGCGTTTGCTGGAGTTGGGCTGCGCTCAGGGCGTGTTGACGTTGCAGTGCGGGGCGCAACAGAGCGACCGGGTGCCTGCGTAAACTCAAACCCAGCGTCGCATAGTCATCGATGATGGCTTGGCCTTCTGGGGCCTCGGGCAGGGGGCAGGGCGCTTCCTGGGGTGGGGCGTTGCGCAGCAAGGCGGTGGGCGCTTGCCAGCCGGCAGCATCCCAGACTTGTTGCCGTCGGTGGCCGCTCAGACTGAGCAGGGCGTCAGCGGCGGCGAGGTGTTGCAGGTCCTGGCGCGTGAGGGCCGCACGTGTGGCCAGGTCGTCAATGCTGTGGAAGGCCGCTTGTTGGCGTGCCATGGTGATGCGTTCGGCGGCCTCCCTGCCCAGTCCGTTAATCAGGCGCAGCCCCAAGCGAGCGGCCTGTGGCTCAACGAGCAAGGTGGCGGTATCGCTGTGATTGACATCCACGGGCAGCACCACCACGCCATGACGCTGCGCGTCTTGAACCAATTGGCTGGGTCCGTAAAAGCCCATGGGTTGGCTGTTGAGCAAGGCAGTGAGAAAGGCGGCTGGGTGGTGGCATTTGATCCAGCAACTGGCATAGACCAACAAGGCAAATGAGGCGGCGTGAGATTCAGGAAAGCCGTACTCGCTGAAGCCTTGAATCTGGTCAAAAATAGCTTGCGCAAAGCTCGCGTCGTAGCCACGCGCTGTCATGCCGTCGACCAGTTTTCGGTGGTAGGGGGACAAACTGCCTTTGCGGCGCCAAGAGGCCATGGCGCGACGGAGTTGGTCGGCCTCGCCCGGGGTGAAGCCCGCAGCCAAGATGCTGATTTGCATGACCTGCTCTTGGAAAATGGGCACGCCCAAGGTTCGCTCCAGTGCTTTGCGCAGAGCCTCGCTGGGGTAGGCCACGGGTTCTTTGCCTGTGCGGCGGTTCAGGTAGGGGTGAACCATGCCCCCTTGAATGGGGCCTGGGCGAACGATGGCCACCTCGATCACCAGATCGTAGAAGCAGCGCGGCCGCAGCCGAGGCAGCATGGATTGCTGGGCGCGGGACTCGATTTGGAACACGCCCACGGTGTCAGCGGCGCAGATCATGTCGTAGGTGGGGCCGTCGTCAGGGGGGATGTCTTGCAAGCACCACGGGCGGCCGGTGATGACGGAGATCAGGCCCAGCGCCTTGCGCAAAGCCGTGAGCATGCCCAGGGCGAGTACATCGACTTTGAGCAGTCCGACGGCATCGAGATCGTCTTTGTCCCACTCGATCACGCTGCGATCAGGCATGCTGGCGTTTTCAATCGGAACCATGCGGCATAGTAGGCCCTTGGTCAGTACGAAGCCCCCAGTGTGTTGCGACAAGTGGCGAGGAAAGCCGAGCAACTGGCTGCCCAGACTCAAGAGTTGACGTGTGCGCAGCGCGCTGGGGTCGAGGCCGGCTTCCTGCAGGCGTTCGGGCAGCATGGGGCCGCCATCCCAGCCTCTGTGTTGGGCGCAGACGCGGTCCAGGGTGGCGCTGTCTATGCCCAAAGCTTTGCCCACGTCGCGCAGCGCGCTCTTGGGGCGGTAACTCACCACGGTGGCGGTCAGTGCGGCGCGGTCTCGACCGTATTTGTTGTAAAGGAATTGGATGACCTCTTCACGGCGTTCGTGTTCGAAGTCCACATCAATGTCTGGGGGCTCGTTGCGCTCGCGCGAGATGAAGCGCTCAAACAGGGTCGACAGGCGTGCCGGGTCGACCTCGGTCACACCCAGGCAGTAGCAGACCACACTGTTGGCCGCAGAGCCTCGGCCCTGGCACAGGATGCCGCGGCTGCGGGCAAAGTGCACGATGTCGGTGACGGTTAGAAAGTAGTGCTCGTAGTGCAGTTCATGGATGAGCTGCAGCTCGTGTTCGATTTGGGCGCGCAGCTGGGGTGTGATGCCTTGGGGCCAGCGCTTGACCGCCCCGGCTTCGGTCAAGGCGCGCAGGTGGGTGGCCGCCGTGTGGCCAGGGGGGATCACTTCGTCTGGGTATTGGTAACGCAGTTCGTTGAGGGAGAACTGACACCGCTGGGCCACCACCAAGGTTTGCGCCAGCAGGTCAGCGGGGTAAAGCTGGGCCAGGTGCGCTCGACTGCGCAGGTGACGTTCGGCATTGATTTGCAACTGCCAGCCGCAGGCCGTGAGGGGGCGCCCGCAACGAATGGCGGTGAGCACGTCTTGCAGGGGCTTGCGTGAGCGAACATGCATGTGGACATCGCCACAGGCCACCAAGGGAATGTGTGTTTGAAGGCTGAGTTGGCGCAGATGATGCAGCCAGGCTTCGTCATCGATTTGGCACAGCATCTCCAGGGCCCACCAGGCCCGTTGCGCAAAGTGGGCTTGCAGCCATTGGCCCAAAACTTGGCGTTGCAAGACGCTACTGCGTCGATCCGGGGCCACGAGCACCAAGCAATCCGTGAGGGCGTCTGGGGTGATGTGGTCTTGGTGCAGGTGGTAGCTGCCTTTGCTGGCACTGCGCCGCAATTGGGTAATGAATTGGCACAGGTTGCCATAACCATTCAGGTTGCAGGCCAGCACGACCAGGGTGAATGGCAGGGCGCCATCGACTTGAAACTGGCTACCGATCAGCAAGGGCAGTTGGTGGTTTGTTGCGGCCACATGGGCCCGCACGATGCCTGCCAGGCTGCACTCGTCGGTCAAGGCCAGGGCCTGGTAGCCCAGCTCCTGGGCGCGCGCTACCAATTCGTCCGGGTGGCTGGCGCCTTGGAGAAAGCTGAAGTTGCTGCGACAACGCAGCTCAACGTAAGCGGGAAGGGACTGCATGGTGTGCGCACTGTTTCTGCTGCTTGCTCCGAACAGGCTCTAAGCAAAAATGCCATGCAAGTACCACGCTGGGGACAAGGTGGGTGGCGCAGGTGAGGGTGCCAAGGGCGTTGACAGAGCGCGTTCTTGGTAGACCCACAGCACCCCAGCCTGCTCGCTCAGCGCCACCCAGTAATCACGTGCCACTTGGCGGCTGTGCTCGCCTGTGGCGGTGTTGACTCGGTCCCACCAACCGGCTTCAACACGGTGGGGGCCTGTCAAAAAACGAAGGGCGCCGTGGTAGACCGGATGCGTCCCTTGCATCGGCAGTTTCAAGGGCTCAGGCAATACAAAGCAGGGTTGGGGCATGAGATCGGCCGCCGTTGATGGCCGCCGTGCCACAGGGGCCGGGGGCATGGTGGCCTGATGCCAGTGGGTCATCCATTCAGGGCGGTGGTCAGCCTGAGGCAGGGGGCGCAACACCCGGTGTGCGCCCAAGCGGGCTGCCACGCGCTCCATCACCATGCACAAGGCCTCGCCTTGAGGTGCTGTGTGAGGCAGGAGTGAGGCATTGGGGGGCAGCAGAGGCTGCGTGCTCAATGCGGTGAGCGTGATCTCGTCCACCGGGGCCGCCAGCGATGCATGGGCCAGGTGCTCGGCGAGCAGGCGGCTCAGGTGCTCGATGTGGCGTGAGGGGGCTGCGGTGCGAATGCTCAACTCGCCCCCCGTGCCGGCGTCGCGGGCGCGCAGGCTGTCGTGTGACCAGCGCAACTGGTAGGCCGTGACACCCTCGTGGCGGGCTTCGAGCCAAGCGCACAATGCCAGCAGCAGCCGTCGCGCACCAAACAGCAGCGCAGGTGCCATCTCAACGCGGGCCATCAGTTGCAGCCGCGCAGTGAAATGGTCCGGCACGCTGTGCCAAGTGTGCGTCTCTGGGTGCAGGCCGTAGGCTTGGTCCAGGGCTCGGGGCAGGGCCGCATCAAAACGCCGTCGCAATCCGCCGCGGGGCAGCGCCCGTACATGGCCCAAGGTGTGACACCCCAACTTGGCCAAGGTGGCTTGGTGCGGGGCTGTGGCGCTCAGGGTGTGCAGGGGCAAGGAGTCCAGCTGCTCAGCCAAGGGGCTGCCTGTGTGAATGGGTGGGCGGACGTGGGGCTGTGGCACGCCATGGGCTGCACGCGCCAAGGCCAGCGCGGCGTGGCTGTTGCTGGACCACGCCAAGCTGTGCACGCCCAGTTGCGGCGCTTCTTCATGCAGGCGCTCTTGCAAGGCGCCCAAGCCACCAAACAAACGCAGACTCTGCGACACATCCATCACCACCGCAGACTCCATCAAGGCCACCCGCGGTGTGAATTGAAGTGCCCAGAGGGCCAGGGTGTGCAGGGCGTCAGGTTCAGTGGGTGAGGCTGAGGTGGCGGGCGTGGCTGGGGCGTGGGGAAGACACAGGGCGGTCCATGGCATGAGGTGGCTCCGAGAGGGATGGGACGGATCGAGATGACAAAACAGCACCGGTAGAGAACGTGCTGGGGTGCGCCAGCCGAGGGGTCAGCAGGGCAGTCAGGGGACTGGGTACGCCTGGCAGACTGAGCACGCCCTCGTGCGGCGGCCCCAGGCGTTTGAAGAGCTTGACCTGCAGATCCCAATCCGTACCGGCCGTGACCAAAGCACGCAAAGGGGCCGCAGAAGGAGTCCATTGGGCAACGGCAGGTCGCCAGGCAAACACCACACCCTCGGCACCCTGAGCACAAACTTGCAAGCGGCGCAGTTGCTCGGGGCGGGCCTGGGGTAGCCAGGTGATGAGCGCCCCGAAGTCATTCGATTGAATGACTTGCTCCGTCGCCCACAAGCGCTCAGCCGTACTGTGGGCTTGAACCCAAATCAGTTGATCGGCGGTGATGCCGGCATGCTGCAGGCCGGGCAGATGGGGGCACTGAGGCGGGGCAATCAACACCAGCGGGCGTCGGGGGCGTGCCAGGTGTTTCCAGGCGGGGCCCAGCAGACGCCACTCTAGAACCGCAGCTTGGGGGCTGAGGAGTTCGGTCAGGCAGTGGGTGGGCCACCCGCCCCCAGGCAAAGCGGCATCCAGTTCAGCGTGGCCTGTGGGTACCGTGGGGTGCGGCATGCAGGGTAAATCGGCTGCACGCCAAAGGGCGGACTTGATGCGTGTGGGCAAAGTGGCCAGGCGATCTGCGGTAGGGGACAGGGGCATGAGGGCTCCATGAGTACTGTGTTTACGTACAGTACATGGAGGCTGTATTTTTGTCCAGTGTTTGTGCAAAGTCTGTGGCCAGATGCACCTACAATCTGCCCTTCGTTGGTGCTTGCGCTCCAGCTGTCCGCCACCCCGGATACCGGCCAACCAGGGGTCATGTCAGCTGGCCCTGATGTAAGTTCCGCGTCATGGCCTGCTACACCCGTGATGCCATGTGCACGCCTTACTCACAGACTTGTCCACCATTTTTGTGGATAAGTGGGGCAATTGCTCGGCCTGCCTCGCGGAAAAGGCCAATGAAAACCCACCCTGACGGTCTGCCAGTCCTGGACTCTACTGAGAATACTGGACAATCAAGAGCTGTCCTTGCGAACATGGCGAGCCTTGAAAGCGATCAAATTCACCCGGCCAATTCAGCCGCCCCATACCAAGCGCGGGGGTTCTGGGAGGTTGTATGTTGACGGGTCATGCTTGTCGTTGCGATGCAGGACCAAACGGTGAAGCTATGACGATCAGTCCGATAGAAGGCCGAGGCCGAGGCTGAGGTTTGAGCTCTGATCCCGCCAGCCCCACCCCCACGGTCTGCCCCGAGTGCGACCTGGTGTGCGCCGGGCGCCTGTTAGGGCCAGGCGAAGTGGGACGTTGCCCACGTTGTGACAACCTCCTGCATCCCGCGCCACCCGAAAGCGCCCAGACGGCCTTGGCCCTGGCCTGCACCGGTGGTGTTCTGGTTTTGATTCTCAACACGTTCCCGTTGCTGGCCCTGAAACTTCACGCCACTCAGCGCGAAACCACCTTGATCCAGGCCGCCTTGGAAATGTGGCACCACGACATGCGCCTGGTGGGTTTGTTGGTGTTGTTGACCACGGTGATCGCACCTGCTGCGCAAATCTTTATTCATTTGCATGTGTTGTGGCAACTTCAAACGGGCCGAGCCTGGTCAACTCTCAGGGCACCGCTGAGATGGCTGCACCAACTGCGCCCCTGGAGCATGGGTGAAGTGTTTTTGCTCGGCCTTCTGGTGTCGTTGGTCAAGCTGCAGCATGTGGCAGACATTGTTCTCGGCCCGGCGTTTTGGGCCTGTCTTGGTTTGATCTTCATCACCGCCGCCTTGAACGCGACGGTGCATGCGCGCAGCGCTTGGGTGTGGTTTGAAAGGCGCCATGGGATGGGTGAAGGCGTCACGGCCGAGGGGGTGTCTTCAACATGGATTTCCCGCGCGCTTGAGTCGCCAAACCCACTGACGGGGCAATCCCTCGGTGTCACGCCCTGCCACGTGTGTGGTGCACAGTGCCCTTTGCCCACCCACCCTGACAGCCAAGCCGATTCTTGTGAGCGTTGTGGCTCGCCCGTGCACGCCCGCCGACCTGACAGCCTGTCACGGACCACAGCCCTCTTGCTCGCCGCAGCGGTGCTCTACATCCCCGCCAATGTGCTGCCGGTGATGCACACCCAGAGCATTCTGGGCGCCCAAAACGACACCATCCTCAGTGGCGTGATGGTGCTCTTGCGCACCGGCTCATGGCCTTTGGCGCTGGTGGTGTTTGTGGCCAGTGTGGTGGTGCCGCTGCTCAAACTATTGGCATTGGGCCTGTTGGTGTTCACGACTGCGCGTCGTTCAATTTGGGCGCCTTTGCAGCGCAATCGGCTTTACCGGGTGGTTGAAATCATTGGTCGCTGGTCTATGCTCGATGTCTACGTCATCACGGTGCTGGTAGGCTTGGTTCAGTTTCGCACCTTGGCCTGGGTGTTGCCGGGGCCGGGGGCCTTGGCATTTGCTGCCGTGGTGGTGCTGACCATGTTCGCTGCCCAAAGCTTTGATCCCCGTCTCATCTGGGACCGCGCCAACAATATGCCTCCCCGAAGACCTGCAAATTTGAAATGAGCAACACCACTGAGCCTGTAGCCGCCACTGATCCACCTCCGCCACCCGCGCCGCCACTGCCCAAGCTGAAGGTTCAATCACGTCGTCGCGAATGGCCATCCATGGTCTGGGCTTTGCCGCTTTTGGCGGTGGTGATTGGTGTGTGGCTGGTGGTTCAAAGCGTGTGGGATCGTGGTCCGACTGTCACACTGAGATTCAAGTCGGCTGAGGGTCTGGAGGCCGGCAAAACCAAAATTCGCTACAAAGACGTGGATGTCGGCGACGTCAAAGCCATCACCCTGTCAGCCGACCGCAAAGAAGTGCTCGTGCGCGCCGAGATGATCAAAAGTGCGACCGACATGTTGGCCAGCGACACCCGCTTCTACGTCGTTCGCCCCAGGGTCTCTGCGGGATCAGTATCCGGTTTGGGCACCTTGCTTTCGGGTCCCTATATCAGCATGGATATTGGTACAGCCTCAGATCGTGTGCGTGAGTTCGTGGGCCTGGAGACCCCGCCCTTGATCCTGGCCGATGCCACTGGCCGTGAGTTCGTGCTCACGGGCAAACAAATGGGCTCACTTGATTTCGGCTCGCCGGTGTTTTTTCGCCATGTCAAAGTCGGCCATGTCACGCAGTACGCCCTCAACGCTGACGGCAAGGGTGTGACTGTCAGGGTGTTCATCAACGCCCCCCATGATCGCTACGTCACGGCCAACTCACGTTTTTGGCATGCCAGCGGCATCGACATGTCGTTCGATTCCAATGGTTTTCGTGTGCTCACGCAGTCCTTGGTCTCTGTCATTGAAGGCGGCATTGCCTTTCAAGAACAGCCAGATGTTCATCAAGCCGCGCCCCCGGCGGCTGGTGGCGCCAGCTTCACCCTGTTCGATGAGCGCGAGCTCGCCATGCGCCCCGCCGACAACAACATCAGCACCTATGTGATGTACTTTTCTGAATCCCTGCGTGGTTTATCGCCGGGCGCGCCCATCGATTTGCGCGGCATCGTGATCGGCGAGGTCAAGTCGCTCGGTGTCGAATACGGCACCACCCAGGCCCTGCGCTTCCCGGTCGAGGTCAACATCTACCCTGATCGCTTGCGCTCCAGGCTGCGTGCAGACGCCCCACCGGACGACAACGGTGAGCGCGAGAGAGCCTTGTTAGACCGATTACTGGCCAGCGGCATGCGCGGCCAACTTCGTCCCGGCAACCTGCTGACAGGGCAGCTCTACATCGCACTCGACTTCTTTCCCGATGCGCCCAAGGTCACCATCGACTGGTCCAACAGCCCGCCTGTCATGCCCACCATCCCCGGAGGCTTGACAGAAATCCAAGAAACCGTGGGCCGGGTCGCCAAACGCATTGACCGCATCCCGGTGGATCAGATTGCCAAGCAGTTGTCACAAGCCCTGGGCCGCCTGGACGCCGCATTGCTCAGTACAGATCGACTGGTCAAACGCCTGGATGCCGAGGTGACCCCCGAGGCCAGCGCGGCATTGCGCGAGGCCCGTAGCGCCATCGAGTCAGCCAATGGGGTGCTGTCCAACGACTCTGCCTTGCAGCAAGACCTGCGCGACGCCCTGCGGCAAATCAGCCGCTCAGCACGCTCCTTGGCCGCCCTGACGGACATGCTAGAGCGCAACCCAGATGCCCTTGTGTTTGGCAAAAAGACGGAGGAGGGGAAATGAGATCCCTGCGATGGATAGCCCGATGCGCCCTCAGGCACCTGGCCATGACCCTCATCGTTCTGAGCAGCGTGGCCTGCAGCAGCGTACCTGCGACGCGCTACCACCAGCTGTCTGCTCGGACGCCCTTGCGCATCAGCCCTTTGGTCAGCACAGAGCTGGTCGTTGAGGCCGTGCGCTTACCCGAGTCCCTGGACCGACTGGCCTTCGTGGTGCGCCAAAGCGCCAACAGGGTGCAGGTGGTGGACACCGAGCGTTGGGTGTCGCCCTTGTCCGACCAGCTCACGCGCACCTGGATCATCGATCTGCAAGCGTCACTGAGCGAGGCATGGGTACGGTCTCGTGACACCCCAGGGCGCTCAAGTACGCGGTATGGTTTGCGCATCGAGGTTGAGCAGCTGGACATGACGGCACAAGGCGAGGTGAACTTGGGTGTTCACTGGGCCTTGCTCGATGCCAAAGAGCGTGTGCTGCGTCGCGACCGCGCGGCTGTTCATGTTCAGGCATCCGCTCCGGGATTCGATGGCTTGGCGCCAGCGGTCTCCCAAGCCGTGGCCCAGGTGGCTCGTGAGATGGCAAGCACCTTGCGTCATGAGTGGCTGTCAGCAACGCCCGTACGCTAGCGCATCCGGTGCGTTGCGCAGTGACGATTTGACGGGCGCAATGCGATTGGCGCGGGAGCCACCGAAAATGTCAGCATTCACCAATTCCTGCTCGCCACTCCCCCCCCTCCTTAGGCGCTGGGGGGGGGTGAATACACACGCCTGCGTGCACTGGCCCGCCTGCGCCCGATTGCCTCCAGTGGGCCCCCCGAGTTCGACACTTACGGCACGTAAGTGATTGATTCATATAGAAGTGAATCAAAAAGTGCAGACTACAAACGGGGTTTGGCGAGGTTGGCTGGGGTTGGTGTGGGGATGTTGATGGCTTTGAAGAGTGATTTTTGCA
>JANMGB010000099.1:0-16522 GCA_031374415.1 Burkholderiales bacterium
GCCTGATAGGCCTTCACCTGTTCCAGGCAACTCTCAATCCGCTCTCGATCCATGCTCACCTCGCTTCGTCTGTTGTCATCACAGACGCAAGGTTCTCAGCTTCTCTGGTGTTGCGAAAGATGGGTTGCCGGAACGCTTACAGTGTGGGCGCATCAAGGCTCAATGAATCTGCTGAACCATGGGCGTTGCCCAGTCCTTGCCAATCACTTTGCGGGCTCGTCGGTAGTTTTTCAGCGCTTGCTGGCTGAGCGCGCTTTCATCGACCTCGCCTTGCGCATCGCAAGGAAAAGCCAGGGCACGACCAGCATCAAACAGCGATTTGAAGCGCAACTCGTAGGTGGCGCCCGATGGGGTGGCAAGGCGGGGGTGACTGCTCATAGCGATGACTCCTGCGTACGTCGAGTCGTCAGGGTACGCCGAGCATTGCCATTTTGAACATGCCCCATTTGGGGGGTGCGGTGTTGCGAAATGACTCAAAAAGCCGATAGGAAATAAACCGCCATGGGCGGTTTGCAGCCAAGCCCTACGGCATGCTACGGTTTCTGGGTGTCGTTCAGGCTGATGCGTGTCGGGCTGCCACTCGGCAAGCGGTCCAGGTGAGCGCCAAATTTTTCGGCATTCTGAAAGCCAATCACACGCGCTTGCGACAACTCATGACCTTGCGGATCGAAGAACAACATGGCGGGGGGGCCAAACAGCTGATATTTGCGCATCAAGGCTTTGTCATTCGCATTGTTTGCTGTGACATCGACACGCAACAATGTCAGACCCGCCATGCGCTTGGCCACAGCAGGGTCACTGAACGTGAAGGCATCGAGTTCTTTGCACGCGGTGCACCAGTCAGCATAAAAATCAACCATCACTGGCTTGGTAGCGGTGCGCACCGCGGTATCCAGGGCCTCGAGTGAGGCGACCGCCTGGAATGCAGGGTGGGCAACTGGCGCTCCAGCTGTTGTCGCCGACTGTCCTCGGGCTTGGGCCAAATGGTGCAGGGGTTGGAGCAAGTCACGCCCCCCAGAGGCTGCACCAGCCAGCTGCAGGGCGGCGCCTAAGGCCAGCATCAAGCCCACGCCCTTGGTCAGGGCCTGGGCGGGGCTGACTGTATCTGGCAGTCGCTCAAATGCTCCCAGGTAGACGGCAGTGGCCAGCAGCAATGCGGCCACACCCAGCATCAGCACCGACGTGGGCACCACGGGCGACACCATCCACAAGGCAACGGCCAGCAGCAAGCCGCCGAACAGGTGTTTGATCCGCTCCATCCAGCCGCCCGAGCGTGGCAGCAAGGAGCCTGCCGAAACCCCGACCAACAACAAAGGCACGCTCATGCCACACGCCAAGGCAAACAGCGCGACGCCTCCAAGAACCACATCTCGCGTGTGACTGATGTAGACCAGGGCGCCCGCCAACGGGGCCGCCACGCAGGGCCCAACGATGAGTGCCGAGAGCCCCCCCATCACAAACACGCCCACGTACTGGCCGCCTTTCAACTTGCCCGAGAACTCTGTGAGGCGGCCTTGCAAGCTGCTGGGAATTTGCAGCTCGTAGGCGCCAAACATCGACAGCGATAAACCCGCCAGCAACAGGGCAAAGGCGCCCAGCACCCAAGCGTTTTGCAATGCCGCCGCCAAACCCTCACCAGCCAAGCCCGCAGCCATGCCGAGCGCGGTGTAAATGAGGGCCATGCCCAAAGCGTAGGCCAGTGCCAGCGTGAAACCTTTGGTGCGAGACGTTTCACCCGCTTGGCCCACGATGATGGACGACAAAATCGGCACCATAGGCAGTACGCAAGGTGTGAAGGAAAGCAGCAATCCTGCCACCCAAAAAACACCCGCCACCTTCAACAAGCTGCCTGACTGTAGAGCCGATGAAATGCTGGTGTCATCAGCGTTGGTCGATGTTGAGCCGGTGCTCTTGGATGCTTTTGCGTCACCTGCGATGCTGTCACTGATCCAGGATGAGGCTTGGGCCTCAGTCAGGGCAGACACCTTGAGTGTGCCGCCCTCACGCTCCACTTTGAATGCGGTTTCAATCGGGGAGTAGCACAGACCCTGATCTGCACAACCTTGATGGTTGACGGTCAACTTGATTGGCTTCGTGCTGAGAGCGCCCAGGGCCAGTTTGAAGCTCACAGGCGCCTTGAAGACTTCAACTTCCTTGTTGAAGTTGGCGTCAAACTCGAGTATGCCGGGCGGAATTTTGGGTGCCTGAACAGCGCTCGCGGGATCGGCTTGGATCTTGATTTTGTCCCGGTACAGGTGGTAGCCCGGTGCGACATCGAAGCGCACGTCGAGGTGTTCAGTGTCAAGAGGCTGAACCGAGAGCTTGAAGGCCGCGTCGGGATCCAGGAAGTCAGCAGCGTAGGTCGCCCAAGGACAGAGTATCAACGTGAGCACAAGGATGCTTTTGCGGACCAGGTCCCTCGTGGAAAGAACCCAGGCTGACCTGAACGCAAGCCAAAACGTAAACGCAGACGCGGTACTCATCACTGATACTCCATCGATTCTGTACGAACACCGTCGCACTGCAGCAGGATCTTTTGTCGGGCGTGGTTGGGTAGCGATGTCAGAACTTTCTGCTCACACCCATTTGCACGATCGTGGCCTTGAAGGTGTCAACACCCGCAGAACCCGTGCCGCCGAAGCGCCAGTTTGAGCGCTGCTCATAGGCTTCGAACTTGCCGTCGACTGCCCACAAAGGGTTGACCTTGTATTGCGCCTTGATGCCCACGGAAAGCGCGCCAAAAGCAGACAAGCGTTGGTCACCCGAGTTGAGCTGACCCGTCGCAAGAGCTGGGAAGATGGGGTATCCATTGGGGTCGTACTGGCCATCCACATAAAATTTGGCCGCGCTCTGGCTGTAAAAGCGGATCAAGGGGGTGAGTGTGAGAGAGTCTGTCACGGGCTTGACCCACTCGGCCTGCACGGTGAGCGCGTTGATGCCGAAGCTGTCGTGGTAGTAGCGATAGCTTCCGCGCAGCGTTGAGCCGTCACCGTTGAGGAAATGGTTCCAGCGGCCGAGCAGGGCAAACTGCGAACGCTCACGAGGCCGGTAGTCGAGGGTTTTGTAGGGGTCGCTGTAGTAGCCCTTGCCGCTGCCGATGGTGAGGTTGAGTTGGGCGATGTCTCTGGTGGACACTGCTTGCGTGACACCGAAAATGAGTTCGTTGGTTTTTTTGCGCTCGTTCGCAATACCCAACTGACCCCCATTGGTGGGGTCGATTTTGTCTGCCGCCCGACCGTAGCCGACTGTCCAGGTGCGGTTGTTGTCGTCTGTGGACCATGCGCCTTGCAGCGAAAACGCATTAGAGATGTAGTCGTTCTCGCTGGAGTGGCTTAAGCCGACCGAGTAAGACGAGCGGTCAAAATGCCGGGTGACTTTCACGTCGCCCGCCGTACGCTCATCCTTCATGACTGACGCGCCCGAGACTGATGATTGCCAGCGCGGACTAGCCCCCGACAAGCTGTCCACCACCAGCGAGCCCTCTGCGGACCAGTTCCGCCCCAGGGGTGTGGCGATGTAGACGGAGGGAGCGTTCACCGTGACGCGCTTGAGACCCGGCTGGGAGTCTTCGTAGCGCAGGTACTTGAAGGCAATCACGCCTTGGTCGGGGGCTGCTTCGGCTTGCACCTCGGGCGAGTAAACGCCTGGCAAGGCCAACGCGGCCAGAACCAAGGCACCACTTTGAAGCCGGCCACGGGGTGACGCTGGGGCACAAGCCAAATCGGGATTGGATTTCATACGGCGACCTGATGTGATGATGGGCATGATCGATAGAGCAACATGAATCGGATGCGCGGGCTCAATTGCAGCCGCAGCCTCCGCCACCCACACCGTAGCCGCCTGAGGCGTTCTCTTTGCTTGAGTAGGTGTGTTGGTTGAAGCGCTCTTCCAAGGGGTCGCCGGACATGCCCATGGCAGGCTGGGCCAAATTGCCCTTTTCCCAGGGCTGTGGTGGCGCGAAACCGGCGCAGCCAGACAGCGCAAGCAGGGGCAGCGCAAACACGGTCAGCAAAAGGGCAGGGCGGTGTTTCATGGTTTGTCCTCGGCTGATCATTTCGCGTTCAATGCGTCGTTGAGTTTGGACTCTAGATCGGCGCGGTCTTCGTCACGAAAACCTTGATGCACCATCAGAACCTTGCCATCTTTTCCCACCAAAACAGCGGTCGGCATGCCTTTGATTGCAAAGCGTTTGGCAGACTCGCCTTTGCTGTCAAAGGCGACTGCAAACTGGGCGGGCACCTCTTTCAAGAAGTTGTCAGCGTCTTCACGCTTGGCATCCACGTTCATGCCAACAATCTGCAAGCCCTTTGCGCCGTACTTTTTTTGCATGTCGTTCATCCAGGGGAACGACTGCTTACAGGGGCCGCACCACGACGCCCAAAAGTCCACATAGACGACTTTGCCTTTGAGGTCGGACAGCTTGGTTGCCACGCTGGCGCCCGGCAGTTCAATTTCGGGGACGGGCTGACCGACACTCACAGCCAGAACCGGGGCACTCAGGCACGCCAAGAGCAAGCTGGCGACGAGGGTGTTGGCTTTGAAAAATTTCATGGAAAGTTCCTTGTGCGAGAGATTCAGTCAAGGCTGCGGTGGCATGTTGATTGTCGAAGGACGACGGCGACGCCACAAAATCAGCGAGGCACCGACGCACAACAACCACAGCGTGGGGTCTGTTCCCCCGCTGCGACCCACAACCAATGAGCAGCCCCCTAACCCTACATTGGTTGGGGCATTTTGAGCTGAGGCGTTTGTCACGTTTGCGCTCAATTCAACGCTGGCGGATGTCGAGCTGGTGCCGATGGTCAGGGTGTCGGTGATGGTACCTTCCGCCGCCTGGCTGCTTTTGAGGGCTACCTTGATTTGGCAACTTTGACCAGGCGTCAGGGACACCGGCAAGCTGCCGCAGACCGGGTTGGCAGTAAATAGGCCACTGCGCACGCTCAGGCTACTCAAGGTAATGGCTGCTGTGCCGACATTGTTGACGCTCAGATCCATGGCGGGGGGCGGCGAAGCTGGGGTCGACGAGGGGAAGTCCAGTGAGGGACTGGAGACAGTCACCATGGGCTGCGCAGAGAGGACGCCAGTGCCTGAAAGCGGTACCACGGCAGGATCGGTGCCATTTGAGGTGACGCGCAACAGGGCGGCACGAGTGCCGACTTGTCCTGGGGCAAAGGCGACTGTGACGTTGCAGCTGGTGTTGGCTGCCAGCGCAGTGCCCACATTGCAGGTTCCGCCCAACACAAACTCGCCTGTGGTCGGGGCCAATGCGCTCAAAGTCGATGTGCCTGGTCCTTGGTTAAAGAGCGTCAGGCTGATCGGGCTGCTGGTGGCACCCACGCTGGTATCAGGCCATGCACCGGGCGCTGCGGTGGCCCAGGTGAGAACAGGCAACGGGGCGGCCACGCCGGTCCCGCTGAGGGCGGCCGTCAGGGGTGAGCTGGGTGCGTTGGATGTGATTGTGACCAGCCCAGTGGCAGGGCTGACCGCGGTCGGGGCGAAGGCGAGTGACAGTGTGCAGGAGGCACCCACCGCCACGCTGTTGCCACAGTTGTTGTTGCCCGAAAACCCGGCCCCTGAGACCGTGATATTTGACAGCGTCAACACCGCAGTACCGGTGTTGGTGAGGGCGATGGTACGCGGCACCGGTGCGGCGCCCACTGTGGCATTGCCGAAGGTCTGGGTGGCGGGGGTGAGGGTGATGGCCGGTGCTGCTGCAGCTGTTGCCGTACCCGTTAGGCCAATGCTCACGGGGGTGGCATTGGAGGCGATGCTGAGGTTGGCGGTGCGGGCGCCCAAGGTGGAGGGTGCGAATCGAACGGTGAGGTCGCAGTTCTGGCCAATGGCCAGGCTCAAGGCAGCGGCACAGGTGCCGCCCAGCGTGTAGTCCGCACTGTGGGTGCCGGACACAGTGAGGCTCGACAGCACCAGAGCCGCCTGCCCTGCGTTGGTCACGGTGATGGTTTGTGTGGCATTGCTGCCAACGGCCTGGGCACTGAAGGTCAAGGCGTTGTTGCTGACCGCGATCACAGGCTGGGGCGTCATGTTGCCAACGCCATTGAGTGCCACTGTCGCGGTGCTGCCCGCGGCGTTGTGTGCCACGACCAAGCTGGCAGAGCGAGCGCCCGTGGCTGTGGGGGCAAATGTGATCAACACGGCGCAGCTGGCGCCGGCACTGACGCTGGCGCCACAGGTGCTGGCCGGCGTCTTCGTGAACTCGCTGGCCTGTGCACCTGTGATGTTGACACTGCTCAGCAGCAGGGGAGCCGTGCCAGTGTTGCTTACGGTCACCGTCTGGGCACTTGAACTGGTGTTGATGACTTGGCTGAACGACAGGGCGTTGGGAGTGACAGAGGCAATCGGGGCGGCTGCGATTCCGGTACCCATCAGGGCGACACTGTTGCTGTTCGGGTTGGCGTTATGGGCCAAGACAAGCGTGCCAGTGCTGGCACCCACAGCGCTGGGATTGAACCTGACGATGACGGTACAACTGTTACCGGCAGCAACAGAAAGTCCAGCGGTGCAGCTGCCGCCGGTGATGGGGAAGGCCGCATTGGCCGAGGTCAAGGTGCTCAAAACCAGTGCCGCATTGCCACTGTTGGACAAGGTCACTGTCTGGACAGCGCTGGAGGCGCCCACACTGGTCGTGGCAAAACTCAGGGTGCTGACATTGATGAGCGCGATGGGTGCTGGGGCTGCGATGCCAGCGCCACTCAGCGTCACGATGGTCGAGCTCGGTGAAGCGTTGTGGGTGAGGGTCAGCCTGCCGGAGGCTGAGCTCACAGCGGTCGGCGCAAATGTGAGGGATATGGTGCAACTGGCGCCGGCGGCCAAGGAGTTGCCCAGGCTGCAGGTGCCTGCTGCTGCGGAAAAGTCGCCCAAGGTGCTCCAACCCAAGGGCCCCAGAGGCGCGTTGCCAGAATTGGTCAAGGTCAACGTTTGCGCGACGCTGCGTGCGCCCACGGCCGTTGACGCGAATGTCAGCGCCGAGCTGCTCACACTGGCCACCGGTGCGGGTGCCGCAACCCCCGTGCCACTGAGCGCCACGCTGGTGGTCGCGGGTGATGCGTTGTGCGCGAGGGTGAGCGTACCCGAAGCAGCACCGGTGATGGTCGGGCGAAAAGCGACGTTGACCGTGCAGCTACCGCCGGCAGCCACAGATCCGCCAGAAGTGCAGGTGCCCGGCGTGACGGTGAAAGCGCCAGTGGCGCTGAACGTTATCGGGCCAAGGGCCGCGGTGCCACCGTTGGTCAGAGTGACAATCTGAGACGCCGAGGTGGCCCCTACAGTGGTGGCGACAAAGCTCAGGGAGGTGGGCGAGGCCGCTGCTGCGGGTGCAGTGGCGGTCACATTGGGGTTGCCCAAGTAAGCCGCAATGTCGGCCATCTGCTGGGCTGTCAGGGCCAGCAGCGTGGCATTTCTCATTTTGCCGCTCAGGATGGCGTTATTGATCAGGGTGGGGTTGTTGGCGCCATTGCCGACCTTGCGAAATATGTCGCTGGCGTTGCTCGTGCCGGTGTGGCATCCCGCGCCTTCGCATGACGTCGGATAGATGGGCTTGCCGTTCAAGGCATTGCCTGCAGGCCACGAGCTGGGAGCGGGTGTGACCGCCAGGGCGACAGAGCTGCCCCACAGGCCCACCATGCACAGAGCGATCCGGTAGGCCTTGAGTGCACGAACAACATTCCAACGCATGGCGACTTCCTCTAGAAAAAGCGGCGCAACATCGTGCCGGCACACAATAAGCGGCGAAATTGCGCATCAACTCACCTCGAGTGATTTTGCTGAAAAGCGGCCTATTGAGTTGCAACGAAGTGTCTCGCACTTGTTACCTTACGTTCAGCGGTGTGGCATCGACTCGCGTGAGATTGTCGACAAACTCTGTCAGTACGACCCGGTCAGGGAGCCCCTTTCGGCAACCGCCGGCTGTATCGAGAGGTATTCGTGCGTTGCAATGAGTATGTTGCTTCGTCGCCCCCATACGACTGCCACGGCGGAGCAAAATCGGCTGTCCTCACGCACGTCGTGCCGGCTGAACCCTCCTGAACAAGCCCATACACATTCCCAATCCTTGGGTTTCCCAATTGGGGGGGGGCTGGCATGCATCGTGTGGTCTGACCAGACCCTGGCCGAGCCGACAAGCGCGTTGCGACGGCGCGAAGGTGTTTTGCCTTCGGATACGGCGTACGTGATTTACACGTCGGGCTCAACGGGCAAACCCAAAGGGATTGCCATCCAAAAAGGCAGCATCTGCCATTTCTTGCGCAGCGAGAACACGCGCCTTGGCGTGCATGCAGGCGATGTTGTTTGCCAAGGTTTCTCGGTCGCCTTTGACCTGGTCATGAAGGGAGAGCACATCCCGGCTTTTTCTCGCTGGGCAGGTAACCCGGCGGCACCTTATTCCTCGTGAAGCGCTGAATTCAAGGGCGCGCCCCTGCGCTTGGCGCCTTGCACCGTATCCCGAGCTCGACGTTCAAATGCACAACGTGCAAGGCTTGTTGTAGGTGGGCCAGCGCACAGACCTGCTCATACGGCCTGGGCATGCTGAAACCCCCAACCCAAAAGCGGAGTTGTCGTGAACATCAACCTATTACGCGGGACGGAGCACTCATGAACATCACCCTCACCGATCAGTTGCCAAAGGATTTTCGCGCGCAAGCTCATCTGCAGCAACGCACGCCGCACAAACGTTCCTCAGCCGCCTCAGCACCACCACCGGTTGTTCGCCCCAGTGGCTGTGGCTTCATTGCCTTGCTCGAAGCCTTTCGTGACACGGGCAGCACAGCACCTGCCGAGGTGGTCGCGCGTTTGCTTGAAGAGCGCCAGGCAGGCAACGCCGCAACCCTGAACAAACTCCTCAGTACGGGCCAAGTATTTGGCTTCGAGTGGCGCGGAAGTCGGTGGGTGCCAATGTTTCAGTTTGATGCCTACGACCTGTCTGTTCTGTCGAACCCGCAGCTCATCCGTGCCGAGCTGCCAGCCGACTGGACAGACTGGTCGGTCGCTTCCTGGTTTGCTGTAAAGAATGTTCTATTGGCGGGATTGCGCCCCGTCGATCTGCTGGGTGCGGACACTGGGGCCGTTTTGGATGTGGCGCGATCAGTTCGGTATGCACAGGCGTTGCATACCCTTCAGACCGAACCACGGCTTGCATGAGCATCAGATCGCGTGCCATGATGGGCCATGCGCTGGGTATGGATAGCACTTTGGGCTGGTCTGTCGGCTGGTGAGGTCGTCGCGGGTACCGAAAGCACTCGTGCGGCTGAGATCGCCAGTTGTCAGCCTGGCGAGATTCGCACTTGGCCTGATGGTCAAGACCAGCCCGTCCAGGGCGGTGCGGTGCGTTTGGTATACAGGCATGCTGGCGCTCCGCCTTGGTTTGATGAGGCCCTTGTGTTGGGTGCATTGCAGCGCGCAGCAGCTGCCTGGGCCACCTGTGGGATCCCCGCTGAGGTGGTCGGCGAAGTGTCGGCCTTGATGAATCCGGGCACAGTGTCGGTGGTGCAATGGAACGAGGCGCAAGCTCGGGGCAACTTTGCGCTGGCCGATGTGGGCCGGCGAACCCTGTCGTTGAATGCAGTCATGTTTCGTTTGCTGGCGCAGCGCAATCCACGTCATCCAGGTGCGCAAACCTTGCAAACCGTGATCAGCCATGAGATGGGGCACTTCTTCGGCCTGATGGCCCACTCCCGGCGCTGCATTGACGTCATGAGTTACTACGATAACGGGCGGGGTGACACCTGCTTCACCCGCGATGGTGGCCCCCACAAAGGCAATCCAGGGGTGGTCGAATACCGTGCCATGCTGCCCACAGCCTGTGACATTGCGCGTTGTAAAGCGGTCAATCGCATCTCGCGTTGAACCCCGCGGGCGGGCAATTGTTCAGCCAAAAATGCGTCGTGCATGCTCGCCCAAACCCTGTGCCACGCTGGCAAGCGGGTCGCCGCGGACCACTTTGGCGGCCCCAAACTGCTCTGCAATGCGGCGCACCAAGGGGTCGAACCCAGTGGAGCCACCAGTGAGGTAGAGCACATCCACCTGCTGCGGTCGCAGGCCTGCTTGGGTCAGTGTTTCAGTTGCTGCGCAGGCGATTCGGTCTAATTCGGCAGTGATGGTTGCGATGGCTTGCGCCTCATGCAATGACACAGACAGACCACGCTCCAGCAGCGATAAATCAATCTGCGTCGATTCGCCATGCGATAAGGCGATTTTGGCGGCCTCGGCCTGGGCCATGAGCGCATGCCCCAAATGCGCGGTGACGATGCTCATCAGGCGTTGATGATGCCCAGAATCGGCGTAAAAACTCTTCATGCGCTTCAACTCGGCCACTCGGGCTGGCCCGTAGACAGTATTGATCAAATGCCAGGTGGAAAGGTCGAAGTAAACCCCGCTAGGTACCTCACGCCCGTTGGGGGCGAACGCACGAAAACCACACAACGGCAAAATCAGATTCAAATCGATCAGCCGATCAAAATCGGTGCCGGCCACATGCACGCCATGATTGGCCAAAATGTCTGAGCGCCGGTCGATTTTCTGACGCTGTTTGGGGCCTACCCGAACCAGTGAAAAATCTGACGTGCCGCCGCCGATGTCGGCCACCAACACCACTTGTTCATCGTCGATGGTGCGCTCATAGTCGAGTGCCGCGGCAATCGGCTCATACTGAAACACCACGTCACTGAAGCCGACGGCGCGTGCGCCCGACATCAGCGACGCTTGTGCCGCCGCGTCGCGTTGGGGGTCGCCATCAACAAAGTACACCGGGCGCCCCAAGACCACCCGTGTCAGAGATTGCCCGACCCGCTGCTCGGCCAGCGACTTCAAGTGACGCAAGTAACTGGCGATCACGTCCAGGTAAGCGACCGTGCGACCGCCCCCCACATCGGTGGACTGCGTGGCCAGCGTTGAGCCCAGAATGCTTTTCATGGAGCGCATGAGGCGCCCCTCATGCCCTTCCATGTAGGCAGTGACGGCTGCGCGGCCGTAGTGTTGCTGCGCATTGGCGCTCGGACGCAACCCCTCAACCGAATAAAAGACTGCGGTGGGCATGGTGAAATGCCCGGGTTCTAGCTCGACCAGTTGAACTTGCGCGGCGCTTGTCAGGGCGATCGCGGAGTTGGAGGTGCCAAAGTCAATGGCGCAAACAGCGGACACAGGAAATTGGGCGCATGCGCCAAGCTGAGAGGGGGCTGATTTTAGGGCCTGTCATCATTTGAATCGCCTTTGTGCGTCATCGGACAAGCATGCGTAACTCTCACCACATTCAGGGGGAGGGCGGTGTCGTCGCAAACACATTTTTTTTAGAAACCCAAATTACCGAGGGTAAGCTACACAATCTGGTACCCCGTCTCAGTGGATTTGAAAGGTTGAATAGTTGCGAGGCCCATGGCGAAGTACACAGGCTGCTGGATTCCCGCCTGCGCGGGAATGACATGGGGAGATGCCAAACCCTGCGCCCGGCATCCCAGCCTTCTCCCGTCATCCCCGCGCAGGCGGGGATCCAGGAGGTTGCCTCAGGAGCAACATCCCCGCGCACTGCATTCCTGCAAGCTCAGCTTGCCAATGCGCCACCTGCTCGCTTTGGCGAAATCAACCTTTCAAATTCACTGAGACGGGGTACTAGGATCTGTGTGAAGCATCGTCGGCACAGAGGCTGGCGAGTCAAGCGGATTGACTCACCCGTGCGCCCTGACTCACATCCCATCGCCCAATCTGGTATCTCCATGCACCTTAAAGTACCCATCGCCATTAACGACGAGCTCGACGAGCAGATCGTCAGCTCCACCGGCTTGCTCGACCTCGCAAGTGGCGAGATCTACGATGTTACCTACGTCAACTACGACGTCAAAGCCAGCGGCTTGCCCGCAACCTTGCCTGACTATGCCTTCACCAGCGGCCAGCTGTCCCATGGAGGGAAAGACGTCGAGTTCAGCGTCCAGGTTGACGTTTTCAGCGGCCGCTACAGCGTCACGGCCCACGAATTGTTGGACGTGAAGGTCCGTGCAGCCAAGCTCTTTGCGGGCATTGAGGGCAAGGAGCTTGCGAGCAGCGCGAATGGAACAATGCGCAAGGACGTTCACTGACGCTGAGGTGTCCGTTGGCCGTCACAACGAGCCCACAATACTTGCCAACAAAATCGTTGTCCTCAAGGTGCCCGCTTGAGTCTGATGTGCGCAATCAATCCGCCATCAACGGCATTGTCCAGCTCGAAGTGCCCGCCCATGCGCTGCACAGCTTTTTCAACAATGGCCAGGCCCAGGCCGGCCCCCGTGGCGGCGGTGCGTGCTGCGTCGCCACGAAAGAAGGGCGTCATCACCTGGCCGAGCTTTTTCGGATCCACGCCGGGCCCATAGTCGCGAACGCTGATGATCACCCATGGGCCAGTGCGCGCGTAACCGACCACCACCTTGGCAACGCCCGTGTCTATGGAGCGCCCATAACGACGGGCATTTTCAAACAGGTTTTGCAGCACGCGACCCAACTCAATTTCATCTGCCATGACCTTGGTGTCAATGGCCACGCGCGAGGTAATCTGGATATGCCGGGTGTCGCGGAAGGCGGCCGCTTCGCGGTCAACCACCCCTGACAAATGAACTGGCTTGAGCTTGACCTCGCCTGGGCGGGCGTAGTCCATGAACTTGTCAATGATGGCGTCTAGCTGATCAATGTCTTGGGCCATGTTGTTTTTGGCCTCTTCGTCTTGGACGCTCATCTCCGCCTCCAGGCGCAAGCGGGCCAGGGGAGTGCGCAAATCGTGTGAGATGCCCGCCAACATCACCGCCCGGTCTTCCTCCACCTTGGCCAACTCGCGGGCCATGCGGTTGAACCCCATATTGACTTGGCGAATTTCGCTGGTCATGGTGTTCTCGTCCAGACGCGAGTCAAACTCGCCCTCGCGGATGCGGCTGGCCGCAAACGACAAATCTCGCAGTGGCTGGTTGATCAGGCGGGCAATGCCCGCCGAGCCGACCACCGTGGCCAGCAGCGCAATACCCACCCACACGAACCAGGTGTTGTTGGTCAAAGTGTTGTTGCGTTTGGCGTCGGCCAAGACCCAGTAGGGGTCGTTTTCGATCGTGAAGCCCACCCACAAACCGGCCACGCCGTTGACCTCGCTCGCCACGACGGTACCGGGCCCCAATTGATTGACCAACTCTTCACTGACTGTGCGCGACAAACGGTTCAGGTTTTCGAAGGAGACCCACTTGTCACGAGGCTCGCGGGGTGAAATTTTGACCGATTGGGGCGTTGAGATACTCTTGATCAAAGCGACGCGATTGATCCCATCCACACTTTTGAGCGCGGCGCGTGTGAGGTTGACCAGGCTGGCCGTTTGCTGAGCCGACTGGACAGCACGCGGCTCAAATTCAAGCGCACGGAATGTCTGCGTCCAGGCCAAGACCCCGCCGACCAACAAAATGGCCAGCAAGAAAAAAGTGCGCCAGAACAGGCTCAGTGCGACGTGTTTTGTGCCCATGAAGAAAAGTGAAGCCTCGGCCGCTGACTGCTGACCTAGCTTGCCAATGTACCCTCGTCATCAAGATGCTGATGAAAAAAAAGCCTCTTGTGGAAAAGAGGCTGCAGGCTGGCTTCGGGAAGCGTTGCGAACAACCCAGTCAAGCGTCAAACACCGCCGTCCGGCACAAAAACATAGCCCACCCCCCACACTGTCTGAATGTAGCGCGGCTGGGCGGGATCAGGCTCGATCAGCTTACGCAGCCGGGAGATCTGAACGTCCAGGCTGCGGTCAAAGGGTTCAAACTCACGGCCCCGCGCCAATTGGGCCAGCTTGTCACGCGACAAGGGTTGGCGGGGGTGGCGAACCAAGGCCTTGAGCATCGAAAACTCTCCCGTCGTCAGCGCAATGGTGTCACCGCCCTTGGACAAACGGCGCAATGCCAGATCAAACTCGAACGGGCCAAACACAACGGTCTGTGCCTCTTTGGCCGGAGCGCCGGGAGCTTCAACGGAAGGGCGACGGCGCAACACGGCATGTATGCGTGCCAACAACTCTCGAGGGTTGAACGGTTTGGGCATGTAATCGTCGGCACCCACCTCCAGGCCCACAATACGGTCAACGTCTTCCACCTTGGCGGTCAGCATGATGATCGGTGTCACATCATTGGACCCACGCAAACGCCGGCAGATCGACAAACCGTCTTCGCCAGGAAGCATGAGGTCCAAAACAATCAAATCGACGGTTTCACGAGTTAACACTCGGTTGAGCGCCTTACCGTCCTCAGCCAACAAGACTTCAAATCCCTCTTGGGCCAGATACCGCCTGAGTAGATCGCGAATGCGTGCATCGTCGTCAACGATCAGGATGCGGTCAACACGCGGCAAGTTGAGATTGGCGGACATGAGCAACTCCAAATTTGTAACAGCCCGGATTCTGAGCGCTTTGTGTCCTAAAAATCATCGGCTTTCACGGCCTGTTACAAGTATTGCTCACTCCGGGCTCTCTTGTTGATTGATTAAACTAACCACAATGTATATTATGTAAACCTACGTTGAAATTTAGGGCCTGATTTCTGATTGGCGCTGGCAATTCGGTGCCACCCAATGTCGAACGTCGGCGCAATTGGTTCGCCTACTCAACGAGCCATCGCCCGATGCTGTATAAAATCACAGGACTCTTGCAGTGATCTTGGCGCACACGACGACCTTACCCCCAACCTCAAATCGAAAGAATCATTGATGGACATCGCCACCATTGCCAGTTTGTTCGTGCTGGGTGGGCTCGCCGGTGCTGCTGCCGTTTGGTGGGGTACCCGAGCGCGCGTCATGCAGGCGCAGACTGCATTGCAAATTGAGTTGGCCCAACTGCGTGAGCGTGTTCGCCTGAGTGAGCAAGAGCGTCAAGCCACGACGGCCCAGTGTGAGCAATTGAGGCGCCAGGCAGAGGCCTGGCGCGATGCCTTGGATGGCGCACGCGACGAGTGCGCGCAACTCAGCGAACGCAGCCTTCGCGTGCCCCAACTCGAAGGTGAAATGATCCGACTCAGCGAGCAATGCCGCCTCAGCCAAGAAGAGGTCTTGCGCTTGTCCTCGACTGACGCGCAAAAAACGCAGGCCTTGAGCTCATTGACCGAGCAGTTACAGCAAGGTGATCTCAAAAAGGTCAACCTGGAGCACAAGCTCAACGATACCGTGACGAGCTTGCATTCAGCGCTGGCTGAGCGCGCCGATTTGCAAGCTCGCCTAGAGTCTGAACGCCAAAGCGGTGAGGACAAGCTGCAACTCCTGATGCAGGCCAAAGAATCTTTGTCAGACCAGTTCAAAAGTCTGGCCAGCGACATTTTGGAGGAAAAATCCAAACGTTTTATCGAGCAAAACCAAGTCAATCTGGGCCAACTTCTGGAGCCCTTGAAAACACGCCTCACCGCATTTCAAGGCAAGGTCGAAGAGGTCTATGTGCAAGAGGGAAAAGACCGCTCTGCCCTGTCTGAACAAGTGCGACAGTTGGTGCAGCTCAATCAAGCCTTGAGCCAGGATGCCAAAAACTTGACCCAGGCCCTCACGGGTTCAGCCAAGACACAAGGTAATTGGGGCGAGTTGATTCTGGAGCGCGTCCTGGAAGCATCTGGCCTGCGCAAAGGTGTGGACTATCACGTTCAACACAGCCACCAGCGTGCTGACGGCACGCGCGCGCAACCCGACGTAGTGATCAATTTGCCCGAAGAGCGCCGACTGGTGGTTGACGCCAAGGTGTCTTTGGTGGCCTATGAGCGATCCATAGCCGCCAGCACCGATGAAGTGCGCGCCGTGGCCTTGCGGCAGCACCTGGAGTCCGTGCGTGCGCATATCAAAGGCCTGTCTGACAAGAAGTATGAAGCGCTCTACGGCCTGAAGTCACTCGATTTCGTGTTGATGTTTGTTCCCATCGAACCCGCTTTCATGCTGGCCGTGACGCATGACGACGAGCTTTTCATGGACGCCTGGCAACGCAATGTATTGATGGTCAGCCCCTCTACTCTGCTGTTTGTGGTGCGCACGGTGGCCCATTTGTGGCGCCAGGAAGCGCAGAGTCGAAATGCCCAGGAGATAGCCAAACGTGGTGCCGACCTTTACGACAAGCTGTGCGGTTTTGTCGACGACCTTCAAGGCGTGGGGCAACGCTTAGGCCAAGCCCAGCTTGCTTTTGACTCCGCCCACAAAAAGCTCGCCAGCGGCAAAGGCAACTTGATCCGACAGGCCGAGATGCTCAAGGAGTTAGGGGTCAAGCCGTCCAAGACCCTGGCGGCTGATGTGGTTGAGCAAGCCGCCAACCAAGAAGACTTGTTCGTTGCTCACAACGCACGGCTCGACCCCCCTCATCCAAGCGAGGTTGTGGTTTTGACAGACGCTGCAGCCCTGCCCCACCCCACTCCAGTGGACGCAGTGAGCTAGTACCCCGTCTCAGTGGATTTGAAAGGTTCGAAGTCGATGGATTCATTCGTCAGGCTAGGCGCAAACCGCAGCGATACCCTTTGGTATCGCGAGGATTTGCAACGACGCATGGCGGATGAAGACACGGCTTCCAACC